>CAYVFT010000086.1:0-16755 GCA_964450225.1 uncultured Crenothrix sp. | reverse complement strand
GCATCTGATGCAGTTCATGCTGAATGGCGGGATGGAATTACCAGTTAAAACCTAATGTTTTAAATTGGGAATTGCTGGGAGCACCCAGGCTTGCACCGCACAATCGTCAATATGATAAGGCTTAACGCGGGTACTGGATTTAACTTCAACCATGCGATAGCCCTTTGGCGTCGGCAATAACAAATCAGCGCGAACGAGAACGCCATCGTGCTCAAAAGTGGCTTCGAAAATAGGTGAATCAGGGTGGTTAGTCATTGCCAAACAGGTGGAATCAAGATGATGCTGCGTGTTTAACAGTCGCTTAACTTCGTCTGGGCGGGGCGTAAATGTAACCCAGAAAGAATCGGGGAGGGTTAATAAATCATGGTCATCCTCAATCAGGATACCATGAGGAAAAAGACCTTGAGCCACTTCACCCACTTCATAACCAATCTGGAAACTACGCTCGATGTCACCTGAAACTTCCAGCAAGCCGGGTTGGTGAATTTGTAGCCATAAACGCTTGGGGCATTGCTTCCAGGCAGTGATGCGGGATTTAGAAAGACCGTAGCCAGCCATGATACTTTTCCTTTTTTTGTTATTCAAAATAGCAGAATAACAAATGATTACGACAAAATGCGTCGCAATAAGTATATACTCACTTGAACTAGATTTTGCCAATTACATCGATGTTTCGGAATGCGTTTGGGGATTATGCAATTGTTTCTGTCCCTTGGGTCTTAATTTATACCGCCCGGTTGTTCGCTGGTATCGACTGTCCGCTTTTGGTTGGTATTTTGCCATCCGGAAATCTTAGTCGAGTGATAATGAGTCGAGCTGCCTGTGGACTTGTCGAAATCCTGCAAGTTCGGTAGCTAATATGCGAAAGCGAACCTCAGCAAATCTATGGGTGCTTTCCTCCTCTCTTGATTGAGAGGGCTGATGTTATGGAGAGATGAGACTTAAACAAGCATTTTGCATTTTTTGATTTCCCACACCCTACCTCTTCGGCGCAACTCGGGGCAGGCCTCTCTCGCGGGATTGTTATGCTTGGCGTTGAATAGTTACCAAGTTCGAACATCAACTATCCGGTTTTTCAACAATTGATGGGCTTAATGAGGCAGTCGTTTTCTCGTTGATTTCAATAATCAACACCTATCCGGTAAAACCAAAAAATTTTACCTTTATCAACGCTCAGTTCCGAATACCAAAATAACATCGCAGGTTTGTGCCCGTGTCATAATAACTACATAACTACGATTTTTATCTTTTACAAAACCAGCCAAATGATCCCTTATAAAACCCGGCCCGACGAGTCAAACACCTTGCCAACAGGCATCCCCTACATCGTTGGTAATGAAGCCGCTGAACGATTCAGCTATTACGGGATGCGGGCAATATTAGTGGTTTTTATGACTCAGTATCTGATGAATTCATCAGGTCAGCTGGAGGTCATGTCAGAGAATGAAGCTCAGGGCTATTTTCATTTGTTTGTATCGACGGCCTATTTTATGCCGCTGTTCGGGGCATTATTGGCCGATGGCCTTTTAGGTAAATACCGGACAATTATTTTTTTATCGCTGATTTATTGTGTCGGTCATTTTGCTCTGGCGATGGATGATACCCGCATGGGTCTATTGATTGGACAAGGTCTTATTGCCATGGGTGCGGGCGGAATAAAGCCCTGTGTTTCAGCGCATATTGGCGATCAGTTCGGCATTGGCAACCGGCATTTGATGACGAAAGTATTCAGCTGGTTTTATTTTGCCATCAATTTTGGCGCGTTTACCGCCATGTTGATTATTCCCTGGTTACTGGACAATTATGGCTCTTCTGTTGCTTTTGCCGTTCCCGGCTTGTTGATGCTGCTGGCAACTGTAACCTTCTGGTCGGGACGTTATCGCTTTGTCCATATTCAGCCGGCCGGAATAGATTTTATAAAGGAAATGTTCAGTCATGTCGGCATAACAAGTCTGGCTAAACTGGCATCTATTTATGCATTTATTGCTATGTTTTGGGCCCTATTTGAACAAACCGGATCATCCTGGATATTACAGGCTCAGAAAATGGATCGCTTATTGTTTGGCTTCGAAATTCTGCCGTCACAGATTCAGGCCGCTAATCCCTTGTTAATCATGTTGCTGGTACCATTTTTTTCCTATGTTCTTTATCCTTTTTTAAGCCGTTTTTGTGTTTTAACAGCATTAAGAAAAATGACTATCGGTTTGTTCCTGACGGTTATTGCTTTTGCCATACCTGCCTCTATACAAATGCAACTGGACGATGGTTTAACTCCTCATATCACCTGGCAGTTACTTGCTTACGTGCTGTTAACATCTGCCGAAGTCATGGTTTCAATTACCTGTCTTGAATTTTCTTATACCCAGGCGCCTAAAACCATGAAATCATTTGTTATGGCGTTTTATTTTCTGTCTGTGGCTGTAGGCAATCTTTTTACCAGTGCAGTCAATTTCTTTATTCAAAATGACGACGGCACCAGCAAGCTTGCCGGTGCGGATTATTTCTGGTTTTTTACCGGATTAATGTTTATTACCGCTGTGCTGTTTTTGTTTGCGAGTCATCGTTATCAGAAGCACACATCTCCCTAGCAACCTTAAATCACCTATAATACCGGTCTGGGATTAAGTTTTAACATAGCATGATTGAGTAAAGAAATGAGACTAATACTGCTTATTTTGGGAAGCCTGTTTTCTGCCTGCGCTTCTGCCGGCATTTACAAATGTACTGATGCCAATGGCAATAAAGAATACCGCTCCAGTCCCTGCGAAAAAGGCCATAGCAATGTTGAAATCAACATTAAAACAGGTGCTTCCACTAATCTGGATGACATAAACAACCAACAGGACTTAGCTCAAAAAGAACAAGAGGCCGCCCTGGAAAAACAAAAGCTTGAACAAGAGCATTTATTGCAAAAACAAGCAAACACTAACCAGGAAGCAATTAATGAAAGTGCAAAAAACCAGTTCCTTATCAAAAATAACCCCGACAAATTTTCTGCTTATGCCATTCCGCCTTATGTTCCCGAAAAACTGCCGGATTTAGTCAAGTCTTATCAGACAAGATTACCTGAAATTGAACGGCTGAGAAGACAAGCCGCAGAAAAAGCGCTAGCATCCAATCAGTGCATCCGAGTTGAATCAGTAGAATTAAATAGTAAAAGCACCAAAGATGCGCTTATGTTTTTAATCAATTGCAGCAGCGGAAAGGCTTTTTATTTAAAAGAACAGGACTTAATAAATTAGTTACCTGCATGAGTTTATCAAAAACAATATTAATTACTGGATGCTCCTCCGGCATCGGCTACAGTACTGCCATGGAACTGAAAAAAAGAGGGCATACTGTCATTGCTACAGCAAGAAAATCAGAGGATGTAACTCGTTTAACGCAAGAAGGGTTTACCGCAATTCAGCTGGATTTGGCTGATAGCCTAAACATACAACAAGCAGTCAGCCACGCTCTTGAATTAACGGACGGGAAAATTGATGCGCTGTTTAATAATGGCGCGTTTGGTCAACCGGGGGCCGTTGAAGATTTAACTCGGGATGTACTCCGTTTTCAATTTGAAACCAACCTGTTTGGCACTCATGAGCTGACTAATTTACTCATTCCCGTAATGCGTAGACAGGGCCATGGCCGGATTATCTATAACAGCTCGGTATTGGGTCTGGTTGCCATGAGGTATCGCGGTGCGTATAACGCCAGCAAATTCGCACTGGAAGCTTTGGCTGATACCTTACGACTGGAACTTTATGGTACTGATATTCATATTTCACTGATAGAACCGGGGCCTATCTTAAGCAACTTTAGAAAAAATTCGTACGCACTGTATAAAAAAAATATAGATCCAACGCGCAGTTTTCATAAAGAAGCCTATGAAAGGATGGAAGCTCGCTTGCAAAAAGAAGGCGCTGCAGTAGCGTTTACCTTGCCAGCCAAAGCTGTAGCCGTTAAAGTCATACATGCGCTGGAAGCCAAACAACCTAAAATGCGTTATTACGTCACTTTTCCAACTAATTTGTTTGCCGTTCTTAAGCGTATTTTACCCATGTCTTGGCTGGATACTCTGCTCAGAAAGGTTTAATTATGCACGAACTGGACGAAATCATTATTTATTGCCCCTATTGTGGCGAAGCGCTCGATGTATTGGTGGATACATCGTCTGGCCCGCAGCAATATTATGAAGATTGCGCGGTTTGTTGCGCGCCGATTTTATTTGTTGTGACAGAAGATGAGGCAGGAGAAATGGTCATTGATGTCAAAAGAGATGATGAATAATTGTTTTGGTATTTATTTAGCGTCAAAAAATACATAATTGTTCACCCACAGGGATCAAATCAGATTTTCTGGAACACCATAATATATCCTGCTTAAGCTAACCAGAATAAAGTGAGGCAGTACAAACAACCCGCCGGCAATCACACCGCTCGGAAATCAAACGTTTTAGGATTTGTCTATGATTTCACAACAAGACATCCATACAGGAACTCAGTCAGCTCAGAAATTGACTAAGAGTATGTTGGCTATATAACGGGAAACTCAATGAGCGTATTAAATCGAAACAAAGAAGGCCATAATATACGTTACTTCCGTCTTAATTCCTAAATTGAAAACTAATCCGTCCAAAGCGATGCATTATTTCATTTCATTGTTGTTATCGATTTCTTTATTGAGTTTTGCTTTGGCAGATGACTTTGATGACGTTGCTCCGATTGAGAACAAAACTGAAAAAGTATTCCCATTCACACCTAAAGATCAGGATTCCTGGTTAGCAAATCATAGAAGCATTCAGAATGCTTTTGACAATTCGGTGACACCATACAGTTTTTTCAACGACTTGAAAAAGATCGAAGGTATTGTCATTGAAACCATCAATAACCTGAGCAAGCAATTGGGCACCAAAAGTTTTGCTGGGGCAAATGACCTGGATAGCATAGCTCCGATTGAGAACAAACCTGAAAAGGTAGTTCACTTGACGCCTAAAGAAAGGGCATGGTTGGCAAATCATAAAAAAATCCGGATTGCTTTTGACGGTTCATTGCCTCCTTATAGCTTCATCAATGATTCAGGGAAGCTTGAGGGTGTTGCCATTGAAGTCATCAACACACTAAGTAAGCGGCTAGGCATTCAGTTTGAAACTTATCCCAACACTGCATGGAACAAATTGTATGAAGCAGCTGTTGCTCATAAAGTCGATGTGGTCGCTACAATGGTTGATCGACCGGATCGCGCAGATTGGTTTGTCTTCACGAAGCCTTATCTGACAAAATCTCTGGTTATTGTAACCAAACGGGATAACCTCACGATCAAAAATCGCAGCGATCTTGTGGGGAAAACAGTCACAATGATTAAGGGTTACCAATATGTCGACCGGGTTCTCGAGGAATTTCCTTCAGTTATTCCCTATTTTGTGGACTCTATGCTGGACGGCCTAAATGCAGTCAGCACAGAAAAAGCGGATGCAGCTATTACTTTTATGGCCACAGCCAGCTATCTGCAAACAAAATACCTTCTGACTGATCTGAAATTTGTAGCTTTTTATGAACGCAATAGCGCTAATGAAAGCATTGCTGTACGTAAAGACTGGCGGACTCTGGCGGCCATTTTACAAAAGGCACTTGATACGTTAAGTGAAGAAGAAATGCAGAATATCTACGCTAAATGGGTTCCAAGCATTAAACCTTCAACAGACTATGGACCAATTTGGAAAATTGCAGCTGGTTTCATTACAGTATTGATCTTATTGCTGCTCTGGATTGCCAGGGTTCGTAGACAAAACAGAAAAATCAGACGGTCAAAAACTGAAGTTCAGAGCACCAACAAAATCCTGCAAGCATTGCAAAGCGACCTTGAGCATCTGGTTTTAAAGCGTACTGCTGAGCTGAATTCCAGTGAACATAGATTTCGTAGCCTGGTTGAGAATTTGCGTAATGAATACTTTTTTTATCAGTACGACCGTGATGGCTTTTTCACTTACATTAGCCCTTCAGTAACCAACATCCTCGGCTATACTGCGGATGAATTTATGACTGATTACCATGAGTATCTTACTGATAATCCTATCAACCTTAAAATTGATGAGTACGCCGAACAGTGTATGCAAGGCATAACTAATCCACCCTACCAGTTAGAAATATATGATGCCGAAAAAAGCATCCATTGGCTGGAAGTGACAGACACTCCTGTTTATGATGAATACGGCAAATGTATAGGCGTTGATGGTTTTGTACATGACATTACTTTACGCAAACAAACTGATGATCGTTTAATCTGGCTATCTTATTACGACGATTTAACCGGCCTGGCTAATCGCCGGTTATTTGCCGATCGGCTTCAAAATGCCATCAATATGGCGCACCGCAATAGACAGTCAGTTTCACTTTTTTACCTGGATCTGGATCACTTCAAATTTGTTAACGACAGTATGGGGCACGCTGTCGGTGACGAGGTGCTCAAAGAAACCGCCAGTAGACTTCTCTCCACTCTGCGTGATTCCGATACAGCTGCTCGTCTTGGTGGTGATGAATTCATTTTGCTATTACCAGATACAGATGCTGATGGTGCGAGGCCTGTTGCTGAAAAAATTCTGAACAAATTACGGGAACCCTACATTATTGAAGGAACGGAATTTCCTCTGGGCGCCAGTATAGGTATTGCTGTTTATCCTCAGAATGCTGAGAATGGCGAAAAGCTGATTCAACTGGCCGATAAAGCAATGTATCACGCTAAGCATGAAAAGCTTGGGTTTTCATTCTATTCCGAAAGCATACAACAAGAAAAAGTAATGGCAGAATAGCAGCTAAGGCCAATACACTAATTACAATAATGGTCAAACCGTCTCAAGAAGTGCGTTCTTTCAAACGAAGTTGAAGCCAATCAATCACATTGTTTACTGTCGCTGTTTCAGACTACGCAAAAAGCTATTATCTTGCGGTCATGTTGTCGTTTTGTTTGTTTTATTGAGACCTGATTTTAAGGAGTACCCAAAAAATCCTGAGCCGGTGACTTTTCTATGGATTTTAGAAATCCTCAAGCGTCAGGATTTTGTATATTTCATAAGCGGGTTCTTCATAAGGATGAATGCTGAGCAGTGTTTGCACAACTTCTTTAATAGTCGCATCGATACAAATCATTTCCACCTTATATTCGGCCACCTTTTCCAGTTGCCGGGTTTTACCCAAATACGGCCGGCTATCTGTCAAAGGCCTGAATTGACCCTCGCCCCGCACTTGCCAGCTGCATTGATCGTAGGCCTTATATTGCCCCGCGCCTTTTGCAAACAGGGCTTTTTTAACCGATTCAAGATGCGAATCGGGGACGTAAAAGCTCAATTTATACATAGTCTTGTTATTAAAGGACAAATACAATCCAAATATGGCGATATCAAAAAGTCAACTGACGAATTAAATAAGGCGTTAAAGTTGTATAAGCCCCTACATCACTATCATTCGGCAAGCCTGCTCGACCTCATGAGTGCGTTTAATGAATAAACCAATGTTTCAGATACTCTTGGCCACAATCGACGGTAATGGCTAGTCCTCCTCCTCTTTCAGTTTGAAGCCGGCCATTAATTGGTGTTGGACATTTTCGGGCACAGCAGCGTAATGACTGAGTTCTATGCCATAGTGACCGCGCCCGCCAGTGAGAGAATTCAGCCGGGACTGATAGTCAGCCAGTTCAGCTAAAGGAACCTTGCCAGTGATCGCCATCCGGCCTTGTCCCCGCGTGTCCGCCTGGACAATCTGTCCGCGCCGGGAGGAAAGATCACCGGTAATATCACCCATGGCAGTTTCAGGGGCGATAATCTCGATTTCAACGACGGGCTCCAACACGATCGGATCAGCTGCGCGTATCGCTTCGATGGTCGCCTTGCGCCCGGCAATGACGAAGGCGATTTCCTTACCATCCACAGAATGGGTTTTGCCGTCGTAAACAGTCACACGCAGATCGTCTACCGGGAATCCGGCAACAACGCCCCCTTCCAGAGCCTGGCGCACACCTTTTTCCACAGCCGGAATAAACACACCGGGAATGGTTCCCCCTTTGACAGCATCGACAAACTCAAAACCTTTACCGCGTTCGAGCGCTTCGATACGCAGGAAAACCTCGCCAAACTGACCCGCGCCGCCACTCTGTTTTTTATGACGACAATGCCCTTCAGATGCTTTGGTAATAGTCTCGCGGTAGGGAATCAATGGCGGCTTGGTGTCAACTTCCAGTTTGTACAGGCTGGCCATTTTTTCCAATTTGGCTTTAAGATGGATTTCGCCTAACCCGCGAATGACGGTTTCATTGGTGGAAGAACGGCGTTCGATAGCAAAGGTAGGGTCTTCCAGTGCCAGTTTGTCGAGTATGTCAAACAAGCGCTGCTCATCACCACGGCGTTTGGTTTCTACTGCCAAACCCGCCATCGGTTTGGGGAAATTTAACGGCTTGAGATGAATATGGTCCTCATCGTGAGAATCGTGCAAAACACAGTCGAATTCGATGTCATCGACTTTGGCCACCGCGCCGATATCTCCCGGCAACAAAGCTTCGACTTCCTCGTATTCCTTGCCTTGCAGGCAGTAAAGATGCGCTGCCTTGAAAGGGCGTTTGCCGTCGCCGGCAAATAGCTGGGCATCCTTTTTTAGTGTGCCTTGATGGACGCGGAAAACGCTGACCTTGCCCATGTAATGATCGGAGACCAGCTTGAAAACGTGAGCGAGCACATGTTTTTCCGGATCCGGTTCGGCATGAAATGTTTCCGCATCAACGCCGGGTTCTCCTTTGTAAAACGGCGGCGGATTGCCCTCGGCGGGACTGGGGGCGAGGCTGGCGATGACGTGTAGCAGTTCTTTTACACCTGCACCGGTCTTGGCAGAGGTGAACAAAATAGGTGCCATACCGGCCCGCAAGGCGCTTTCAAATGGCGAGTGCATCTCGGCGGGTTTGGGCTCCTCTCCCTCTTCGAGGTACTTTTCCAGTAATTCCATGTCTTCTTCGACGATACGCTCAATGAGTTCATGATGAGCCGAAGCGACAGAACCGAAATCGGCCTCGCCGCTGTCGTGTTCCAGCACCTCCACGACGCCCTGCGCTCCATGTGCCGGTAAATCCAGAATAATGCCACGAAAACGCCCACGAATATCGTCAAGCAGGGTTGGTAAATCCACATTGTCGGCATCGATCTTGTTCACCACGATGATAGTGCAAAGCTGGCGCTCCCGAGCCCAACGCATCATCCGTTCGGTCATCAATTCTATGCCGGTTTGTGCGTTAATCACTAACAGAATGGCGTCGACCGCCGCCAATGCAGCAATGGCCTGACCGGCGAAATCCGGATAACCAGGCGTATCTACAAAATGAATGCGCGTGTTTTCGTATTCGCAATGCGCTATAGCGCTATACAGCGAATGACCGGCGTTTTTTTCCAGTGGATCGAAGTCGCAAACGGTATTGCCTTTTTCGACCAGGCCCTTTTGTTGAATGCTGCCCGCGGCATGTAGTAAGGCTTCCGCTAAACTGGTCTTGCCCGCTGCGCCATGCCCAACCAGGGCGATAGTGCGAATGGATTCAGTCGTATAATTGGGCATGAGCCCCTCCAAAGTTTATTTGATTTAGCTGATTATTATACGCTAGACCAATCTTCGCTTCGACTCATAAAACTCTCTGCAGAACTCCTCGCCAGAGAGAGGTGAGCAAGGGGAAATCAACACAGGAAATATTTTTTGCGGCAGCGGCCGGCTGGATCATAGTTGAGGTTACGCGTTCCGGCCCCAAGAGGATAACCGCTTAGGCGACCGCCGGTAGCAAAGATGCAGGTAAACGCTTGCATGCATCACCATAGCCGGCAGGTCCCCTTGCGCTCAGGAGTTTATCTACGGGTATACCGATGTTTCACACCCGCCGGGAAATACTCGGAATCTGCAAAAGCATGCAGGGTAATTCGAGGCAATTGCCGCTCCGCTGGCGTGTAGTTGGCGAATTCGCTATTCAGACGCAATAACTGCGCGCGAATGGACGCGGCAATCACTGGCGTCATCGCTTCCTCCGGCTCAATGCCGGGTAACAGCTCCACGGCAATGTGCAGATATTTATCGCCGTGTTCGGTTTCCTGTGTTTCCAGTACGAATTTCCCGGTCACCCAAGCCATGATTTCCGGCTGTTCCAGACCGACTGTGACATTCTCCGGATAAATATTGGCGCCGTAATAGGAGACGGTGAAATCAGCGCGTCCGAACACGTACACAAAAGGCAGGTTGCGTGGCTGAAAATTCTTATTCAGACCCAGTTCAACAAGAGACTGCACCCCTTGTTCTTGCAGGAAGTTCCACATTTCATCGTAACTTAACACACCGCCCTTGTCGGCGATGTGATAACGCACCAGGGGCACACTATTCTCCCCGGAAACCACCAGCGTGCCTTCGTGCATTTCGAAGAACCGGCTGGCCGGATCGTATTGCACCAGCGTCGGCAGCCGTGATTCGCCAAACAAGCTACGGGCAGCCTCGGGATGGTCCGCCAGCCAGCGGCGAATGGCGATACTGAGCGGCGTTTCGTTACCGAGCACGCCACCATCGGCTGTTCCGTATAGCGAAGCAGAATCATGGCAGGGGGACACTGAACCTATGCGTTGTCCCATCAAGCTACGCCATTCCTCGCTAAACACCTCGCCTGCAAAGACCAGCTTGGGGTTGTAACTTGCCCAGTTGATACCCTCGGCAGCGCCGGCGTCGATCACGTCTTTGATGAAAGGCGGATAGCCCAGCAGCACCGTTTGCTCGAAATGGGGCGCCAGCTCGCGTACCACCCGGAAAATTTCCGCTTTGTTGTTGCCCGGCGTCGCCACCATCAGCGGATAACTCTTGCGGGCTAGATGCCAGCAGCACGACGTCGTATACAAGCCGCCCACCCAGTTACCCAAAGCGAAACAAACTACAGCCAGCGTGCTGTGCTCATGGACGCGGAAACTGTCGCAAAACACTTGTTCGAAACGCAAAGCGACGTCCAGTTCATGTGCTACAGAGCGCGGCCAGAAAGTTGGTTGACCCGTGGAGCCGGAAGACACCGCCACCCGGTCAGAACCTCTGAGACTGCCACCCAGGCAGCGCTCCGGCAGTGGATAAGCCTGCATGTAATCGGCCTTGCCCATCAGCGGCAATTCCCGGAATGTCGGGAAAGAGGTAATCTCCGCAGGCTTTACACCCCGTGCTTCCAGAAACCGGCGGTAAGCGGGAACCTCTGCCACGCAACGGTGAAACAGGGACAGAATCTTGTCTTCGGGATTGATGGTCTGGTGTTCTGCCAGAAGCATGTCCAGAGGCGTTGAGATGAAGTGATGAAAAATGTCGTCGGATGGGGGAGTAATCGAAGTGGACATGGGAAACTACCTGACAAATAATACTCAAAGTAATGGCACGGTAAACTGAATGAAGGGAAGAGTCAATCACGCGGTGGCAACAGTATAATGTGAATAGTTGACAGCGGTTATTGTTGAGTGCCATACACTACCCAAGCTACAAACTATGAAAAGAGAGTACTTGTCCTGTTTTTAAGAGCACCCTGTGTCATCTATTCAAATTATTGCTGACGACCGCGAAAGCCAATCCTCGGTCATTGAAGCATTTAGAAGCCAAAACGGTGCCGAGGTCACGGTGCGGCGCCTGGATTTGGGAGATTACCTGCTGGACGAACGGCTATTGTTCGAGCGCAAAACCCTGCGTGATTTCGCCGTTTCCCTCAAGGATGGCCGTTTGTTTGAGCAAGGCATCCGCCTTGCCGCTTCTCCTTTGCACAAGGCAATTATCCTGGAAGGCCGCGCACGCGATCTGGCCGTTAGCGGCATGCGGCGCGAAGCTCTGCAAGGGGCGCTTATAAGCCTCATACTGTTTCTCGGCATTCCTCTACTACGTTCCGCCGACGCCGGCGAAAGCGCAAGGCTGATGCTTTACGCAGCCCGTCAGTTCGATCACATAGCACGACAGATGCCGCCCCGGTTGTTTAAAGGCAAGCGCCCCAAGGGCAAACGCAAAACCCAACTGCAAATTCTGCAAGCGCTCCCCGGGATAGGCCCAGGCGCCGCCCATAACCTGTTGGAACAATTCGGCAGCGTCGAAGCCGTCCTCGCCGCCGACGAGCAAGCCTTGTTAGGCGTTGCAGGCATAGGCATCGGGCGGGCAAAAGCCATCCGTTGGGCTATTGGCGAACAATTGGCGTCTTATGGGAACAAAGATTAAGTTGTTTCAGCAAGTGACGTAGGGGCATGTCTTGTACCTGGCCTCAGGGTAACCACAAGGGTTTGCCCTTACGGTCTCGGCGTCCATGCCAAATATGACGGTGCTGGCTAAGATTCCTTGCTAATCAGGTTACCAATTCCCAACAGTGAATCCATTGAACGAGAAGCAGACCGTATAGTCTAAATTTTATTTTAAGAAATGAATGTTAATTATGTTTATACATATCTTAAAACGGCACTCCATCCACGTGTTAAGAGCTCTTTTTATCACCTTGAGCCTGCTTTCGACAGCATCACAAGGGCAAGGTGAGCGGAATGGCGCGCCTCTTCCAACTCCCTCAACCGACGTTTCCGGCATCAACAGGCCATCGGTAGAGCAAACGCTGGTTCCAGAGAGCGTTTTGGCCATGCAACTAGCGGAAGCGTTAGAATTGGGTCCAATACCAGATGAGGCAAAGGCGGAAGAACTGTTGAGCGGTTTGGGTATTGAACCTAAAAATGGGTGGATTGCGGAATACCCGGTTACCCCGGAAGTTCTAGGCGGCATCGAAAAGGGAATTGTCATGGCTAGCGAACAGGGAAAGATCGCTCTTACGAAGGATCAGGCGCTTAAGATTTTCGGTGATGTGAAAGCCAGACTTGGATTTGACGTTAAGCCCGGTCCAAATCCTCCTGCGGGACTGATCAAAAAGCCCGGCAATACGACAATTTACAGTTATACCGATGATAAGGGTGAGACTCACTTTACTGATGACCTTGATTCCATACCGAAGGCAAACCGGAAAAATATGAAGATCATCAGCCAAGCGGCATTAAATAAGGCTTTAGGTAGTATAAGCAGCGGCACAGATCAAGCGTACGGACCTCAGTACATGGCCAACCCAGAATCCGATATTATTGATAAGCAGTACGATGAGCAAGGGCCTCCAGTGGTGACTTACTATGCGCCGCCGGATTCCTACAATTACCTCTACTCCTGGGTTGCTTACCCGTTCTGGTCCACGGGATTATATTATCCGGGGTACTTTGTGTTGAAAGATTTTCATCGGCACGTGTACGTTAACCGGCATCCTTATTATGTCAGCCACCATCATCACGGCAGTGGTTCTGATTACTCAAGATCACTAAGGCCCGGCCCGGTTAAACGGGGCTTGCAGGGACAATTAAGGCCTGACGGGATGAATCACTCCCATGGGTTTTCTACTCCCAAGGCTCAAGCCGGCGCCAGAGCAATTGTCGGAGACAACCCATACCGTAAAGGGTTGACATATGGGACTGCAGATTCTCGAAGGGATACATCGAGAAAGTCGTTTTCTTCAGCCGGAAATTCCGGAACATTTGGCAATAGCCCTGTTGTTCCGGGTGGCAGGATAAAGATACAAAATGACATTTATAGGCCTAATCCTTATTCCGGCGAAAAATTTTTGCAGCAGCCGTCCATCAACCAGCGGAACTATGTGCCGAACACCCCCAGGTTTAATTCTCCACCTGCTATTTCCCAAGAACGAGATTTAAGATCAACGCCTCGCTCATTCGGAGGAAATGGTTCTGGCGGATTTCAGAGTGGCGGGGTGGTTCGGGGATTTCAAGGTGGTGGAAATTTCACGGGCCGTAGTGGCGGTGGCGCTTCTGCCGGAGCTGCAAGAGGCGGACAGCGATAAGGCCGGATTCAGGCAGGTGGATTCCATTTGAAAAAACAATCCGAAAACCTTTGGTTAGCCAAAAAGCAGAAGGTTACAATAGCGGCCGAACGCATTTTTACTATTGAACACGCAACTTCAGACGGAATCATCGCATGAAAATAATTTCCTGGAATGTTAACGGCATTCGCTCGGTACAAAGCAAAGGTTTTGCCGAAACGCTCGCGCGGCTTGATGCAGACTGCATTCTGTTGCAGGAAACCAAGGCCCAGGCCGATCAGATCGACAAGGCGCTGGAGGGCATCGACAGTTACCACATTTATTCGAACTGTGCCGAACGCAAGGGCTATTCCGGCGTTACGATTTTATCCCGGCAGGCACCGCTGCAAATCATCCACGATATCGGCCTTGCCGAGCATGACCGGGAAGGCCGTGTGATTGTTGCCGAATTCGAACAATTTTTTCTGCTCGACGTCTATGTGCCGAATTCGGGCGAGGAGTTGGCCAGACTAGATTATCGAAAAACCTGGGATGCGGAGTTTCTGGCCTATTGTCAGCAACTGCAAAGTAAAAAAGCACTCATCGCTTGTGGTGATTTCAATGTTGCGCACCAGGAAATTGATATTGCCCGTCCGAAGCCGAATTACAATAAATCGGCCGGTTATACTCAGGTCGAAATTGACGGTTTCAGCCGTTTTCTCGAAGCCGGACTGGTCGATACCTACCGGCATTTCCATCCGGACACCGTCGCCTACAGCTGGTGGAGTTTCCGCGGCGGCGCCAGGGCAAGAAACGTCGGTTGGCGGATCGATTACGTGTTGACCAGCAAAGCACTGGTCGGCAAAGTCAAGCAGGCCTTTATTCTGCCGGACATTACCGGATCGGATCATTGTCCGGTCGGTATCGAGATTGATCTTTGAGAGTTTCTGAATGAATGCTGAAGGTTTAATCCCCCTTGCTCACCCATTCCTCTCCCACCGAGGGAAAGGGCTTATTACGCTACCTGAAACTAACAAGATTCTCGATGCCTGAACGCGAACAAATCATGCACGACCACCGCGCAGCACTGGCGAATTGCAGCAGATGCCCCGCGATGACAGGTCCGGTAGTCAGCGGTAGCCCCGTATTGTCGCCGATATTACTGATCGGTCAGGCGCCAGGTGACAAAGAAGGCGGTTTTGGCAAGCCCTTTGCCTGGACGGCCGGTAAAACGATGTTCAAATGGTTCGAACGCATCGGGCTGGATGAAGATAATTTTAGAAAGCGCGTTTACATGGCCGCAGTGTGCCGCTGTTTTCCGGGTAAAAATCCCAAGGGTGGCGACCGTGTGCCGAGCCCGGCCGAAATCGCTAACTGCGCGGGCTGGCTGCAAGCGGAAATCGATTTGCTTAAACCCGATCTGATCCTGCCGGTCGGCAAACTGGCGATTAGTGAATTAATGCCGGTGAAAAAACTCAACGATGTGATCGGCAAACTTCATCCTGTCATCTTTCATGGCCACCAGACTGAAGCGATCCCGCTGCCTCATCCGTCCGGCGCGTCAACCTGGCACCGGACCGAACCAGGCATCGCGCTGCTGGAATCGGCGTTAACGATCCTGCAACAGCATCCAGCCTGGCAACAAATTTGTATTGCCAACCGCGCTAACTCCCTATAATAAAACGCACTATAAACGGCAGATTTTTATGGTTTTGCTTGATGCGGATTAGTATATGACCAGCCGCTACCATAATGGCAATCACAACTAGATACGTCAGTATAAAAGTCGATAGTGGTTGATTATTCAAAAATTCGACGGGCTTTAAGAGAAAAACAAGCACTATCTGATGAAACAGATACATGAATAAGCTGGCATGTCCAAGTTTTAGAAAAACAGTATGTACGGCGAGCTGTTTGGTGATTTCAACACAGTAAAAGCCGAGGAAAACAAGGCCTGTTGCCGTAAACAAATAGCCTGTTGTCGGCGGGTAGAACAATTCCGAATAACCTTCGCGTATCACCAGATGTGGGTTTTGCGCCAGCCATACTGCAACGCCGATACAAAAGAGTGTGATACCTGTTGTCAGGAAACGTTTTGAAACAAATGAATAACCTTGCATATAAAGTGAACCCAAGACGCTGCCTGTGATGGCAAAACTTAACCAGGGCATGACAGGGAACCAGCCGTCGAGTAAAAAACGTTGCGCAGTCGATTTGGATAACAACAGCGCGGAATAATCGCTGAACGGAATCGCGGCAAGGTCTATGCTTAGCAATTCTTCTCGATAATTAAACATTGTTTGCAAGACGGGTGTCAGAGCTATCAGAAAACTCAAGATGATAATTCTGATGCCCGTAGTGTAGTATTTCGCTAACAGATGGACAACAGGAATACAAAAGCCTGTCAGATACAATACATCGTAGCCCAGAAATGGGTAAATCTGCCATACCAGCACATCCAACAAACATCCGCAGGTGACAATTAACAAGCCGCGGCTGAGATAATGCCAAAAAGTTGCATGTTTTACACCGGTAATAACCACCATCATGCCGGCTAACATAACGAACAACGGGGCGGCAAAAGTTCCATACAAACGAAAGCCTAAAACCTTATCATCAGGCTGGAGTAATGAGGCGCTTAGATTTGCGGCAACCATCGTAAAAATGGCAATACCGCGCAGGATATCGATGTTGGAAATTCTGGGAGAATGCATCTATATCACACCTGCTACATTTTAATTCATGACGAAGTGGCTTCCAGGTTTTGCTTGTGATATTTTTATTTACTTTTTTAAATTTTCCGTAGGTAAGCCGCGTTTTTTCACAGCTACCCGGCGAGTGTAACAAAATTCATTTTAGCAACGGGGTAATTATTTCCATTATTTGCGCACTGGAAAATTCGCCAGGATGCCTGTGTATGAT
>CAYVFT010000085.1:14939-16979 GCA_964450225.1 uncultured Crenothrix sp. | reverse complement strand
GACATTATGCTATTGTATTAATTTATTTTGGTAAATATAACGCACTATCATGATTGCTTGGAAAGAAATTGATACTGTTTTACTGGATATGGACGGCACCTTGCTGGATTTGAATTTTGATAATCATTTCTGGAAAGAATTTGTGCCGCTAAAATTCGCACAGCAAAAAGGCATAAGTATAGTCTCAGCAAAACAGCAATTAGTTCCGCAGTTTAAGAGCATGGAAGGTAAGTTGGAATGGTATTGTCTGGATTACTGGAGTAATGCTCTACAACTGGATATTGCCGGATTAAAAGCAGAAATTTCAGGGTTAATTGCGGTGCTGCCACATGTCACTGAATTTCTGGAAAAGCTTCAGCAATCTTCACAAAAGGTTCTGCTGGTTACCAATGCGCATCGTGCCAGTTTGGGGTTAAAATTGGAAAAAACCTGTTTGCAGCCGTTTTTCGATGGCATTATAAGTTCGCATGATTTTGGGCTTCCTAAAGAACACGCTGGTTTTTGGGATTTATTGCAGCAACAGCATCTGTTCGATAAAAAGACAACGTTGTTGATTGATGACAGCCTGGCAGTATTAAATTCAGCTCGGCTGTTTGGTATAGCACATTTGATTTCTGTCAGTAAACCCGATAGCAATCAACCTAAAAAGGTTGTAACCGACTATCCCGCTATTGAAGACTTTAGGGAGCTTATGATCGGACTCTAGGCTTGCGGCTTAGGTCTTGCTTGGGTCGCTTACCTTGATAGTCGGTTTTAGGCTTTGGCGGTCTTTTTTCGGGTGTTATAACATCAGCTAACAGATCAGCAGTGATGGCTTTAACAGGGATTTTTTGACCAATGTAGCCTTCAATATCCGGCATTGAGTAGGCGTAATGTTCACAGATAAAGCTGATAGCCTCGCCGCTGGCGCCAAAACGAGCGGTCCTGCCGATTCTATGGACATAATCTTCCACATCCTGTGGTAAATCGTAATTAATGACATGAGACACATCGGAAATATGAAGGCCTCTGGCGGCAACATCGGTGGCGATCAACAAAGCGATTTTGTTTTCCTGAAAATCATTTAACAGTCGCTGGCGTTTCTCTTGCGGCACGTCGCCACTGAGAGCGGCGGTTTTATAACCATTTGCGTTGAGCATGTCCTCCAGTTGTTCAGCGCAGCGCTTGGTATTAACAAAGATAATGCTGCGTTGCGGTTGGCAGTGATTCAGCAAACCGACCAATAAGGGTATTTTTTGCTCGTTAGCTGGACAATATGCACTTTGTTTTATGGCTTTAGAGGTGACTTCTTCGGTTTCAATTCGAATCAATACCGGATTATTCATGTGCTCATAAGCCAGTTCGGTCACTTTATAAGATAACGTCGCTGAAAACAGCATATTTAAACGCAGTTCGGGTGCAGGCATACGCCTTAATAAATAACGTATGTCTTTGATGAACCCCAAATCAAACATCCGGTCGGCTTCATCCATCACCATGACTTGCACATTGTCCAGGCTAAAAGCGTTTTGTTTGTAAAAGTCAATAATACGACCCGGTGTACCAATGATAATATCAATATTGGACTTGACTTTATCCAGTTGTTTTTGATAATCCGTGCCGCCGTAAATTAGCGCAAATTTCAATTTAAGATGTTTGCTCAGCAGTAGGGCATCTTTATGAATTTGAATGGCCAGCTCTCGCGTTGGCGCCAAAATAATGGCTCTGGGATTTTTAATTTGCTCACTTTCATCATTAATTAAATGTTGAAAAGTAGCCAGCAAAAAGGTGGCGGTTTTACCCGTCCCTGTTTGCGCCTGCCCAGCAATATCTTTGCTCCGCAACAATAAGGGTAACGCCTTATCCTGAATTGGCGTGCAATATTTAAAATCTGCTTCGTTTAATCCGTGCAGGATAGAATCAGACAATTCAAGATTGCTAAAGCGAGTTTCTGTTAGATGGGTTTTATTCATAGCGCTATAGCATAACGTAAAAATCAAATCGGATAAAATTGAATATGTCGAAATTGATTGACTAGTAGCACTATCCCTCCTATAGTTT
>CAYVFT010000085.1:2687-14839 GCA_964450225.1 uncultured Crenothrix sp. | reverse complement strand
ATTTTTTTAATTTTTTGGAGAAATAGTGTGAGCGATTCAGTCCTTCATGTGAGTGATAGTGAATTTAACGAAACTGTTATTAAAGCTAACGGTCCTGTACTGGTTGACTATTGGGCTGAATGGTGCGGACCTTGCAAAATGATTGCACCGGTTCTGGATGCTATCGCCGAAGACTATGCGGGCAAATTGACCGTTGTTAAAATAAACATAGATGAAAATCCACAGACCCCACAACACTATGGAGTACGCGGTATTCCAACACTTATGCTATTTAAGGATGGTGAAGTGGAAGCCACTAAAGTGGGTGCATTAACAAAATCAGAACTTGCCAAGTTTATTGATAGCAATATATAAGCATGTCCCTCCCCTCAGGCTCGTCACAAAAGCTGGACGGGCCTGAATACATGAGCTATACTAGTTCGGTGCGATGCTCCTGCGCACTCAATCATATCATCCGACAAATTACACCCCTGTATTATAAATCCTATCCCGGTCGTTAAGGCGTTACACCCTAACTACTATTCTTCGAGTTACCTTTTTTATGAATCTTACCGAGTTAAAACTAAAACAAATAAGTGAAGTCATTGAAATCGCCGAGTCCCTAGGGCTTGAAAATGTTGCCAGATCACGTAAACAGGATTTGATTTTTGCCATCCTTAAAAAACAGGCAAAAGCCGGAGACGATATTTCTGGTGATGGCGTTCTGGAAATTTTACAGGATGGTTTTGGTTTTTTACGTACTCCAGGTTGTTCCTATTTGGCAGGTCCTGACGATATCTATGTATCACCTAGTCAAATCAGACGTTTTTCATTAAAAACTGGTGATACAATCAGCGGAAAGATCAGGCCGCCCAAAGATAACGAACGCTATTTCGCAATGCTCAAAGTTGATCAGATCAATTTTGAACCCCCGGAAAATACCAAAAATAAAATTACCTTTTCTAACCTGACCCCATTATTTGCCAAACAAAGATTTATTCTTGAACAGGGAAATGGTACCAGCGAAGATTTAACCGGAAGAATAATAGATTTAATCGCCCCCATCGGTAAAGGCCAGCGCGGCTTGATTGTCTCCCCGCCGAAAGCGGGTAAAACCATGATATTACAAAGCCTGGCACAGGCAATAGCTGAAAAGAATCCAGAGTGCTATCTAATCGTTTTATTAATCGATGAACGTCCTGAAGAGGTTACGGAAATGGAGCGATGTGTTCGAGGCGAAGTTATCTCCAGTACCTTTGATGAACCTGCAACCCGGCATGTACAGGTTGCGGAAATGGTTATTGAAAAAGCGAGGCGTTTGGTTGAGCATAAACACGACGTAGTTATTTTGTTAGACTCAATTACCCGTTTGGCAAGAGCTTACAATACCGTCGTGCCTTCTTCAGGCAAAATTTTGACGGGTGGCGTTGATGCGAATGCCCTGGAAAAACCTAAACGCTTTTTTGGTGCGGCACGGAATATCGAAGAAGGTGGCAGTTTGACTATTATAGCTACCGCATTGGTTGATACCGGCTCACGAATGGATGAGGTAATCTATGAGGAGTTCAAAGGTACCGGCAACATGGAGCTGCATCTGGATCGTAAAATTGCTGAAAAAAGAATTTACCCCGCAATTAACATTAATCGTTCCGGCACACGTAGAGAAGAATATCTTGTTGATCCCGAAACTTTGCAAAAAACCTGGATCTTGCGCAAAATTCTTCAACCCATGGATGAAACCGCTGCTTCAGAATTCCTGATTGGAAAGCTCAAAGACTTTAAAACCAACGGTGAATTTTTTGAGTCAATGAAGCGATAGATTTACCAAGTACACTGATATCACTTCATTGTCGATCCCTTTATCCCTTCTTCTGCTGGAGAAGGCTAAAGAGAGGAGATTTAAAGGCCGATAATGATTGTTAACGCTATTACACGCGTCTCATTTAATAGTTGGAACAATAGAAAAATTACCATGACTGATCCTTCCTTGCTGATACCTGCACTCATCCTCGGCATCGTCGAGGGTTTGACCGAATTCCTTCCAGTTTCATCTACTGGTCATTTGATTCTGGTCGGACAATTGCTCGGCTTTAACGACGACAAAGGCAAGGTGTTTGAAATTGCTATTCAGTTTGCAGCGATTCTGGCGGTGGTTTGGGAATACCGCGCACGGTTAGCGCATACGCTGACAAGTATAACTTCCGAGACAGTATCTCAGCGCTTGGCGATCAATCTGATTGTTGCATTCCTGCCAGCGGCCGTGCTGGGATTCCTGTTTTTAAAACAGATCAAGGCACATCTGTTCAACCCTATTGTCGTAGCTTCGGCGTTCATCATAGGCGGTTTCTTGATTTTGTGGGCGGAGCGCCGTCAGCATGTTATTCATGCCGAATCGGTGGATGATATGACCTGGCGCGATGCCTTGAAGGTCGGTTTCGCGCAGGCGTTATCAATGATTCCGGGGACTTCACGTTCAGGTGCAACCATTATCGGCGGGCTGTTTTTCGGAATGTCGCGCCGTGCCGCAACGGAATTTTCATTTTTTCTCGCTATACCCACGATGTTCGCCGCAACCTTGTATGACGTGTACAAACACCGAGATTTGTTCAGCGTTGATGACATTGCTTTGTTTGCTGTCGGCGGTACGGTATCATTTATTAGCGCATTTCTGGCTGTGCGCGGTTTGATACGCTTTATCAGCCGGCATGATTTCACTGTCTTCGCATGGTATCGCATTGCCTTCGGTGTACTGGTACTTATTTCGGCACAAATGGGCTGGGTGGATTGGGGTAATCACTAGCTGCCTTGTTTCAGTGTTTCCGTTGTAATAGAGGGCATATTTAACTTTCAATTGGTAGGGATCAAATCCGTCAAATCAACAACTCAAAACAGTCATCCGCATGAGCACTTCCTGAGCTTAATCGATATTTTCAATATTCTTGTGTAAATTTGCAGAAATCCAGTAGAGTAAGAGTCGGGCTAAACAATTAATTTGGGGATGACGCAAACATGACTAAAATCAGCGAGAAGGAAAAGGAACGAATCCGAAAAGTGGCACATCTGCTTTATGATGGTGCTCGCCGCGTAAGGATTCTTCGCTCCATTGACTGGCCTGCGTCGGTCAAACAAAGCTTTTTTGCCAAAGGTGCACGGGAATTACCGGAGACAAGTTATCCCGGCTTCGATGCGAAACCTACTATCGACATCGTTCGCGAAGCGCGCCGGATGATTATTCCGGTTTCACCTATTGATCAATGGCTGGAAAGGCAGGCGAACAGCATCGAAACCGGTGCACGTATGTTGGCAGGCGTCGGTACCCCTGCGTTTTTTGAACATTCGCGGCAAGCCTACGGCGAGCCAACCGCTCCTTTGCGCTATATTCCCGTTACTTCGCTGGAACTCGCGCAGAGCATTCAAGAAGTCATCGACCAGCTTGCCCGCATTGATCTGGGTGTTGCACCCTCCGCCCATCTTACCGCAGAGAACGTTGCACAAGAGATCCAGGCGGCAGTGAGCCTACATTTCGGAGAAGATGCCCCCAAGGTTACTCTGGTAGATACCTTGTCCGCCAACGCCTTGGCAACTGCACACCGAATTCGTATCCGACGCGATGCCCGCTTCACCGATAGGGATGCGGCGCAATTGCTGAACCACGAGGCTTATATTCATGTGGCCACATCGCTCAATGGCCGTATTCAGACCGACCTGCCGATTCTCGGAGCCGGGCATCCCAGTACCACCCGCACTCAAGAGGGGCTTGCGGTCTTCGCTGAAATCACCAGCGGCACCATGGAATTGGATCGTCTGCGCCGGCTCGCAGACCGCGTGTTTGCCATCCAGATGGCAATCGAAGGCGCAGACTTCCTGCAAGTGTATGGCTATTTTCTTGAACGCACAGGCAATCCCGATCAGTCTTTCGAAAATGCCCGGCGTGTGTTCCGGGGCGGAGTGATCACCGGCGGGGCACCCTTCACGAAGGATGTCGTTTATCTTTTCGGTCTGTTGCAGGTGAGCAGTGTGATCCGTGCGATTTTCTCTGCAGGGCGATCCGACTGCTTGTACCTCTTATTCTGTGGAAAGCTGGAAGCTCAGGACATTCCAGCGCTGTGCGAGTTGGCCAACATGGGGCTTTGCCGGCCAGCACGTTACCTGCCGCCATGGGCAAGTGACCTGCGTTCCTTACTGGCTAATCTTACCTATTCCACGTTTATAAACAAAATCGATCAGGCGCCGTTAGTCGCTGTAGTCCAAAAACTCCTGGAAAACGCACCCATTGTCGAGTTCCTGGTCGAAAGTAAAAATCCACCTTCATAGCCCCGGATTTTTACTTTTCCGCCAATCCTTATAGGATTCCCCTGACTTCTACTTTGTCAGATTATATGAACCATCTTTTCATACACAAACCTGCTGAAGTAGGTATTATCGCTGGAGCAAATCGAAGAAGTGGATAAATGTAGATTGCCGTGTACGCAATGTCACGCAGTAATCCATGCTCAAGAAATTACCACTTTGATTTTCGGCTAGCCCCTTACCTCAGTCGTGCCAGCGCATGATATGGAATAAGCAGATTTCTCCGAACTGTTTGAAGTATCCACTGTCAATGCAAGGTCCTTTATAGTCCCCCAGGAAATCCCTTGGCTGCCATGCAGGAACCATAGGCCTGGTTGTAAGCAGTAGCAGACGAGTTCTGGGCCTTCGCGCCCTGCCTGCGTTCCTGACGCTGTCTGGAAGCTCCCACTGCTATGCCCATCTTGGCGGCATCCTGCATCTGGTTGCTAGTGTATTCCTCGGCGACATTATCGGGCACACGGCTGTACTGGTTAGATTTGCTTTTGCCCTTGACGGCACCGGCCATTGCTCCGGCTGCTGCGCCACGGGCCCGCCCGCCCGTTTGTGGCTGGGTGGTGGCAGCAGCGTTCGGGTTGTAGCCGGTTTGCTGCTGGGCGATGCTCTGGCACTCAGCTTGGGCCTGCTGAACTGAAGGTGGTTCTTGCGCCCGCGTCCAACTGCCGAGAATAATACCCAAAAAGCCGACGATGAGACGAAAAGCTATTGGCTTGGTCATGATTTATCTCCTGAATGATGTGACATATTAAAGTTTGATTACTCAGCGGCCTGGACCGGCTCCCACTTTGAATCCGGGTTGTATTCCTTCATTTTCCCGGCGATTTCGGTTGTTTTTGGCCCCAAGTCCTTCTGGAAAATCTTGCCCTGATGATTGACGACGAAAGTCATAATGCCGGAGGAACCATATTGGGCGGGAAATGCCACAAGACCAAATCCGGCAATCATGTTGCCGTTGATAATATAGTCGTATTTGCCGCCAGGAACGTTGCCGCCCTGGCGGGTCAGTATGCGGTAATAATAGCCATGGTAGGGAGAAGGCTTTTCCGTTGCGCCTTTGACCTTATAACCCTCGGCTCTTGCTTCGGCAAAAAGTGGCCCGAGAGGGCTTTGCGGCTGCCCCTCCTCCGGTTCCCAAAACAGGCCATCAAACTTGCCCGGCTCGCTCTGCAATTTTTGCGCATACTCGGGCACGCCGTCACCGTCCCTGTCCGAATTGGCGTAATCAAACTGGGCTTCCACGTAACCGCGGATCGCGTCAAGCGCGCTCAGCTCATTGCGGCCGATGCGCCGGTTAAGGATTTCCTGACGACCCTGTTGGGCATCGAACTGCCAGTTATCGCCCTTTTTCACCAGAGGAATGGGGAATGGCCAATCCGTGTTGCCGACATGCACGATGGCCCGGTCCTCGCCGGTCTTTTCCACCACCATTTTTTCCTGCGCCAGGGTGACGAAGTTCGAGCGGTTATTCTTGTCTTCGACTTCATCTCCGGACGATAGCAGTTCCGCATCGTGGCTGCCGAATAGAGCAATGATCAGCTTGCGGTCATCACTGCGCGCTGCTTCCAGCAAGGCCTTGGACGCGTCATCTGGGGTCGGAAAGCTTTGTGCATCAGCGCCTTCGGTTTCGACAGGGGCACCCGGCTCAGGGCTTGTGGGGGCCGCGAGAGCGAATATAGGAGTTGAAATCAGCGCTACCAGAAGAATGTTTTTAATTTTGCGGTACATGATGGGAACCTCAGTCTAGACTGCTTGAGTAAAATGGATGGGGGCCGGCATAGTGCCGCGCAAGGGCGATACTGCAACGTTGACAGGTGGGCGACATTTAGCCGGATACATAACAGAATGGTTGAATTTTTCAATCATCGGCGCCGACCTCCGCCACCACCGCGCATGCCACCGCCACCTGTGCGCCCACCGCCTCCGCGTAGCCCCCCACTACCTGAAGGCCTACCTCCACCTGTAGATCGAAGATTTCCTGCGCTGGCAGAGCGTTGCTGGCTAAAGGCGCCGCGCTGACTGGACATCTGGGTAGCGCGGGTGTTGCGTGAGCCTTCAAAAGCATTGGGCTTGGCAACTTCCGTACGCCGTTGTATGTCCCTCTGTTGCTGAGTTCGTTCGCGACCAGCTAAGGTCTGGCTGCGCTGTGTCTGTTTAGGCATCTGGGCTTGTCGCTGCGCCATCTGCGGCTTCCTCTCCGCTGCAGGCTGCCGGGGTTTTTCAATTTGCGGTCGTTGGACACGCTCTCCGCTTGCCGGTTTACGAGCTTGAATATCACGAGTGGAAGGTTGAGCTGGTTTGCGGCTTTCCAAACCCCTCCGGCTCTCGATACGCGCGGCTTGACCTGAGCTTTTGATGCCTTGCAGAGCATTGTCCCGAGATCCCTGCCCAGACCGTCCTTGAACATCACGAGTTGATGGCTTTGGTTGAGTCAGTTTACTTGCGAACTTGTCCTGGGCTCCGGGCTTTTGCGCGAGCCGTTCACGAATGTCGGCGCTGGATGGCCTGCGTTCGGCAGGTAGCGTTCCAGCAGCAGGCCGTTGTCCGGCTCCGGCGAATCCACGGGCTGTAGCCGGGAGCGTCTGCGCCGCACCAAGCCGTTGCCCTGCCAAAGCGGGTTGTTGGGTCCGGCCGAGCCGTTTTTGCACCGCTTCCGGATAGGCCTGTCCTCGCCGGTGGCGCTGATCGGGCTGCCAGCCCGTAGGCCTTTGTGCGGGCTGCAAATTGTTCTGACTGAAAGTGCCGCCACGGTCGATATTGATTTCATTGCCGGAGATATTGGTGCTCCTGGAGATGTTGGCGTTCCTGTTGACGTTGATGTTGCCCCGATCACCGTAATAACCGCCTCCTCCACCGTGCCAGCAGTTGCCGTTACGGCATACGGTGTTGCCGTAGTAATGACCGACGTGGTGGTAATCGTCCCAATCATCATCGGCCCATTCCATGATGCCCCAGGTCAGAAGTCCTCCCACCACTGCTCCGGCACCGAAATTAACCCAGGAATCAGTGGTTGAAGTCGTGGTTGTCGCTGGCGCTGGATAGTAAGTTGGGTAATAGCCTGGCGTGGGTGCAGGGGGCTGATTGACATTAACTACAGTCGGGGCGGGATAGGCATTACTTGTCCCGGTAGCGGACGGCGGTGCCAGCGGAGCCTGGTAGACGGTCTCCGGATTGTACTGAGGCACATAGACGGTATCGGCTTTAGCGGGCTCGATGGTAATGACTTCCTTTTTCAGAACTGCCGGAGTGGCCTTGATCGTAGTGCCACCGCTCTCTGCGCCTGTTGTTTCGGTAGCCCAGGTACCTTCGGCAGGTTGGGTTGCTGACACGGTTTTCGCGGTTACTTTCTGTTCCGGCGTATCCTTCAGGAATCCGGAGTCTGTCGCCCGTTTCCGCAGTTTCTGGATGGCATCCATAACTTCTGCCGGTTTAGCCAGGAAAGTGTCGCCTAGTTGCGTCGTCCAGTCCAGGTGATCATTCATCATCTTGATGACCTGAGGCACGGCTGTGAGCCGCAAAACGCTGGCGTCCCAGTCCTTGCTGCTAAGCGTCGCCGGATCGGGCTTGGTCTCCAGCCATCGTGCAGCTTGTACGACTTCAAGAGGGTAAGTCGAAGCCACCAGTAGTTCCGCCAGCAACGGATCCGGATACAGCGCAATAGGTGCTACCAGAGATTCCAGGTCGGTCAGCGGTTTAGCGGCGGGCGCTGGTACCGGTAGAGCCGGCGCAGATTCCGTTGGCGGCACGTTTTGCGCAGAGGGAGGTTGGGCGGGAGTCGCCTTGCTTGCTTGCTGGTCGCCCTTATTGCATCCGGCCGGCAAAATAATCAGCGCTATCAACATCGCTCGAATTACGGCGAAGCTGCGGCAATCGCGATCGGTGGGTTTGGAATGAGTCATGGATTTTCTCTCAAAACAGGCGGATATTCCGGGAACGATAACTGGATACTGGTCACTATGCTCGATTCTGCCCTCGGCTTCGAAACGATATAACTTCCAGATTTTAATTAATTGTCTGCTTACATTTTCCGTTTTGCAAGAGCAAATTAGCTGACTCCTGTGCGAGATCGTCCGCCATGATGGCCGCCGCTCCCCGGTGAAAAGCAAACGGCGATTGCATTATGCGGCCATAGCGGATCGGTTGTAGCTCCTGGACCCGACCGGCGCAGGATTCGATCAGCAGATCAATGAAATCGTGGCGATTGGTCGGCGCCTGCCACTGAGCATGGCTCGCCAGCGGCACTGCAAGGCGCATAGCTTTCCCTTCGTCCTTGCGATCTGTTCTTGACCGGCGACCCGCAGTGATCGGGTCAGCGATCTTAACGGGAGCGCTGCCCTTATCAGCATGTTTTTTGGATGCGTCTTTTTCATAGTTATTTCCCTCGTGTTAAATTTACAGCTCAGGACCCTTTGCTTAAGTCCCGTTACGACACGAATCAAAACGGAATGATGCTGGATTTAAACTTCCATTTCAATCATCTCCCGAAAGAAAAAGACTTATTCAGGCCTTCCTGCGTCCAAGTCAATTCATTAATTTATTTTGCCCAATCATAATAATATCCCAAGCAAGCGTTTAACCAGATCTTCCAGGGAAATCATCGTCAAGGTCAGTGGCAGCAAAGGCAACAACCCAGCAATAGCGGTTTGTAGCACAACGGTTTTACTAAACGGAAACAGTCGCATCGTTTGTACTACCTCAAAGCTGCCTGCCATGTCGTTCAGGGATTGAATATCGCCGCTGCCGACCAGTGGTTCATCCAGCGAAGCCCCGCCGCGCAGCCATTTTTGGTCAAATTCGTCAGCGTAACGGTTCGCCAGTGCACCATACTCAAGCAAGCCCTGCCGTTTGACTTGCGCCAGGCGGGGAGCGAACACGCACAATGGGCCAAGTACAAGCAGCAACAAAAAAACCACGGCGGCCACGATCTCCGGTTTAAAGTCCAATAGTGTTTTGCCTTCATAGAAAATGTGGTTGGCGATCATGCCTGCCAGCAAAGCGCCTTGAGACAGCAGTAACGGCATAAATGCAGCCGCACTCCCGCCGAGAAAACCAAGTCCCGCAGCGCGGTCGGGATGTGTCGGCACGAGATGCAGATCCAGCCGGGAGACCTGCCACAGAAACTGTGCCCAGATGAAAATGCGAAAAAACCAGCGCGCTAACAGGAATTGAAAAACCGGAATGCTGACAAAGGCGTACCAATATCCTGCCAGGGAATATTCGCGATGTCCATCCACGATGGTCGCATACCAGGTGGCCGATGCCAGCGCCATCTGATTTGCCCAGAGGTAATGCGTAACTGTAAATACCAGGACAATCAGAAATACCTCGATAACCACTGAATTGCGCAGACGCATCGCGGAACCGATAATGGCTTCAAACGCTGATAGCGACCGCGCTGGAACGATCCCGCGCTCAATAAATTGCCCGACAATCAGCCTGCCCCGCTGGTGGACCACTAGCTCCGCGACCAACAGCAATGGTAATGCCGCCAGAAAACGGACGTGTACATCCACATCATAAATAAAAGGGACTTTAATAGCGCCGCCTACCGCCTCGCCGGCCAGCAACGAAAGCAACAGCAACGGCAACCAGGTAAACAGGGAAAAAACGATTACTCTACGCTTGACCAAATCAAGCGTATCGGTAGTTAGCCGCGCGCGCATAAAAAGCTGAAAGAGCGGACCGCCCAGTACCAGGGAAAAGTCATCGGTTTTTTTATTGTCGGGTGCATGATTCATAGAATTTTTAATTCCAATATATTGGGTTATTTTTCGGAATAAAAGTAATCAGCAGGGGGCATCGGCCAATTCGGAGCACTCTCCTGTGACTTGCTCACAATTCGAACTAAAAGACCGCATTTGGAATGTGAAGGAGGTTCAACTGCGGTTTTTTAGGTTTAACAGTTTCTTCCAGTCTGGTTAAGGTGTGGTTAATTTATTATAACTATAATTGGAGTCAGACATCCTGATAAGAAAATCCTAATTTATTTACTTTTCAACGATGCCGAACAAAAACAATTAGTATGATTTATCTTTTTTCAACAATCAGATAGACCTTATCTGATTCTGAAAAAAGGTCTTATCTCAAGACTTTTTATATTTACAACAGTTCTAATAGTGAAATAAAAAATGCCTATCATTAGAAACACCCAATCTAAAGATTTTATGTTTAGGAGATTTAATTTATGAATAAAACAAATAGGATAAGAAGTCTGTTTTCAAGCATGCTTCTGTTGCTGCCCATAACAGTTATCAGCCCTGCTAATGCCTTTGAAACCGGAGCCGATATCGGTGTTGGCAACTATCCCAGCTTTGTTGGCATTGGCGACTTCAACGTGGATAATAAAAAAGATCTGGTCGTTAGCAGTTTCAACAATAACACTGTATCAATATTGTTAGGTTACGGCGATGGCACTTTCAAACAACCGATCAAATATTATGTCGGCGCCTATCCACGGTCTGTACGCCAAGCAGATTTAAACACAGACGGTAAAACCGATCTGATCGTTGCTAACTCCGGGAGCAACACCATTTCAGTGTTGACGGGGAAAGGTAATGGCGAGTTTAACCCGGCCACAAACTACCCGGCGGGTTCCAGTCCTTACTTTGTCGAAATCTGTGATTGGAACCGTGACAACTTTCCTGATGTTATCGTCCCCAATTACAACGCCAACACCATCTCTGTACTACTCGGAAATGGCAACGGCAGCTTTCGGGCGCCAATATCTATCCCGGTTGGAAAACAGCCTAGTTCGATAACCAGTGCTGATTTTAATAAAGATGGTTTGATCGATATAGCTGTCACAAACTACGGCGGCTCTGTGACGGTCCTTTTGGGCAATGGTGCGGGTGGATCCTCGAAAAGAACCGATTTGCCGGTAGCTTCTGGACCTTATTCAATTACCAAAAATGACTTTAACCGGGATGGTAATATCGATCTGGCTGTTGCCAAATATTACGGCAGTAAAGTCTCCCTTTTACTTGGCAAAGGCGATGGCACTTTCAACACCGAACGCCAATTCGCGGCCGGCTCCTATCCATGGTCGATAATCAGTGCAGACTTCGATGGTGACAGTATGCCTGATGTGGCTACGGCAAATTTTTCAAGCGGAAAGGTATCGGTGTTACAGGGACAGGGCAATGGAAATTTATCACCTCTTGTAAGTTACCCTGTTGGTTCTGGACCTTCCTCCATCGCATCTGATGATGTTGATGGTGATAGCCGCCCCGATTTGGTTGTTGCTAACTATTATAACGGGAGCGCCACGCTCTTGTATGGTGAAAATACTTCAACTCCACCTGTGATACCTCCCACCACACCTCCCGTACAACCGCCGACTACAACACCGACACAACCAGCCACAGGACTGGCGGCCCTTGAACAGAGTGTGTTTCAGAAAATCAACGCCTATCGGGCAACAAAAGGATTGCCGGCTCTGACTTTGAATGCCACTATCAGCAATGTGGCACGAACTCATAGCCAGAATATGGCCTCTGGCGCTGTGCCCTTTGGACATACGGGCTTTTCGACTCGCGTTCAAACAATAGCGCAAACCCTGCCCTATCATGGTGCCGGTGAAAATGTGGCATCCAACTGGGGTTTTAGCGATCCAGCAGGCTGGGCGGTAGATAATTGGCTGAAAAGCTCACCGCATCTAGCCAACATCGTCGGTGCTTATCAGGCAACGGGGATTGGTGTAGCAAAAAGTAGCAATGGAGAAGTCTTTTTTACGCAAATATTCTGGCGTTATTAATATAAACACCAAATTCGGATCAATACCTGCGCTATTTACTCCTGAAATACTCAAAATCCTGAGTATTTCAGGGGAA
>CAYVFT010000085.1:0-2587 GCA_964450225.1 uncultured Crenothrix sp. | reverse complement strand
GAATAAAGCATGGATTAAACAACGATGAAAAGTGTATTGAACTTCGGATCGATCAACGTTGATCATGTCTATACTGTCGACCATTTCGTGCGCCCGGGGGAAACTATCAGTTGTCAGGAATATCGGCGTTTCGCCGGAGGCAAGGGACTGAACCAGTCCATCGCGCTCGCCCAGGCAGGTGCATGCGTCTTTCACGCTGGCAAGATTGGTGTGTTGGATAAGTGGCTGAAGAAGTTAATGGAAGATAAAGGTGTGGACACACGATTCGTTGAGCTAATTGATAGCCCAAGCGGACACGCCATGATCCAGGTGAATGCAACGGGTGAAAACTCCATCGTGATCGTTGGCGGCGCAAACCAACTCATCCTTGAAGCAGATATTGAACGTATCCTCGCGGATTTTGGGCCGGATGACTATCTTCTCGTTCAAAACGAGGTGAACGCTGTGCCAAATATAATCCAATCTGCAAAAGCAAAAGGCCTGACGATCGTTTTCAACCCAGCCCCCATGAATTCACAAGTGTTAAATTATCCGCTTGAGCTGGTTGACATTCTTGTAGTGAACGAGACCGAGGCGCGTAGCCTGACTGGTGAAATCGAACCGGCAGCAATCTACGAAACACTTAATCACCGCTATCCTCACACGGCAATTGTGCTTACCATGGGCCATAAGGGAGCCACCTATTTCAGTTCGCAATTACGATTTCATCAGCCCGCAGAAAATGTCCATGCGGTAGATTCAACAGGCGCGGGTGACACCTTTATCGGCTTCTTTTTGGCAGAACTTATCAACAATAAGGATCCAAAGGCAGCTCTCGCCGTGGCAACTCTTGCAGCAGCGATATGTGTGATGCGCCATGGCGCAGCGGATTCAATCCCGTCCAGGAGAGACCTTGAGGCACTTCATCAAGCGATTTGAATACGCAATTGCTGAAACCGCGCATTAACAGCACTGACAAATCGTTTATTACGCAGCGTTACCAATAAAGGAGAACCAAACCCAATGAAGTAATTAAGGTTATGGTGGAACAAAGAGGATTTAAGGAAGGAGTATCAACAGTTGGCTGATGAAAGCCGTGATACAAGTTCAGTCGAATCGAAGTTCGCGCGGCTACTTGCTGAAGATGTACCCGAGGATGAGCAATTCCAGAGCGCTGTGAACGATCTTTTGGACAATGCTCGCCTGTTTCGATACGGACTGCAAAAGTCAATTAAATCTTACTCTCAAGGTCTGCTGATTTACGGAAGTGCTTGATATCAACGTTGCTGTTATCGAACCTGTCAGGTAACCAGCCTCTGTTGACGCATTCGCGAAAGCACCATGCGGGCGTTGTCTCGGTCTTGTAGCTCCAAAAGAACCAGCCGAGATATTTTTCAAAAGTGATGAGTTGGGAGGCGGCGTAGCCTCTGTAGGCCACTGCCATTTCAAAATCATCCATATCTTGCAGCGCGTGATTGAAAGGTCCATCGGCCCAGAGTGATACGACTTTTAAATCCAGCCCCAAACTCCATTCGCCAACATACGTCCACTGACCAAGATCACGGATGATGTCGTCTGCTTCGTTCTTCCAATCGACAACTGAAGTACGTATGTGGCCATATATGTCCAAATTAATCTCGGCGGGCACAAAACACTGGTAACGATGTATGTCCAGCACCACATTGCCGAATTCAGGTTTCTTCAGAAATCCTGCATATTCCCGGAATGACCGGAAGCCGTCATGGAAGACAACGGCCACGTCCTTTGCCTGACAGTATTGTCGAATCCGGTGATAGCCGTCTGTCGTATATTTTTTCAATAAAGCTGTGTCGATATCCCAGCGCGGCTCATTCAACACTTCTATGGCGTGCAATGCCGGCCGGCTGTGGTATCGCTCTGCCAGACGCTCCAGTACGTTTAATGAGTGATTAATATATTCTTCTTTTGTGTGCCATTCGCAAACATTCAGGATGCCCCCGTTGTCAAATCCGTTCTGGCAACCGGGTGCGGCATGTAAATCCAGCACTACAAGCAATCCATAGGCTTCTGCCCAATCGAATGCGCGATCGAGAATTTCTATGCCTCCTTCAACATAAGGATGCGAAGTTGCGCCATAAGCTCTATGATAGGGATAGACCGGCCCGAATATCCAGTGACCAACTGGAATCCTGACGGCATTTATTCCCAGGTCGGCAAGCCAGGCAAAATCCTCGGAGGTAATAAAAGTGTCCCAGTGATTTTTCAGGGTTTGCTCTGCATTTGCGCCAAGTTCAATGCAGAGGGATGTTTCGTCTGTCGCTTGCAGACCTTCAAAAAGACTGGGGGTCATCCATTTCTCGATTACCAGCCATCCACCCAGATTGACCCCTCGCAATTTCTTGCCGAATTTATTGTCAAACATTTCATTCATTATGTTTTTCCTTTCATAGAAAAGTGCTTGGACTCACGAGAACCTTGTTCTTTTTTGCTGATACTACACGGATAATATTATCATTAGCTAAGTTCTTAACAATAAGTCATTATTAATTTTCGCTTTGGAGGACAAAACTGTATTTTTGTCGTGAAGCCCGAATTGTAATACTGTGAGAAGTTGGGAGTCGTCCACGAT
>CAYVFT010000084.1:10978-17123 GCA_964450225.1 uncultured Crenothrix sp. | reverse complement strand
TATCTACCTCATCTAAATTCTATTTTCAAGTGTTTTTAAGCGCGATTGCCCTGTAGCACTACTGATATTAACTTGACAATAACGCGGAGACGTCGGCGGCGCGAGCAAAGTCATCGGGGTAATCTCTTTGAACACGCGCCACTAGGCGCGACAGGATGACCGGATCGCGCTTCGCCCCTGCCATCAGGTGTGTGAACCCGACGGAAGATGCCTGGTATCCATCGCGTGCGTCTGACTCAGTGGGGAACAAGTATGCGATCTCCACGTCACGATACCGACTTTTGTGGCATTGAAAGTAGTAGAACGCGCTCAGCAGGTATTGCTCGGCGACGAGGTTCGGATCGATCGACGCCGGTAATGCTTCCCAAATCGAACTGTTTCGCTCGACCAGCGTGATGGCGCGGTCAGCATACCCGGCGATAAAGTCCACGCGGTTGGCGCCGAGGATCCCACAGCAGCACGCCTCGTTGCCCTGGATGCCCGTGTACCATTCAAGTTCCTCCGGTAGCCAGCCGTCCTGCCGACGGACCAGTTCCACCATCTCGGTGGGCGCGTAATAGCCGCCCCGGAAAGGGAACCGCTCGGGATTCTGCGAGAACACCGATGTAGTGACGAGCTCGCGTGGGAGCGGTGACCACAAGTACACGTCGCTATCCAAGTGGACGAAGGGCCGAGTGTGAGCACGATACGCATAGAGTTTTCCGAGCGCCCACCAGCGATTCTGAGTCGATGGTAAGCCATCAAGGAGGCAGTGCACCTCGTCGAAGGGCAGGGCCAGCGAGTCCGCAAGCAGGCGCGCCCCTTCCGAGTCTGTGTACAATACCGTCCGCGCAAACTGCTGACGGGCGAGGCGAACCGACAAGATCCAGGAGATAAGGTGATGAAACGGCGTGGCCCATCGCGCTTGGTGTGTCAGACCGGCTGGTGACGACCAGTACGACCAGATACCATCCATCAGAGAAGGTGAGCCCCAATAGCGCATGACGCATGAATTACTGCAGATCCCTCCCCATAAGGCGTGTAGTCGGAGGGCGGGCGATATGGACCGTATCCCGAATACGTGTCGTAGTAGCCGTAAGGTCCATAAGCGCCGGCCGGTCGCTGGCCCGCCGTATCGGCCACAAGTGCGATCGGGACCGGCATGACCATGCCGCCGACGGTCCGCACCCACATCTCACGCGCGCCGGGTCGCCATCGATCGGTCGTGCGAATTCTCAACATCAAGTGACTGTCGTCATGTTCGACTATAGTCGCTGAGATTTGCCTATTCCGGAAGATCACTGACTGAACTGAGAGTATGTTTGAGCCGACGATCAGCAATGTCGAGTCCTCACCGGGCAGGATGGCTCGCCCCATGTACCGCTCGAAAACGGGGCCCGTACTGGCCCCGATGATGGCGCCCGCACGCGCGGGAATGTTGCTCACTGTCTGCGCAAGCAGTGCGCTGACCTTCATAAGGAAGAGTAGGAAATCCCGGCGTTGTTTGAACATGGCGGTTACCGTATGTTAGTTTGAAAAATAATGCTCTGCTCGTTGTCGCCAGCCGTGTACGCCAGGACGTCGAGACTCGGGGAAGCGCCAATATCTATCAGCGCCATTTTTTCGGGTAGGTGCAGCGTCTTCATTGTCCCGCGCCGCCGTATCGCCAAGTCGAAGCGTTCCAGCACGACTTCAGAATGGGATTCGTCCTGATTCCGGCCGCCCGCGGTCAGGAGCAAGCGGTCTCCCGGCAAGACCGCCCACATGCCCTGCCGGCCGCCATCGGTCACAGCGATCTCCTCTCCGCCATCGGTTGGTACCCTCCAGATGCCATTCTGTTCCGCCTTCGCATAGAACACCGAACGGCCATCTGCTGCTTCGAAGGCCTCACGTCCTCCGCCTTGCGTGATCCGGATCGCTGGGCCACCGGCAATCGGAAGTTTCCAAATTTCCCACTTCCGATCCGCTTGATCCGAGCCGTAGTAGATCCACTTGCCATCGTGCGACCAGCTCGGGCGCACTTGGTCGTAGGGATCTTTGGTCAGGCGGGTGGGGATGCCGCCACTAGCCGGGATCCACCAGATGTCAGAATTCCCCTCTAAACGTACGTCGAAGGCGATGCGGCTGCCGTCGAAGGACCAGCGCGGGCTACCCACGATCGGACTATTTTTGATGTCCGTGAGCTGGACTGGATTGGACCCGTCCGCGTCGCAGATCCAGATCTGGGACGAACCGCTGCGATTCGATTGGAATGCAATTTTGGCGTTGTCTGGTGAATACTGCGGAGACCGGTTCACTCCATCGCTACTGATAAGGACACGGTCGGCAGAGTTCGGAAACAACTTGCAATTCTGGTCGAGAAAGCAAACCTGGTATAGAAGAAGTCCTCCACCCGCGATCGCTGCCGTCACCAACGCAACAATCGTGAACCAAAGCCTCCCAACTGCCCCCGAGTCCTGCTGTCTGTTGAGCCTTAATCGCTTGAGCATCTCCTGGACGTCGGACTCCCACCGGTTGTGGCTTAGCTCGAAGCCATTGCGGTAAGCGAAGTCCTTGATGGAGTCGGGCAATTGCTCTGCGCTCGGCATTTGCGCGCCCTGCACGAGCACAGGCGTGACTGTAATATTCCGCATGAGTGCAGCTTCAATTTCCAGCCGCACGAAATCACCTGGAATATCTATTTGGCGCTGCCCCGTTGAATTCTTGCCATAAACCCAGTCCTTTCCAATCAGCGCCAGCATGAGATCGCATGATGCCAGACGTTCCTGGAGAACCTCGCGAAAGTCGCGCCCCAAGGCGATGTTGTCAACGTCCATGAACACCGAATCTTTGCCGAGCATTGTTACGAGTTCGTTGAACAATGCTCTAGCCTCACCAGCGGTTTCCCCTCTTCGATAATTGATGAAAACGCTACCCATGTAAACTCCGCTGCTGTTTGCTCATGCATTTATCTTGATTCTAATGCAGTTTTGTAAATCTCTGTAATTGTTTTACGAATTTGCAGGAATGTTACAGGCACGCCAAGAAGTTTGTGACGTAAAAATCTAACCAACATTAAAAATAGGGAGCTTTGATCAAATTATGATTTGTTCAACAACGCCGTACCGAAATCATCTGCATTCCGTCATCTTTTCTTCGTGAACTTTGTAGTGAAATGTTTTTTTATATTAATCTATGTGCGTTACCGCACCGACTGAGTTGAGTTTTGTGTATAAGTTACTGGGTTATGTGAGACTTTAGCACTTTTGCTGCCACTGTAAGCATCGTTAACCTGGACATTTACTCACATTTCATTGAGTTTATTTTGCAGCCTCACGCAGGGTAACAAATTCTTCGGCAGCAGTAGGGTATATACCGATAGTAGAGTCAAATACAGCCTTGGTCGCACCGGCTCGAATCGCAATTGCCATGCCCTGGATAATTTCAGGGGCGTCAGACCCTGCCATGTGTATGCCGACAACCCGGTCAGTGCCGCGTACCACGATCATCTTCATCAGAGTTTTTTCATCGATACCGGAGAGTGTGTTCTTCATCGGTGTGAAACTGGTTTTGTAAATGTCGATGTCCGGGTATTTTTCGCGCGCCTGTGCTTCGGTCAGGCCTACCGTGCCAATTGTGGGCTGACTGAATACGGCAGTGGGTATATTGTCATAATCGACAGGTCTAGGTTGCTTGACATACAATTTGTTGACCAGCGCCATGCCCTCTGCTATGGCGACCGGTGTCAGGTTGACCCGGTTAGTCACATCACCCAGTGCATAGATAGATGGCACATTGGTTTGATAGTCACTGTTGACTTTAATCGCCCGTTTTCTATCCAGTTCAACACCAATCTCCTCCAGGCCAAATCCGGTTGAATTCGGTATTCTGCCGGTGGCAAACATAACCAGGTCTGTGCTGACTTTGCTGCCATCAATAAACCGTGCTGCGAAGGAATCTCCCTCGCTTTCTATAGCCTCAATTTCGGTATTGAAAAGAATACTGATACCTTTCTTGTCCATTTCGTGGGCCAGAAAATCGCGTATATCCTCGTCAAAACCTCGAAGCAGTTTGGGTCCACGATAACAAATTGTGGTATTCACACCAAGGCCATGAAGAATGCAGGCAAATTCCACGGCAATGTAGCCGCCACCGACGATAATGATACGTTTGGGCAATTGATCAAGGAAAAACATATCATTCGATGTGACAATATGCTGCTTGCCGGGTATGTCAGGAACAGACGGCCAGCCTCCTGTTGCAATAAGTATGCGTTCGGCGCTATATGCCGTCCCCTCGACAGCGACAGTATGAGCATCAAGTAAATTTGCCCTGCCGCTGATAATATTGACGCCCGCTTTTTGCAGCAGGTTGTTATAAACACCATGTAGCCGCTCTATTTCCCGATTTTTGTTTGCGATCAGGCTCGGCCAGTTGAAAGTCGATTTGCCTAGCGTCCAGCCAAAACCCGCCGCCGCGTCGAATTGATCCTGGAATTGGGAGGCATAGACAAACAGTTTTTTTGGCACACAACCTGCATTGACACACGTGCCGCCTAAATAACTCTGTTCAGCAATGGCTACCTTTACACCATGACTCGATGCCATACGTGCTGCACGCACGCCTCCTGAACCTGCGCCAACTACAAACAGATCATAGTCATACTGAGTCATTGGAGCTTCTCATATGAATAAAATGGTTGGGATTAAGGGTAATACGTCATAGGTGTCTACACAGATTATTATCGTAATAATCGGTGTGCATGCAAGACAAACTCCCTCTCCTGTCACGACTGCAGGGATGCAGGAGGTAGAGCAACGCATGGAGCAGTTGCCGAGAGGGTCGGGGTGAGGAGATTAAAATCATTTCTTTGTTTCCCCTCATCCCTGCCTTCTCCCTCCGGAGAAGGAGCAAACACACTTGTGTAGATACCTAGGTCAATACTGACTCATTTTTTCTGTTTTAAATATTCCAGCATCGTATCGGCATCGCTTACAGTAAATGGATCATCAGGGTAATTATCAGCTTGGCCGGGTTCGCTGAATAATTTGATAATCTTTTTATCCTCGACCAAGAACACCGGTTCGGGACTAGATTCAAGTCAAAAACTTAAAATTACTTTACTTGTAATACTATCCGCAGTCGGTACGGTAGCGAACATAAGGTACTGTTTACAGGGTTAATCGCCCATAAGTCACTGATTATTTTGACTTGTTGATACGCAGGCTTACATGTTTGATTAGATACCAGCCAAACTCAGCGTCCTGCAATAGCCTGATAAGGGCCGCTTTCAGTATTACCTTGGCTGTTTCACCGCGAAGGAAAGCAATGATGTCGTCAGCGTCATCCGACACCATTGAGTTGATTGAATGCCAGTTCTGTATAGCCAGACTAAGAGATTAGAGTGGAAGGTTGCTGAGGGTTTTGGCGAGATACATGACAATATCGGCCTCGACCGAATCATGGTAATTTTGCTTTCCCCTCAGGTGGGTTCGGATTTTCTATGTCACCGGCTACGTACTATCCTGATCATCGATTTCAGATAGCATGACCACGAATTCGTCGCCTCCATAGCGGTGCCGGTAACAGAATAAACAGCATTAAAAATTACTATGTAAAATTATTATCATATTGTTTTTTAATATCTAATTGCATACGTTGACAGGTTGAATGGATGCTGAAAATGGTAAATTTTGTACGCCGTTTTTTTACAGTTTAACTATCTATTATGTGCTCTACCGCACAGACTACGGCTAGTTTTTTGAATAAAAATTTAAAACAATTGTTTTTTAATGATTATCATCGAGTGAGAATGGTTATGAACAAAAATACATATCTTGATTGGGCCTTGGCTGCTTGTCTGAGCATCACTTCTACACATTTGTTGGCTGAAGTTAGGCCTGGAACATCAGCTGCAGAGATTCTGGAGCCAACTGAACTTCAAAGAGAACAGAAGGAGCATAAAGAGGAGCGAATTATAGAGCCTCTGGAGCCATCCGAGGAACAAAGGCAAAAGGAGGAACGCAAAAGGGAGCGAATTGTTGAGCCCTCGGGGCCATCCGGGCAGCAAATGCAGCAGGAAGAGTATAAAGAGGAGCGCATTATAGAGCCACTGGAGCCATCCGAGGAACAAAGGCAGCAGGAGGAGCATAAAGAGGGTATAGCTAAATAAACATGTTGAGACACA
>CAYVFT010000084.1:2279-10878 GCA_964450225.1 uncultured Crenothrix sp. | reverse complement strand
AAGGCAGCAGGAGGAGCATAAAGAGGGTATAGCTAAATAAACATGTTGAGACACAGGCCAAAGAACATGAAAAAAGCAGCGGCCAAAGCAGGCTTGGGTTTGTAGCCCGGCCGCGACATTTTTGGGTATGAGGCCAGATTTATCCGTACAAAAAGCTTCAGACGGGGTAAACTTCGTACGGCCAGGAAAACGAGGGGCACCGCCATGAATCCCGACACAATCAAAGAGCTTTTGCTTTACAGTCTCGCTTTTAACTATTCGATACTCCTGATCTGGTTTGGCGTGTTTAGCCTTGCCCACGGCTGGATGTACCGTCTGCATAGCCGATGGTTCAAACTCGAGGCTCAAGCCTTTGACGCGCTCCACTACGCCGGCATGGCCGTTTATAAAATCGGGATCATCATTCTGAATATCGCACCTCTTGTAGCACTCTGGCTTGTTTTCTGAAACGGGATTTCAGAAGATGCGTTACTTCATCAACCGATCTTATCACTGCAATTCCCGGCGGTCGTGACGCAATTAATACCAAGCGTTAGCTGCGAATATTGTCCTACCTGCAATGGATAGTTTGCAGGATGGCTATTCCTACGTACGATGGCATGGTTTCGAGTACAGCTGGTAGCGGTTTTATGTTCGATACCGTACAGACTTTATCAATATTTGCAGATAAATTATTTCCAAGTTGTTTTTTTCACGCCTTAGTAAGGAAGAGCACCATGAATATGAATTTGAATATCGCGATCGAACCTCTGCTGGCACTTGTGATAGGGATATTGATTTTGCTGGTACCGAGATTTTTAAATTATTTCGTGGCCGTGTATTTGATAGTCGTGGGTATTTTGGGGTTAATACACCATACCCCCACATGAGGGCGATCCCAAAAACCAAGGCCACATCGCTTTCAATATAACGCTATTTCTCTAACGGGAACGCTATTATGACGATCGGCACATTATTACTCATAGACGGAATGGAAGGGACCTTGGATCTACAGATCCGCGCAGATAAATTAGTTTTTGATCCTTGTATTCCCTGGTCGTCGAATCAAACAAGTATTGCCATTACATGGCAATCCACCCTGGAACATGAATTCCACTAGCGCTATGACGGTTCTCATCATCCGTCTCTTTCCGGGGACAGGAGGCTCGTTAGCTTCGCGACTGGTACAGTAACAAACTGCTCGAATGCGCGATGTTAATGGTTTAGGGCGTTGAGAGAGGGGAGTAGGCGATTGGATTCGGTTTTAACCACTTGGTAGCACTCGCAAACCCGCGCTTCCAATCCCGGCCGGTCCAGTACTGTGATGTGGCCGCGGCTGTAATCAATCAATCCTGCTCGCTGCAAGTTGCCTGCGGCCTCCGTGACGCCTTCGCGGCGCACGCCCAGCATATTGGCGATTAATTCCTGAGTCATGATCAACTCGTTCGAATCGAGTCGGTCGAGGCTTAGCAGCAGCCAGCGACAGAGTTGCTGGTCCACCGAGTGATGTCGATTGCAGACCGCCGTTTGGGCCATCTGGGTAATCAGCGCCTGGATATAGCGCAGTAACAAATGGTGTAGCGCGCCGCTACGGCGTCCGCCAAAGCGCTCGAATTCCTTTATAAGTAAATGCCCACGCAAACGAAAAGCATAGCCCGCGCTCTGCACGACGGCCCGGTTTGGCATGGTGCCACCGCCCATGAAGAGGGCGGCGCCGATGATGCCATCGTTGCCGACCACGGCGATTTCGGTCGATGCGCCATTCTCCGTGACATAAAGCTTGGACACGATGCAGGTCGTGGGGAAATAGGCATAACGCAATTTGTCACCCGACTCGTAAAGTACATCGCCGAGCGGCATAGGGACCAGTTCCAGATGGGGGAAAAGGCGCTCGTATTCGGCTGAAGGCAGGGCGTCGAGAAGATGGTTTTGCCGAGGATTATGTGGGTCAGTCATAAGCAACTCCCATATTATTTGCCAAGAGAATAGACCACGATGACAAGGTCAAGCTTATAATTCCTGGTTAAATGGTAGTGAATTAAGAGTATGTTTTTATAACACAGAGCTTTCTGAGCATAAATACGTATAAGTACTTATCCATAACATCATAACATCTCTAAAAATCAGCAAAGGGGATAAAAAATGAAAGCCGGCTCCACTATTGCCAGAATCAAATGTGCCCTAGTCCTTATTATCTTTATGTTGATACCTCTGCTTCCAATCACCGGTACGATAGGATTGTTAATACTGATCTTTCGACCTATCTGGTTTAAAAAACTGGTTGATAATGTTTATGCTGATAAAATCGATCGCTAGCCTTCACTAGTAGGATGAAATACATAATTTGAATAGTATTAAACTTTGGGCTTGATCTGGAGGTTTCAAAAATTACTCTCAATCGAGAATCTTACATTGACTGGTAAAAACGACCCTTTTGGGTTAACGATGCCATCGCCTTAAAGTGCAAATAGCTTGCTATAGAACTTATAAGAAATGAAGTAATTCAGGGTATTTTGAACACCAGATTTGCTGCGTGTTTTGGATAACAAAATCTATGAAAAGAACCATCACCGGACTTACTATTTTTTGCTTATGATGAACGATGTACCAAAAACGGGTAATAGGCAATTGTTCAACCTGAAGAATTGTGACTTTGTTAAGGGCAAGCTCTTGTTGCAAGGTATGAACGGAAATGATTCCCAAACCGAGACCGGCAGCGACGGCCTGTTTTATCGCTTCATTGTTGGGCATTTCCATGGCAGTTTTTAATTGAATGCCTTGTTCCGAGCAAAATCGTTGCATGGCAATTCGAGTGCCCGAACCGCGCTCTCTTACAACAAATTTGAATGGCAGCAGTTCATGTAAGCCAATGTTTTTTTTGGCGCTCAAGGGATGGTCGGGCGGTGCAATAATCACCAGGGGATTCTTCATGAAAGCCTTGGCATCTAAATCCATATCAGCCGGTGTTTGCCCCATGATGGTCAGATCAGTAGCGTTTTCTTTTATACAATCCAGCAAGCCTGCCCGATTGTGAATTTCCAGATGGAAACTGATCCCAGGATGGTGCCTGCCAAATTGTGCCAGTAGGAGTGTGACGAATGGAATGGCCGTTTCCGGTACAGCCAAATTGAAATGACCGGATTCCGCGCCGGCTAATTTAGCCAAGGTGCCTTCAAACGCTCTTTGTGAAGAGAGTATTTCACCCGCATGATCCCGCATCACTTTTCCCGCTTCCGTGAGGTAAAGTTTTTTACCGATTTTTTCAAATAACGGCATGCCAACGAGCTGTTCCATTTGTTTAATCTGCATGGAAACGGCAGGTTGACTCAGATAAAGCAACTCGGAGGCGCGTGTAAAACTGAGATGCTTGGCAACAAGTAAAAAGATTTCTAATTGGCGAAACGTTGCATGATAGGACATCTATAAATAATAGCTTATCGTCATTATAAAAAACAATTATTTTACTTATGGATTAAATGGGCACATGCTGGATTCCGCTCCCATTAACTTTGGAGGACATTCTCATGGATCAATCCAATCGCTACGCAGATTTATCATTGTCGGAAGAACAACTGATAACAGAAGGCAATCATGTTCTTGTTGCCTATATCATGAAACCGAAGGCTGGTTACAACTATCTTTCGACGGCTGCGCATTTTGCTGCCGAATCTTCCACGGGAACTAACGTTTCAGTGAGTACAACGGATGATTTCACTAAAAGCGTCGACGCCTTGGTCTATGCAATCGATGCCGAAAAAGAGCTCACCAAAATAGCCTATCCGGTCGATTTGTTCGACTTTAATATCATCGATGGCCGCGCCATGATGGCGTCGTTTTTAACGCTGGCCATCGGCAATAACCAGGGGATGGGCGATGTTGAATATGCCAAAATGCATGATTTTTATTTCCCGCCGAAATATCTCAGTAAATTTGACGGTCCTTCCACCACCATTCGGGATTTATGGCGGGTACTGGGCCGTCCGCAACAAGATGGCGGGTTTATTGTCGGGACTATCATTAAACCCAAACTGGGCTTGCGGCCTGAACCTTTCGCTCACGCTTGTTATGATTTTTGGTTGGGTGGAGACTTTATAAAAAATGACGAACCCCAAGGCAATCAGCGTTTTGCACCTTTAAAAAACACGATCCCGCTGGTAGCAGACGCTATGCGCAGAGCTCAGGACGAAACCGGGGAAGCGAAACTTTTTTCCGCCAATATCACCGCGGATGATTTTCACGAAATGATTGCCCGTGGCGAATTTATTCTTGAGACTTTTGCTGAAAATGCCGACCATGTGGCTTTTTTGGTCGATGGATACGTTGCCGGTCCCCAGGCTATCACCACGGCGCGTAGGCATTTCCCCAAGCAGTTCCTGCATTATCATCGTGCCGGTCACGGTGCTGTGACTTCTCCTCAAACCAAAAGAGGCTACACCGCCTTTGTGCTGTCGAAGATGGCTCGCTGTCAAGGCGCTTCAGGCATTCACGTTGGTACGATGAGTTTCGGGAAAATGGAAGGTGAAAAAAGCGATAAAATCATCGCTCGGATGATTGAACAGAACATTGCAGAAGGCCCTTATTACCAACAGGACTGGCTGGGATTCAATCCAACGACGCCGATTATTTCGGGAGGCATGAATGCGATTAGAATGCCCGGTTTTTTCGAAAACCTGGGGCACTCCAATTTAATCATGACGGCAGGCGGCGGATGTTTCGGGCATATTGACGGTGCAAAAGCCGGTGCGACATCGCTGAGACAGGCTGAGCAGTGTTGGAAAGAAGATGCCGATCCTGTTCAATTTGCTAAAGACCACGCTGAATTCAGAAGAGCTTTTGAATCATTTAGTGGCGATGCCGACTTGCTTTATCCGCATTGGCGTCAGGAATTAAAATAACAGATCAACCTACAAGTTGATTTTTCTCGAAAACGGCACTGCACATGACCAAAAAACTTGACCTTTATATAGGCCCGTTTTATTTCACCGTTTTTAAAGGAAGTATTTATGGCCAAGAAATATCCTATTGTGGCCTTGACCGGTTCTTCAGGAGCCGGAACGACAACCACTAAAATTGTGATGCAACAAATCTTCCGTCGAAACAGGTATAAAGCGATCTTTGTTGACGGTGATAGTTTCCACAAATATGATCGGAAAGGCATGATTGAGGCCATTAAAAAAGCTACCGAAGAAGGCAGAAATATGAGTCATTTCGGGCCGGAAGGTAATGAGTTTCGTATGCTTGCCGAACTTTTTCAACAGTATAGGGAAACCGGCACGGGAAGAATTCGAAAATATCTGCATAACGAAGAGGAGGCAGGGCCCTATAATCAGGAGCCGGGAACATTTAGTCCTTTTGAAAACATTGAACCCGGGTCCGATCTGCTTTTTTATGAAGGTCTCCATGGCGGAGTCATTTATAAGGATATTGATGTAGGAAAACATGTGGATTTGCTCATCGGCATTACGCCGATCGTCAATCTTGAATGGATTCAGAAGATTCACCGGGATACCACCGAACGGGGGTATAGCGCTGAAAATGTCACCGAGACTATATTGAGACGCATGTATGACTACATGCATTATATGTTGCCCCAGTTTACCCATACCCATATTAATTTTCAAAGAGTGCCGACAGTTGATACCTCCAATCCCTTTATTGCCAGAACTATTCCTACCCTGGATGAAAGTTTTGTAGTGATCCGATTCGGCACCCAATTATGGCGAGAAATCGATTACTGTTATTTACTGACCATGCTGCATGGCTCTTTTATGTCAAGAAAAAACACCATCGTAGTGCCTGGGGGCAAAATGGAATTTGCTTTGGAAATGATTGTAGAACCATTAATTACTAATCTCATTACAAAAGGAAAATTGATGTGGGGTTGATCTTGCGATTTTTATAAAAAGATCGGTTACTTTTCGAGAGGTGTTGCCGAAAACCTGAACTACTCGAAGCCGTGAACAGCGGGTCGCGGATGAAGACTGTGATTTTTGTTTTTAATGATAGATTCAGAATCTCCTTTTAATTCAAAATCGATGTGCCCTTGATTTGCACATAAACCGCCATGCCGATTTGTAAATTCAGCAACAGTGCCGATTTGCGGGTGATATGTGCCAGCAGCGCCTGATTGCCAACCTGCAGGCGCACCACGCTCTGGCCGTCACGATCATCGACGAGGCCGGAGATGGTTGCCGGCAACACATTGAGAATGCTGGTGGCGGCCGGTGCCTCAAGGGCGATACTGACATCACGGGCGTAAATCTGCACGCGTAGCGGCGCGCCGATCTCGGCATCCACTGTCGGCAGGCTTAGAAAACCGCCGGTAAAAGCGACACGGGTAAGATGATAATCGGTTTCCTGTTCGACAATGGTTACCGGCCATACCGTGGCGGCTTCCCTGTCTTGGGCCAGTGGCACGTCGAGACGGCTCAATGTTTCCGACAGGGGTCCCGAAGCCAGTGCTTTGCCGTCCGCCAGAATAACCAGATGATCGGCCAGTTGCGCGACTTCCTGTTGGGAATGGGTAACATAAAGTACAGGAATGTTCAGTTCCTGATGCAGGCGACCAAGAAACGGCAGAATTTCCTGTTTGCGCTTGAAATCAAGTGAAGCCAACGGCTCATCCATCAACAGGATTTCCGGGTTGAGCGCCAGCGCCCGGGCAATAGCAACCCGCTGCCGCTCTCCACCGGATAGCTGATCGGGCCTTCGTTGGAGTAAATGGTCGATGCCTAGCAATTCCAGAATATGCTGAAGATCGACGGTGTTCGATTGTCGGGCTATCCTTTTCAAGCCGAACTTCAAATTACCAGCTACCGTCAAATGCGGAAACAGATTGGCTTCCTGAAATACATAACCTAACGATCTTTTATGCGTGGGCAAAAATACGTCTCGCTCACTGTTCTGCCAGCAATTGCCGTTTATTTCCAGAAAACCCTGAGGCGCGCGCTGCAGCCCGGCGATGCAGCGCAGCAGCGTGGTTTTGCCGGAACCGGAATGGCCGAACAGCACGGTGACACCGGAACCCGGCAAGCTCAAATCTACCGCCAATTGAAAGGCGCCGTAATCGAGCTGGAAGCGGGCAGTAATAGGCTGAGTCATTTCAATTGATGGGCAGCAGGTTGAGTTTTGAGCACTGTGTAGAGCACCAACAGTACGGCGAAGGAAAACACCAGCAAAACACCGGCCAGCGAGTGCGCTTCACCGTATTCCATGGCTTCGACATGATTGTAAATTTGTACCGACACGACACGGGTTCTATCGGGAATGTTGCCGCCGACCATCAGTACCACGCCGAATTCGCCGACGGTATGAGTAAAGCCCAGAATGGCGGCAGTCAGGAAGCCGGGTTTCGCCAGCGGCACGACCACGCTGAAAAACGTGTCCAAAGGACTGGCGCGCAAGGTAGCCGCCGCTTCCAGAGGTAGTTCCCCGATCGTGGTGAACGCCGCTTGCAAAGGTTGCACAACAAACGGGATGGAATACAGCACCGAGGCGACCACCAATCCGGCAAAGGTAAAGGGCAAGGTACCCAAGCCCAGCGAGTTGGTGAATTCACCGATGACCCCGGCCGGCCCCAACATTACCAGCAAATAAAAGCCCAATACCGTCGGCGGTAGCACCAGCGGCAGCGCTACCACGGCATTGATGATGCCTTTCCAGGCGGAACTGGTCCGGGCAAGCCACCAGGCGAGTGGTGTGCCCAACAACAACATCAATGAAGTGGAAATACTGGCTACCTTGAAGGTTAACAGCAAGGTGCCAAGATCGGCAGGAGTTAGCATGAGAGCGACTCGCTTATTATTTGGGCAAATCGTAGCCGTATTTCTTGATAATAGCCAACGCAGGGGCGGATTTTAAATAGTTCAGCAAGGCGGTCGCCGCCGGGTTTTCGGCACCTTTTTTCATCAATACCGCCCCTTGCCGGATCGGTGCATAGTCATGGTCCGGAATAATCCAGCCTGAGCCGTTACCGATTTTGCCACTTTGAGTATCAATAACCTGTGCCAGCGCTATAAAGCCCAATTCGGCATTGCCGGTAGTGACAAATTGGAAGGTTTGCGCAATGTTTTCGCCCTGCACGAACAAAGGTTGCAGTTTTTCCATGAGTCCCATTTTCTTCAATACCTCCACAGCCGCCGCACCGTAAGGTGCCAGTTTGGGATCGGCCAGGGCCAGATGTTTAAAGCCGCCCTTGGTCAGGATTTTTCCCTGATCATCGACATAGCCCGGTTTGGCGGACCACAGAACCAGCTTGCCCAGCGCGTAAGTGAATTGACTGTTCGCAACAGTCAAACCGGATTGTTCTAATTTCTGCGGCCCTTTTTCATCTGCCGCCAACAGCACCTCAAAAGGTCCGCCGTTTTCAATTTGGGAAACGAATTTGCCGGTTGAGCCGAACGATAATTTGGCACTGTGGCCGGTCGCCTTTTCAAATTCCGCGGCGATTTCCGTCATCGGTTTGCTGAAATTGGCGGCGACGGCAACAAGGGTGGCAGCTGCCCAGGTCGTGGGAGCCAGCAAAATCAACCATGCGGCGATAATAAGACGAAACAAACGTTTAAGTAACATAATATTCTCCAAGGGTTAAAAAATGTATTGCAGGTTAGAAAAGCTGATT
>CAYVFT010000084.1:0-2179 GCA_964450225.1 uncultured Crenothrix sp. | reverse complement strand
TTACCGTCAAAGTGTATTAATACCTACGAGGTTTTTAAATCCTCGTAGGTCATTCGCTCTTTCATTTTTCAGGGTGACGGTTTTTTTCATGACATTTTGGTTAAAATCTCAGCATACTTTGTACATAAAAATAATCGACATCCACGGGATTCGGTGCTTGGGGCGCGTCCTTGGCGAATGAGCCTTTAAACAAATGGGCCCAGCCGGTTTCAAAATTCAGGCTGCTGTTGAAATCCCAACGCGTCGATAAATCGAGCTGTTGGCCGACATTATTGCCGCTGCGGCCAGTTTTGTCCTGAAGAATAAAACTGGTGCCGGTACAGGTGGCTCCGCCCCAGCAATCTTTTGCCGCTGCTAGCCAGAATGCGCGATAGCTAAGCGTGGCTTGCACATCGGAGCGCGGTGCAAGGTTAAGACGAAAGCCGGGCGTGTTGATGTTGGCACGGGAGAAGGCGCCGTAAATGCCCGTAGGGCCAAAGTCGAATCTCTTTGCGCCATACAGGGTATCAAAACGCTGGTCTTTGTTGTCGTTGGGGTTTTGATCGCCGCTGGCGTAGTCGTATTCAAAAGCCAGCCGGGGCGACCACGGCATATCGATGGTGTAGCCGACATCGACATGCTGATACCAGGCAGTATGGCTGAGATTTTGGCTGTTGTTGGCGGTAGTCGCCTGTACCGTGCCGAACTGGCCGATGGTTTCCAGTTGAAAGTCAATTGCCGCCTTGGCGGGTTTGATATAAAAGCGTGTGCCGGGGGTAAAATAGCGACGATGGCGGGTTGGAGCACTGGAGCTGCTGCCCTCGTCAATATGATACAGATACAATTCATTGTTGATGTCCCAGCCCAGATCGTAGAATTCCAGAAAGCCGCCGGAAAACCAGGTGTGCGTGTTTTCCCGGTCGAAAACCTGTCCATTATCAAGAAGGGCTGCTGAGGAAGTTGGCAAGCGGTTTACCGGTGCAGTAATAAAGCCATTGAATTGCCAGTTGCCGTAATCCAGCACCCGCAGTTTTAGCCCGGTAAAACTGTTGATGGTGTTGCGCATTGCGTTCCTCGCCACCAGCCGCCGGCTGCCCAAATTGATGGTTTGCCGTCCGGCAACCACCTCGGCGCCCAAACCGCTGTAGGCAACATTCTGGTTGGCCCAGGCGCCATAAGCTTGTAAAAAATCCCAACTATCGCTCATGGTGTTATTCATGCCGGTGCCGCTATCCGAATTCAATCCGCGAGCATCCATGAACTCGGTGCCAAGCCGGAATGAACTCATGTGGGCTTCCAGCCATAACGTGGTTTGCAGCGGAATTTGCTGATCGCCGCCTTTGCTGTTGGCTTTGAAAGGACCGCCTACGGTTTCATAGCGGGTGCGCTGTTCCAGTGATGCCGACAGCCATTCCGGCAACTTCAGTGCGTCGTGCAGATTCCAGACCGGTTTTTCATATTTATCGGAACCCAGCAACGCATCCTGCATTTGACTGGAGAAGGCTGCAAATGGCGGTCTGGTGTAGGTTTTCTTTTCCGCCGCCGGAATAGTATCAATGGTGCCCATGTAAAAGCCTCCGGCGGCAATCAGGTTGAGTGCATGGCTGACGGCAGCCCCTGCAAGATGTTTTCTTCGTGTCATCAAATCACCTAGGGTGTAAGTTGGAAAATAAATCCACGTTACTTCGTCGAAGTGGACAGATCTTATTCGGATAAGTCTCTGTAATAAAAAACGACTCCAGTATAATTCGTTATGTACAAAAGTAAATAACGAACATGAAAACAAATTGTTGTTGATCGGGAAATAATTGGCGACTTGTCAGGGTTATGCCGGATAGAAATAATGTCGACAAGTTGGGCATGCGGAGAAAGTCCCTCTGCCGCGAAGGAAAATGTCTTCATAACCTTGTGTATAAAAAATAGCGACAAAATTGGGTGAAAGCGGGAGAACGCCCGGGCAGGATGATTATTCAGACAATGAGGCGGCGAATGTCTATCCGGTGGTACCAAGGTAATAATGACCGTCACCATGGCTGACTACCCTTTGATAAGGCTGGGCATCCAGCTCGGCGAGGTAAGCAATGGAATGAGTCTTAATCAGGCAATAAATGTCTTCACCCTCCTGCAAGGACATGTCCCGGCAAGCCCCCGGAGTGATTTCGGCCAGCAGTGTGCCACCGCAATCGACTTGTACGATCAG
>CAYVFT010000083.1:0-17820 GCA_964450225.1 uncultured Crenothrix sp. | reverse complement strand
ATTTTTATAGTCTTCAATAGAAGATACCTAGCCCTTAAAGAAGTAGGAACCTGAAGCTTCCGGCTTACGCATAACTAGCTGCCATAACGGAACAATACGCGCAGTAAAAGTTGCAGAGCATTGTAACAAATAATAAATCCACATGCGCTTAAAGCGTTCATCATATTTTTCAGGATTTAGCGCTTTTATCTCCTCCCAATCAGCAATGAAATTATCATACCAGGCATTAAGAGTCGGCCCATAATTAGGGCCTATATTTTCAACATGTTCAATAACAAACAACCCTTCAGAAGCCTTTGAAAGTTGAGTCATTGAAGGTAGATATGCGCCAGGAAAAATATATTTTTGTATCCATGGACTAGCGTAATCTGAAGTATTAAAACCTATTGTATGCAGGAAGAAAATCCCTTCTTTATCTAATAATCCATGAACCTTTTTGAAATAATCGCGGAAATATTTTTTACCGACCGCCTCAAACATAGCAATACTTGCTATACGAGGATAATGTCCTTGATGCTCACGATAGTCCTTATACAATAACTCTACTGGCAGGTTTTTGCATAACTCCAGACCAAGTTTTATCTGCTCCTGACTTACTGAAAGGCCTGTAACTTTAATGTCCTGATAGTTTTCTGTAGCATATCTCGCAAAACTACCCCAGCCACAACCTATTTCCAAAATGTGATGGCCTGATTCTATTTTCAGCTTTTCACAAATTCTCTGAAGCTTATGTTGTTGTGCTTGTGCCAGATTTTCAGCTCCATTTTCCCATAATGCACAAGAATAAACCATGTAGGGATCGAGCATTCTTTTATAAAGTTCATTTCCAATATCATAGTGATGTTTGCCTATATTTCTCGAACGTTTCTGGCTACCATAAGGCAGTAACTTCTCGCGTAAAATTATAAGCATAGCAGAGGGAGTTTTTAGGTTATTTTTTATCAACACAAGTGCGCCGTAAAGTTTACAGAACATTTCGTCCATACGCTCACAGTCCCACCAACCGTCCATGTATGATTCTCCTAAGGCAAGCCTACCTTCAGAAAGAAACCTTTTATAAAAATCTTGGTTGTTTATTTTGGGATCGTAAGGTCTGTTACCATTAATTTCTATTCCTGCTAAAGCAAAAATCTCTTTTACCTTTCTCTCACTACTATTCATAATAAAACCTTGGTTGTATTGGCGTTAGTCTTTATTTTAGTTGAATTATAGATACAGTGTTTTGGCAACAAATGCAACAAATAATTAATTAAACAAATTGTACAAAATTATTGACACTTCAATCCGTCAGATGGATAGGTTAACTCATACAGACCCCTTCAGCTTTAACTCTACAGCTGGGATTTGATGCTCAATTAAGCAGCACTTCATCCGCTTATGAATCGAAGATCGCTGGAAAATGATTTTTGATTCTGTCCATGATTTTTTCTAATTTTTATTATTAGGTCTTACACTATAATAAATTTCTATGATCCTTATTTAGCTATATAGCTAACTGAAATTAATTCATGCAAAATAAAACCGCTGTTTCCCAATTAGGTAACTTTGTCATTCACCATCCGTGGTACATTTTGTTGTTAACATTATTAATTATTTTTGCCTCATCAGCAGGAATAAAAAATCTTTCTTTTAATAATGATTATCGCATTAATTTTAGCTCGGAAAACCCGCAATTGCTGGCCTTTGAAGCAATACAGGAGACCTATAGTAAAAGTGATAACATCCTGTTTATCGTTAAACCGGCTGATGGTGATGTTTTCAATCCAAAGGTCTTACAGGCTATTAATCAATTGACAAAAGAGGCTTGGCAACTTCCCTTTTCAAGCAGGGTTGATTCGATAACCAATTTTCAACATACAATTGCAAAAGATGATGAATTGATCGTCGCCGACCTTGTAACTAACCCCGCTTCGTTGACCAAAGATCAAATACAAACAATTAAGCAAATCGCACTAAACGAGCCATTATTGGTTAATCGTTTAATTTCAAATACTGGCCACGTTTCCGGCGTTAATGTAACCGTGCAATTGCCTGATAAAAACCTGATGGAAACGATGGAGTTGGTATCAAGAGCACGGAAGATGGCATCACAAATTGAAGCGGTATTTCCTGAAATAAAAGTTTATTTGACGGGGGTTGTCATGATGAGCAATGCTTTTGGCGAATCCGCTTTGAACGATAGTAAAACATTAATACCTATTATGTATGGTATTGTTATTATTGTAGCTTTTCTCAGCTTACGTTCCATGACGGCTGTCCTTAGTGTGGTTTTGTTGATTTTGTTTTCGATTACCGCGGCATTGGGTATTTTTAGCTGGTTTGGTGGGTTTCTTACAGGAACTTCGGCAGTTTCCCCAACCATTATTTTAACCATTGCCGTTGCGGACAGCATACATTTACTGTCAACGATGCTGCACAATATAAGAATTGGACATAAAAAAAAACAAGCTATTCAGGAAAGTTTAAGAACCAATTTGCAACCGATTTTATTAACCAATTTAACCACGATATTTGGTTTTCTGACGATGAATTTTAGCGATGCGCCACCGCTTAGGGATTTGGGTAATATTGCTGCATTGGGCGTTGTATTTGCGTGTCTGTTAACAATATCTTTTTTGCCTGCCCTCATGACCATACTTCCGATACGAGTAAAACTGAAAGATGATAAGGGCACCTCAGTCATGAATCGTCTTGCTTTATTTGTCATTCGCCATCGTAAAGAATTACTTGTGACAAACGCATTAGTTGCCATTATTTTTACCAGTTTTGCATGGAAAAATGAATTGAATGACGACTTCGTTAAATATTTTGATGAAACTATTGAGTTCAGACAAGCAACGGATTTCCTCAATAAAAATATGGGAGGAATAGATACCATCGAGTTTTCAATTCATGCCAAAGGCGAAGGCGGTATTAATGAACCAGCTTTTTTGCAAAAAATTGAGCAATTTTCAATTTGGTTAAAAACGCAACCAGAAGTAATAAATGTTAATACTATTGCCGATACCTTCAAGCGGCTGAATAAGAATATGCATGGCGATGATCCTGTATGGTACAAACTGCCCGATAAACGCGAACTAGCTGCTCAATATCTGTTAATGTATGAAATGTCTCTGCCGTACGGATTGGATTTGAATAATCAGATTAATGTCGATAAATCGGCAACTAGAGTCATTGTGACTTTGAAACAACTCAGTTCAAATCAGATGTTGGAGGTTGAATCACGTTTTAACGACTGGTTACACCAAAATATTCCGGAAGCCAAAATTGAAGCGGCCAGCACAGGATTGATGTTTGCTCATATTGGCAAACGTAACAGTAACAATATGATTCTTGGTTCCTCATTTGAACTGGCCGTTATTTCTTTTATGCTGATTGTAGCTTTTCGCTCACTAAAACTTGGGCTAATCAGTTTGATTCCTAATTTGGTGCCTATGGGTGTAGCTTTTGGTATTTGGGGCTGGATTAATGGCCAAATTACCTTAGGTATATCTGTTGTGGCTAGCATTACTTTTGGAATCATCATGGATGACACTATACATTTTATCAGCAAATATCGTCGCGGTAGAATAGAATTGGGGCTAAATAGCCAAGATTCGTTTTACTATGCCTCTTCTACGGTAGGTGAAGCGTTGTGGTTAACTACGATAATATTGGTCAGTGGTTTTATCGTGTTAAGTTTCTCGCATTTTACGGTAAATTCAGGAATGGGATTATTGAGCGCCATCACTATTTCAGTCGCGTTGTTTATGGATATGTTTTTTTTGCCCCCTTTGTTAATGAGTTTGGATAAAAAATGAAAACATTATTTTTAGCAGTCATTATTAATTTATTTTGGAGCTCCTGTTTCGCCTTGACTGAAGAAGAAAAGGGATTACAAATTATGCAGGAATCAGATCGTCGAGATACCGGCTTCGGCGACAGCTCAGCGGATTTAAAAATGATTTTAAAAAGCAGGAATGGCGATGAAAGCTTGCGTTTGCTTAAAATGGATACACTTGAGGTTAAAGGCGATGGTAACAAAAGCCTCAGTATCTTTGACAGCCCACGCGATGTTAAAGGTACAGCCTTTTTAAGTTTTACTCATGCTCTTGAGCCTGATGAGCAATGGTTATATCTACCTGCTCTGAAGCGGGTTAAACGAATTTCATCAAGCAACAAATCCGGCCCGTTCGTGGGTAGTGAATTTGCGTTTGAAGATTTAACCTCGTTTGAGATACCAAAATACAAATACAAATATTTACGCGATGAAGTATTAAATGACAGAGACTGTTTTGTTATCGAATTGTATCCGCAGTATGAGGAATCCGGCTATACACGGCAAATATCTTGGATAGAAAAAGAACGTTATATTCCATTGAAAGTAGAATATTATGATCGGAAAAACGCTTTACTGAAAACTCTGGAATTTAAGGGATACAAGCAATATTTAGGTCAATATTGGCGAGCCGATGATATGCAGATGACCAATCATCAAAATGGAAAAAGTACCAGTCTGCTGTCGGAAAATTTTAAATTCCGCACAGGATTAACAGACCGCGATTTTGACCAGAATACATTGCAGCGGGCCAGATAATGTAAGAAACAGGGCACAAGATGAAAGGTTCAAGTGATAAACTATTTTTTGTTCCACATTGCATTTTCTTTTATCTATGCTCAAGTTTAAAACAAACAAAAGAGCCAGGATTTTTCTTGGTGTTTTATTTTTTTTACAAAGTTATGCGGTGATCGCCTGGGAATTATCAGGCTATGTCGGCATAGAAAGTCTCGGTTTTTTTCAGAATCCAGTGGATAACCAGCAGCATAGCCATTATCTCTCCGGTGTTCTCCAACCACAACTGGTACATGAATGGGACGATGGTCGGCAAAGTTTCGCATTTGTACCATTCTACCGCTATTCTCAGTATGACGATAGACGAACTCATTTTGATATTCGCGAACTAACCTGGCTTAAAGTCGCAGACAAATGGGAGTTGCGTGTCGGTTTTCGCAAGGTATTTTGGGGCGTGACCGAATCCGAGCATCTGGTCGATATTGTTAATCAAACAGATTTGGTCGAAAACCTGGACATGGAAGACAAACTGGGGCAGCCGATGGTCAATCTGGCGTTGATTCGGGATTGGGGAACGATTGATTTATTTGTATTACCAGGCTTCAGGGAAAGAACGTTCTCCGGACCGCAAGGTCGCTTTCGTTTCAATCCGCCTCTCGATGTGGGTGATTCCCAATTTGAAAAACAGGGTGTTGAAAGACAAATGGCCTATGCCATACGCTGGTCTAAAGCTTTCGGTGATTGGGATTGGGGGTTGTCGCAATTTTATGGAACCAATCGTGATCCTTCGATAATACCAAAACTGGATCTGTTGGGAGGATTACATTTGATTCCTTACTATGAATCAATTTATCAAAGCGGGCTTGATTTACAGGTAACGAAAGGCAGTTGGCTTTGGAAGTTGGAGTCAATTGTGCGATCTGGTCAGGGTAATACTTATTATGCTGGTGTGGGCGGACTGGAATATAGTTTTTATGGCATTTTCAAATCAACAATCGATTTGGGTCTGATTGTAGAATATATGTACGACAGCAGAGGAAATCGCACAATTACTAAGCTTAATCAACCCAATCAACTGGTTTTTTTTCAAGATGATTTTCTGGCCGCAATTCGTCTTGGTTTTAATGATGAGCAAAGTACAGAAATTTTGGCAGGAATAACTTTGGACAGAACTACCAACGAAAAATTTTATAATTTGGAAGCTAGCAGGCGCTTGGGTGAAAGCTTTAAGTTGGAACTGGAAATGCGTTTCTATAATAATTCGTCTATTAATGATGCATCTTATTTTTTACGAAAAGATGATTATATTAGAACCGAATTGAGTTATCACTTTTGAAAACTTAAAACATGCGGGGAGGTGCTGGTTTTTCTTGCCCGCCATCAATTGGCCGTACTCTTTAGCCCTAGAAAAATCATTTTGATCACGAAAAACACCGAAAGCACGAAATATTCAAAGAGTTGACAAGCAATAGTTCATTACCAGACGGGCGTGTCTTTGTAACTTATTGTTTATATTGTGATTTTATTTGTTTTTTTGTGCATCAACTGCCGCTTTTAGGGTAATCGTATACAAAAAGTGATCCCTACACTACGGCTTCGTTCAACCCTCCGACAAATGTAAAGCCCTTGCTTTAAGCGCAAGTGCAGCATCATGTACCGCTTCCGATAGTGTAGGGCGTGCATGTATAGTTCTGGCCAGATCCTCGCTACTGGCGGAAAACTCCATAGCCAGCACAGCTTCGGCTATTAGTTCAGAAGCTTGTGTTCCGATGATATGAACACCAAGTATCTTGTCGTTCCCTTCGTGAGCAATGATTTTAACCATACCTTCAGTTTTGCCCATCGCGAGTGCGCGAACTGACGCGGTTAATGGAAAAATGCCAATTTTAATAGCTTCGCCCATGGCACGAAGGGCCTGTTCTGTTTGGCCTACCCAAGCAATTTCAGGTTCGGTATAAATAACGCTGGGGAGGTTGCCGTAATTTATAGAGCTATGCAGCCCGGCTATGAGTTCAGCAACAAATACGCCTTCCTCTATGCCCTTATGTGCCAGCATAGGTCCAAGCAGAGTCAAGTCACCAATAGCATAAACGCCGGGCAGATTGGTACGGCAATTATCATCGACATGGACGTAACCGTTTTCATCTAGCAATAAATCAGCTTCAGGAGCGGCTAATTCTCCACTATTAGGCTTGCGGCCACAAGCAACAATTAGTTTATCAACGCGCAGCGTGTGAGTGCCATCCTGATCTTGATAGTCAACAGTGACTTTTTTGTTACCCTTCTTTGCAGAAATAACGCGAGCACCCAAACGTAAATCCAGTCCCTGATGGCGGAAAATACGATAAGCCTCGCCGGAAATTTGTTGGTCGAGTAGGGATAAAAAGTTTTCTTGTGCTTCCAGTAGAATGGTTTCAGCACCGAGTCTATTCCAAATGCTCGCTAATTCAAGGCCTACCACGCCGGCGCCGATAATGGCTAATTTTTTGGGAACCGCGTCAAAATTTAAAGCGGCAATGGAATCAAAAATAAATTCGTTGTCTATCGGAGCGCAGGGTAATTTAAGGGGGGTCGAACCAGTAGCCAGTATAATATGCTCTGCGTCAAGGATCGAATGTGCGTGGGTATCCATTGCAATGACTTCCACTTGACGATTATTCATTAATCGGCCTTTCGCTTGAAAGTAGTCAATCTTGTGATGCGCGAATAAGTCTGCCATTTTGTGGCTGACTTCATCGACAATTTTGTCTTTGCGCTGAATCATTAGCGGTATATCGATTGAAATCGCTTCAGTATGAATGCCGTGTTTTGCTATCTCCTGACCCAGCTGATGATATATTTTTGCGGACTCCAATAAGGTCATGGAGGCAACTCCGCCGGTATTGAGGTGAGAGCCTCCCAATCGGCTCTCACCTTTTTTATTGCGCCAGTTATCTATGCAGGAAGTTTTTAAACCGAGCTGGGCACAGCGAATAGCGCTGGCAAAACCGGCAGGTCCCGCACCCATGACGATAACATCATAATGTGTTTGCTTTTTTGGCATGGTATTAAATGTTAAGAAGTAGGTGAGCGGGAGCTTCCAGGCATTCTTTGATGGTAACTAAAAATTGTACCGCTTCGCGGCCATCAACCAGACGATGATCGTAGGAAAGGGCAAGATACATGATCGGCCTGATAACAATCTGTCCGTTTTCGACGACAGCTCGTTCCTTAATCGCATGCATACCTAAAATAGCGCACTGAGGCGGGTTAAGTATTGGGGTAGACAGCATTGAACCAAAAACGCCGCCGTTGGTAATGGTAAACGTGCCGCCCTTTAAATCGTCATAGGTTAATGTGCCTGCTCTTGCTTTTTCTCCGAAATCGGCAATACATTTTTCAATACCGGCAAAATCGAGTTGATCGGCATCATGTAATACTGGCACAATCAAGCCGCGTGGGGTGCTGACGGCAATGCCCATGTCGTAGTAGCCATGATAGATGATATCGTTACCATCAATGGACGCATTGATAGCAGGAAAACGTTTTAAAGCTTCAATTGAAGCTTTAACAAAAAACGACATAAAGCCCAGTTTGACACTATGTTTTTGTTCGAATCTGGTTTTATATTGGTTACGAAGATCAATGACACTCTGCATATTGACTTCGTTGAAAGTTGTCAGCATGGCTGCATTTTGCTGAGCTTGTAGTAGACGTTCTGCTACTTTTGCTCTTAAACGGGTCATAGCAACACGTTGTTCGGGGCGCAGATTGGATGCAATTGTTGCTGGTTCGATTGGTTCTGCTGTTTCCGGTTTGATTTGTAGAGCCGCAATATTTTGCCTCTCTACGGTTGCATTTTGTGTCTTTAAGGAAACTGCCAGTGTTTGTTTATTAAGATGCTCCAGCACATCAGTTTTAGTGAGTCGGCCGCTTTTTCCGGTACCCTTTATAGACGAGGGGTCCAGAGTATTCTCATGGATCAATCGACGAACTGAAGGACTTAACGGGATATCTGCATCGTTGTGCTCTGGTGTTTCAGGTGAGATTGTTTTATTTTCGGTGATTGGGAGCTCTTGAGCAGTTTCAGGTTCCAACAATGCCAGAATTTCACCGCCAGTAACGATAGCACCGTTTTCCTTGAGTATTTGACCGAGTACGCCCGATTCAGGTGCGGTGACTTCAAGTACTACTTTGTCCGTTTCAAGATCAACAAGGTTTTCGTTCTTGTTGACGAAATCACCGGCTTGTTTATGCCACGCGATCAACGTTGCGTCAGAAACAGATTCGGGTAGATTGGGAACTAGGACTTCAATGCTCATGTTATTTTCCTGAAGGTTTGCCGTATAAGGCCGATTGAACGACAGCTTTTTGCTGTTCTATATGGACGTGGAATTTGCCGACAGCAGGTGCTGCGGATGCTTCACGTCCGGCATAAGTTACGCTGATTTGGCTTTGCAGATTGTCTGTAAAGTGATGTTTGGATTGATACCAGGCACCTTGATTTTTTGGCTCTTCCTGACACCAAATGAAGTCTTCCAAATGGGGGTATTTTGCTATTTCCACTCTAAATAATTCATCAGGGAAAGGGTAAAGTTGTTCAAGACGTGCGATAGCGACGTGCTTAAGGTTGTCATTGCGACGCGTTTCCAGTAGATCATAATAAACTTTACCGGCACATAAAATAAAACGGGTCACTTTTTTTGGATTAATATCATCCTGCTCGCCGATGATGGGGTGAAATTGTCCGTTGGTCAGATCTTCCAGGCTGGATACCGCGAGTTTGTGTCGCAGCAGGCTTTTAGGGCTCATAACAATGAGTGGTTTTCTATACGGACGTATTAATTGGCGGCGTAATAAATGGAATATTTGTGCCGGCGTGGTCGGGTTACATACCTGGATATTATGTTCGGCACACAGCTGCAGATAGCGTTCGAGCCTTGCAGATGAGTGTTCTGGGCCTTGGCCTTCAAAACCATGCGGTAACAACATGACCAGTCCACACAATCGTCCCCATTTGGTTTCGCCGGAACTGATAAACTGATCGATAACCACTTGAGCACCATTGGCAAAATCGCCGAATTGCGCCTCCCAGATGACCAGGGTATTAGGCGTCGTGGTGCTGTATCCGTATTCAAAACCTAATACACCAGCTTCGGACAAAAGGGAATCAAAAATCTGGGCACGACCTTGATCCTTGTCCAGATGTTTAAGCGGAGTGTAAGTTTTACTATTTATTTGGTTATGTAAAACCGCGTGGCGGTGAACAAAAGTACCGCGTCCTACATCTTGACCCGTCAAACGGACATGGTATTTTTCTAAAAGCAGGCTGGCATACGCCAGGTTTTCAGCAAATCCCCAATCCAAAGGCAAGGCCCCTGCCGCCATTTTGCGTCGGTTATCCATGACTTTGGCGACTCTGGGATGCAGTTCGAAACCTGCAGGTAGTCGCTGCATTCTGTCATTACAAAAGCGCAGCTGATCCATTGATATGGCTGTATTACAGAAAATGTCCCAGGTTTTATTAAGAAACTGATTCCATTGATTGGTGTACGAATAGTTAGAATTTTCTACTACTGGTCTTGATACAACCTGGCCCGCTTCAAGCAATTTTTGGTAATCATGCTCCATTTTTGCAGATTGTTCTGTAGTAATAAGCCCTTCGTTAATCAGTTTTTGAGCATAAAGCTTCCGCGTGGTTTTAAGTTTGCGAATTTTTTTGTACATGGTGGGCTGAGTTGTCGCCGGCTCATCAGCTTCGTTATGCCCAAGGCGGCGATAGCAGATAAGGTCTATGACGACATCTCTATTGAAAGTCATTCGATAATCAACCGCCAGTTTTGTTACAAATATAACCGCCTCAGGATCATCACCGTTCACATGAAAGACAGGCGCCTGAATCATGCTGGCAATATCTGTGCAATACAAAGTAGATCGTGCATCCAACGGATAGCTAGTGGTAAAGCCGATCTGGTTGTTAATAACGATATGGATCGTCCCGCCTGTTGAAAAAGCACGGGTTTGCGACATGTTGAGGGTTTCCATGACGATGCCTTGTCCAGAAAACGCTGCATCGCCGTGAATTAACACCGGAATAACAGTGCTTATGCCGTCTTTTCCGGCACGGTCCTGACGTGCTTTTACCGAGCCTTCAACAACGGGATTGATAATTTCAAGGTGCGATGGGTTAAATGCCAGCGTTAAATGCACTGGGCCTCCCGGCGTTTCAACATCAGATGAAAAACCCATGTGATATTTTACGTCACCTGAATTGACTCCAGGCGATGACTGAAACATTCCGGCGAATTCATCAAATAAACTGGCAGGGCTTTTGCCTAAAATGTTGACCAGTACATTCAAGCGGCCTCGATGCGCCATGCCGATAACAATTTCTTTAACAGCCTTTCCACCGGAACCCTGGATTATTTCATCCAGGATTGGAATCAGGGATTCACCACCTTCAAGAGAAAACCGTTTTTGGCCGACAAATCTATTGTGCAAATGATTTTCTATGCCTTCTGCAGCAGTCAGTAGTTTTAAAATCCATTGTTTTTTAGCAGTATCCAGTAATAAACTTGTTATAGAGCTTTCCAGGCGATTTATTAACCAACGTCTTATATGAGTATCAACAATATGCATGAACTCAGAGCCGATACTACCACAGTAAATTTCTTTCAGGTTGGCAATAATTTCACGTAACGGTAATCGATCTACACTGCCGTACAGTGCGCCTGTATCAAACAGGGTATCCATATCTGGCTCAGAAAGGCCGTAATAGGCAGGATCCATATCGGGAGGTGGGAGGGCTGTTTTCCCTAACGGATTATTGTTAGCAATTTGATGCCCGCGAACTCGGTAATGGTTAATGAGTCGGGAAACAGCGGCTTGTTTTTTTACACTTTCTTCGGTAAAGCCCTGTAATTGAGCCAGTCTTCCTTGAGACTTAACAGCAAGTTGTGCAAACCGCTCGACAACGGGGCTGTGTGGGGTTTCGTAAGCGGCACCCTGGTGAAGGGCATTGAATTTTCTTTGCCAACTTGGTTCAATTGATTCAGGGTCTTCAAGAAACCGCTCATATAAGTTCTCAATGAAACTGGCGTTACTGCCATAGAGGGAAGACGAATCTTGAAAAAGTTTAAGCAGGTTACTCATGATGGACATCCAATTTATTTGGCACGGGGTTTGTCTTTATATTAAATCTTGACGTGCCACATTGCCAAGGTCTACTGAGGAAATTTATTATTTCACTAGAGCATCTTAGTTGATACTGAAAATGAGAGCTCATGTAATTCTGTTTATATCTTTGAAAAGAGAAGAAATTAATTCTATCTCGGCTTGCGTTTAACACAATCCAATCCACTCATGTGGAAAATTTGATGGTGCATAAATATTCTGCTAAAACAAAAAAAGTCCCATTGCGGGACTTTATTTGGTGTATCGAAATACAAGGAACTTTAGGTATGACTGATGCCTGAAGCAATTCTTTGCTCTCTTTGTTCACTGAATTTTTCGATTTTCGAAAAGACCCGGAGTATGTCTGTTGCTGATATTATTCCGACCAATTTGCTATTCTTATCGACTACTGGCAATGCGCCAACTTTATTGTCGGCCATTATTGCCGCAGCTTCTGAAGCATAGGTGTCAGGATTTACCGTCAATACTCCACGGCGCATAATGTGTTGCACTTTTTGTGGTACAACATGTAGTTCAGAAGTGTTTTTTCCGCTTGCGGGCTCAATAGCATTAGAGTTGTTTTTCGGCCCCAAAGCTTTATACAGATCTCTGTCAGATACGATCGCGATAACTTTACCTTTTTCGACGACTGGTATGTGACGAACTTTTTCATAATGGATCAAAAAAAAGACCCGATCAATCAAGTCGTGTTGCTCGACTGTAAATACTTTTGATTTCATTAAATCTTCAACACGCATTATTTGTTCTCCTGTTGGTATTAAACCGCGCTAGGATAGGGAAATAATCGTATTTTTACAAGAGATTAAATGCGTTGTGTTATAAAATAAGCCATCATGCTTATCTTTAGAAGTAAAGTTTAATAGTTGTTTTATTTCTAATTGCTACTTAACTACCTATTTTTTTAAATTCTTATCATCGCAACTCAATGGAGACATCTTATGCGCATAATCCTGTTAGGAAGTCCTGGTTCAGGTAAAGGTACCCAGGCTCAATTTATTTCTGAAAAATATGCTATTCCACAAATTTCAACAGGTGATATGTTACGCGCAGCAGTTCGTGATGGCTCGCCGTTAGGTGTTGAAGCAAAAAAAGTGATGGATGCGGGTGGTCTGGTTTCCGATGATATTATTTTGGGTTTAATTGAAGAACGAATTGCCCAGCCTGATTGTTCTAACGGCTTTTTACTGGACGGCTTTCCTCGTACGATTGCTCAGGCAGAAGGGCTTGACGCTATGGGTATTCAGATTGATAACGTTATAGAAATTAATGTTGCTGATGAAGAGATAGTAAAACGTATTGTCGGCAGAAGAGTACATCCAAACTCCGGACGTACTTATCATGTTGAATATAATCCACCAAAAGTTGAAGGTATAGATGATGTTACAGGGGAAGAGTTAATTCAGCGGGATGATGATAAAGAAGAAACGGTTCGTAAAAGACTCAGTGTATATCATGAACAAACTAAACCCTTAGTTGGCTATTACTCAGCAAAAGGGCGTCAAGGTAAATTCAATTCGATTATAGGTGAGGGCACTGTGGATGCAATTACTTATAAAGTGTTTGCTATTCTGGATAGAGTGCATTTATCAGGTTGTTAGTTATTTGCTTGAAAAAAATATTAAATTTTCACATTTTCCAGGAAGAGCATGACCTAAATGAATGTTTTATTCTCATTCAGTAGTGAAGGGTTACGGAAATTACGGACTGCGTAACATCAGATAAAAATTTAACTATAGTTCTCTAATTTGTCAACGAGCGATTAGAGTTCTGAAAAATTGTGAAAAGTTAGGTTATAACATGCTGTTTTTCATTGAATCAAAAATATGCCTAATGTGAATATTTAATTAGCTTACAACTATAATAAGTAGCTTAACGAAAATATTTCCTTTAATATAAATATCTGATGTTATGTACCTATTATTTAAAATCAATGAGATACAACTTTTTGAATTCGCTATAGCCATTGATTCTTCTTCTGAACGCCTGCGTAACATCAGTTTAAATGTTTGAATTAATATTAAGATATACTTTTAATCTAGAGTGAGATAACTGGTTGGATTGAAAAAGCGATAAATGTGGCTTTATGTGTCTATTCCCACTGATTAAAATTACTCAGAGAATATGCAATAAGTCAGTACATCATATCTAGATGGTAATGCAGCTAAAAAGGGTAATTATGAGTAAAGTTTATAACGTTGCAGTTGTTGGTGCTACGGGTGCAGTGGGCGAAGCCATGCTGTCTATCTTGGAAGAACGCCAATTTCCCATGGGTGAAGTATATGCCCTAGCCAGCAGTAATTCAGCAGGCAAACGAATTCCTTTTAAAGATGGTTCGATAAAAGTAGAAGATTTAGCAACTTTCGATTTTTCTAAAGCGCAAATTGGTTTATTTTCTCCTGGTGCGGCTGTTTCAGAGATATACGCACCAAAGGCTGCAGCTGTCGGTTGTGTAGTAATCGATAATACTTCACAGTTTCGCTATGACGACGATATACCTTTGGTTGTTCCAGAAGTCAATCCAGAGGAAATATCCCATTATAAGAATCGAGGTATTATTGCAAATCCTAATTGCTCAACCATTCAAATGTTGGTGGCATTAAAACCTATCTATGATGCCGTAGGAATAGCTAGAATTAATGTATGCACATATCAAGCTGTTTCTGGTACAGGAAAAGAGGCTATAGAAGAACTGGGAAAACAGACGGCCAATCTTCTTAACATGCAACCCATTACTACCAACGTCTATCCCAAACAAATTGCCTTTAATGTATTGCCGCAAATTGATGTGTTTATGGATAATGGTTATACAAAAGAAGAAATGAAGATGGTTTGGGAGACTCAGAAAATCTTGGGAGATACCAAAGTCATGGTTAATGCAACTGCTGTACGCGTACCCGTTTTTTACGGTCATTCCGAAGCCGTGCACATTGAAACACGAACAAAAATTACTGCCGAATCGGTTAGAGCCTTGCTAGAAAAAGCACCCGGTGTAACTGTTGTGGATGAACGGAAAAATGGTGGATACCCAACAGCAGTAACTGAGTCATCAGGTCATGATAATGTGTTTGTAGGGCGTATAAGGGAAGATATTTCACACCCCCAAGGCATTGATTTGTGGATAGTTGGTGATAATGTTCGTAAAGGCGCTGCTTTAAATAGTATACAAATAGCTGAAGTGCTAGTAAAAAAATATATCTAGGCTATGATTAGTTTTATATTCGATTGTTAGAATATGAGACAGTAGTAATTATAGGTTGAAGGAGAGCATTGTGCGCAATTTAACTAAAACTTTAGCGGTGGTATCGTTACTGGCTCCATCCAGTGGATATTCGTTAGGGATTGGTGATATTAAATTGCATTCAGCACTTAATCAGAATTTAGATGCTGAAATTTCAATACTTATGTCCTCTGGCGAGAAAGCATCAGAAATAAAAGTAAATTTAGCCCCGCCTGATAAGTTTGATGAATCTGGAGTCCCATGGACTTCTTTATTGTCAAAAATCAAATTTACACCAGTTGTCGGTACTAGTGGTTCTGTGATTATTAAACTAAGTTCAAGAGAAGCAATAAAAGAGCCTTTCCTGGACTTTTTGCTTGAAGTGAGCTGGCCTAAAGGTAGTTTATATCGTGAATTTACCGTACTTTTAGATCCTCCTGCGGTTTACAATCAGGCAACTCTCCCAGTTTTGATGGCCTCTGAAGGTTTTGAAGCCGAACAGACTGCAATCACACAACGCCAATCGAAACAGAAAGGGCAAGTCAGCCCTGACCTTAGTTTAAGTGGAGCGAGTGAATATGGTCCAACAAGGAGAAATGATTCCCTTTGGAAAATTGCAGAACGGGCTAGTAGTAGACTTGAAGGGGTTACTGTAGAACAAATGATGATCGCGATGTATGAAGAAAATCCTCATGCGTTTTATAAGGAAAATGTTCATGCATTATCAACAGGAAAAACGCTGAAAATTCCAGAAAGAGAAGTTGTTTTAAAGTTTTCAAGAAAACAGGCATTAACAGAATTCAATCGGCAAAATAATGTTTGGAAAAATCGTGTAGCAACTACACCTATTGACACATCAGTCTCTAAAATCGTTAAACCAGAAAATCAGTTAACATTAGTTGCACCAACAGAAGCAGAAGTCTCTGATAAGGTAATTATAACCTCAGAAAATGAGCAAGTTTCAGCTAAAAAGAAAGCCGATCATGATATTGCGTCAAAAAAAATTGATAATGGGGTTGTAAGCGAAGTCCCTCCAGTAAATGCCGTGCTGCAAGATAAAGTAGTAGTACTTGAAAAACAGCTGGCAATGATGCAACAAATTCTTGCTTTAAAAGACCAGCAACTCGCTACTTTACAGAACCAGTTTCAGCCGAAGCCTGTAGTTCAATCAGAAGTTGTTCAGACAACAGCTCATGGACAAACTGGGACGGTTAATCCGGTAAACCAACAAAACCCAGTCCATTCTGAAGCTAAACCGCCTATAAGTCCAGTATCCGAAGCAGGGCCACCAATAAATACTCAGTATCTTTGGGTTGGGGGTATTGGTGCGGGAATATTGCCTTTGTTTGGATGGCTTTTGTGGCGAAAACGTAAGCTTGATGCTCAAATCAATAACCAGAGTTCGATTGTTACCCAAGCTATAAGTAAGTGTTCTGGGTCTAAAAATTATTTTTCTACATCAAAGGAAAATGATAGTTCTAACAATGTGGATTTCGGCGATAAAGGTGCTTTCCTCAATGAATTAACGTTCGGCGATCTTGGTACATTTGCTATAGATCAGGGGGAAATCGATCCGATTTCCGAAGCCGATGTTTATTTGGCGTATGGACGTTATCAACAAGCCGAAGAGTTGATGCGCGATATTCTCAGGGATCAACCAAGCCGTGATGATTGTAAATTGAAATTGCTGGAAATTTTTTATTCGAACAAAAATGAACATGCTTTTGAAGGCTATGCTAACGAAATAGCTAAAGCAGGAAAAAAAGATGATGTTAAATTTTGGTCAAAAGTTACCAAAATGGGACGTGAAATTTGTCAGAATTCAAAATTATTTTCTTCTGAAACAGATAACCTTTCTTCGAAAGAAAGTACAATCCTTGAAAAAATGAATGGAAACTTAGCTCAAACGTATGAAATTGAAAAAAATGAATTGACCGATTTTAAGAGGAGTAATTTAAGCTTATCTTCTATTGTAGAATCATTTGATAACAATAATCTTAAAGACATACCCCAAATATCGGACAGAATGTTGAATTTTGACTTGATTTCCATTGAAGATGAAGTTACAGATAAACAGCAGAATAACGAGGGTATTGATTTTGACTTAAATGTACTTTCAACAAAAACTGAAGAGTTAAGCGAAACTCTTGAGAGCCTTGTTTCTGAGACTTTAGATGACAGGGATAATGATGAATTTGAATTGTTCGACTTTGATTTTGACGTAAATGAAACTGGAATCAATGAAATTGATATAATTACAAAAAATAAGACAGTTAATAATTACGAGCTTGCAAATAGCTTGAATGATAAATTGTCTGGATTAAACAGCTGTTTCTCCAGCGATTCATTTGATAGAAAGATTTTTTTAGAAAAGCCTATCTTAGGTCTGAATGATGAAGATTTTGATCAAAAGGAAGCGCTTGAGGTTATTGATCTAATTGATATTGATGAGCTGGAAACCAAGCTGGACTTAGTAAAAGCTTATATTGATATAAGTGATACAGATGCGGCTAAAGATATAGCTTGTGAAGTGCTTGAAAAAGGTACTGCAGAACAGAAAAAGATTGCTAAAGCAATATTGAATGACTTAGAGTAAATACTTTTAGTTCGTAAAAAGGTCTTTAAAGGGCGTTTAGCAACTTCAGTTAACTAAGTATTCTTTGAAAATAATGGCTTTGTGTGAATGCCAGGAGGCTATCCGAGTAAACCGACGAAAAGTTATGTAAGCTAGAATTCCTTCGCTTATAATTTCCATAGTATAGAACTACACTGTCATATAATAACCGAATATATTTATATAAACAATATGTTATGGTGCAAATGCCAGGGCAATCGCGCTTAAAAACACTTGAAAATAGAATTTAGATGAGGTAGATAG
>CAYVFT010000082.1:0-17824 GCA_964450225.1 uncultured Crenothrix sp. | reverse complement strand
TTATTCATATAGTATTCCTTTTACCCACCAAGGCCTATGGTAATATATAGTTTATTACCAATATTAAATATATGTGTAAACATAGACATGGTTCCAATTAACACAATATCACAACTAAATTAAAGGTTTTATGGAAGAACTATTTATCGGTTGGCTCAGGGAATACGGTTACATTATTTTGTACGTGTGGAGCATACTGGAAGGTGAAATGGGTCTGATCATGGGAGGAATCATGTCTCATACCGGCGACATGCAATACTTCATGACGGTTTTTGTGGCGGGTCTGGGTGGTTTCACCGGCGATCAAATTTATTTTTATATTGGCCGCTTTAATAAAGGCTTTATACAACGCAAGCTGCATACCCAGCGGCTTAAATTTGCGATTGCACATTTGCTGTTAAAAAAATACGGCTGGCCGATTATTTTTATGCAGCGCTATATGTATGGCCTGCGCACCGTTATCCCCATGTCGATTGGTATTACCAAATATTCGGCAAATAAGTTTGCAATCATCAACCTTTTCAGTGCGTGGGTATGGGCAGCCATTACCGTAACGCCAGCTTATTTTTATGGGGCGGAAATATTAAACTTATTGGCTTATGCCAAACAGTATTGGTATTTGGCGCTACCAATTGCCGGAGGATTTCTGTATGGCGTTTATGCCTATTTTCAAAAGCTGGAACGGTATTTCTTACAAAAAAGGAGTAACCGTTTTTCGAGCCGATAAAGGATATGAGTCAAACTAATAATCCATTGACCTAAAAAATTCAGTCAGGACAGGGGTAAGAGAAGAGATTCTCGACTCTCTCCTGCCGCGGCAAAGCCAAGATTCATTAGCTCTATAGTTCCCTGTGAAATAAAGTCCGGTGAAGATTATTTGGCGCTATCTTGTCGGCACTCAAAATTTTTTAAACGAAAAAATATTTTTGTTAGGGGTACTTAGCATTTTAAAACTACAGTAGATCGCCAACTCACCGTATAATAATCAGTTATTTTAGTGGTTGATGAGGTGTGGTTTATGCGAATTATTCAGGAAGCGCTCACGTTTGATGATGTTTTATTACTGCCTGCTCACTCAACGGTGCTACCCCGTGATGTAGAAATGAAGACCCAACTGACGAGAGGTATTACGCTTAATATTCCTCTGGTTGCGGCGGCGATGGATACAGTTACCGAGGCACGGCTTGCCATTGCCATTGCCCAAGAAGGTGGCATAGGCATTATTCATAAAAATATGACCATAGAGCAGCAGGCTCGAGAGGTTCGTCATGTTAAAAAATATGAGAGCGGGGTGATTAAGGATCCTATTACGGTTTCTCCTGATGTAAGTATCCGTGATGTAATCAAATTAACTCGCTCCAAGAATATTTCCGGTGTACCCGTGGTTAATGGCGATGAGTTAGTAGGTATTGTTACCAGTCGAGATTTAAGATTTGAAACGCGCTTTGATGAGCCTGTATCAAAAGTTATGACGTCCAAAGAGCGGTTGGTTACTGTTAATGAAAATGCTGATCGTAAAGAAGCCATTGCTTTGTTGCACAAACATCGCATTGAGAAAGTATTGGTGATAAATGATTCATTTCATTTGCGTGGCATGATTACCGTTAAAGATATTCAGAAAGCCAAGGATTATCCCCTCGCGTGTAAGGATGAGCAGGAACGCTTGCGTGTCGGTGCGGCGGTCGGAACAGGGTATGGCACGGAGGAGCGTGTTGCTGCTCTAGTCGAAGCGGGCGTGGATGTTATTATCGTTGATACAGCGCATGGTCATTCACAAGGTGTTTTGGACAGAGTGAGCTGGGTTAAACAGAACTATCCCGCCGTTCAGGTTATTGGCGGCAATATTGCAACAGCCTCGGCTGCATTGGCTTTGGTTGAAGCAGGCGCTGATGGTGTTAAGGTTGGTATAGGTCCCGGTTCTATTTGCACTACGCGAATTGTTGCCGGCGTGGGGGTTCCGCAAATTACTGCGGTCAGTGATGTGGCTGATGCTTTGAAAGGAACTGGCATACCGTTGATTGCGGATGGCGGCATTCGCTATTCAGGTGATGTTGCCAAAGCGCTGGCGGCTGGTGCACACGCAGTGATGTTGGGTGGAATGTTCGCTGGTACTGAAGAAGCTCCCGGAGAAGTTGAATTATTTCAGGGACGCTCTTATAAATCCTATCGGGGTATGGGGTCGTTGGGCGCTATGTCGCAACAGCAAGGCTCCAGCGATCGCTATTTTCAGGAAGCTGATTCTGTTGAAAAACTTGTGCCGGAAGGGATTGAAGGACGTGTACCGTATAAAGGCAGCTTGATTGCAGTGATTCATCAGTTGTTGGGCGGCATTCGCGCCAGTATGGGCTATACAGGTAGCCAAACTATTGCGATTCTTCATGATAAAGCCCAGTTTGTGCGGGTAACCAGTGCTGGTATTAGAGAAAGTCATGTTCATGATGTTGCCATTACTAAAGAAGCGCCTAATTACCGGGTTGAGTAAATAATTACAATCTCAGTCCCAACTTTCAAATTCTGATTGTATCCACGTCCAACTTGAAAGCACAGCCATCGTTGCTCCAGCGAGCAGCGAGGTGTGCAGAGTGTCCTCTGCGGCGTTTCTGCTGAAGCCAATAGAGCTATTGATCCAAATTAGTAATTAATAATTAATACATAAGACATTACTGTGAAACAAGAAGCCACTAATATCCATACTCACAAAATCCTTATTTTAGATTTCGGATCACAATACACCCAGTTAATCGCCCGTCGTATTCGTGAGATTGGCGTTTATTGTGAAATTTATTCCTGTGATTGTAGCAATGACGAAATTAAAAACTTTGCTCCTTATGGGATAATTTTATCTGGAGGCCCCGATACCGTTACCAGTGGAGATACTCCGCGTGCACCATACATGGTATTTGAGCTAGGTGTGCCTGTGTTGGGTATTTGTTATGGCATGCAGACCATGACAGAGCAAATGGGCGGCAAGGTTGAATCTTCAGATCACAGAGAGTTTGGTTACGCCCAAATCAGAGCGCGTGGACATTCAAAATTATTGACTGGCATAGAAGATCATCTTTCTGCCGAAGGCTTTGGTTTGCTGGATGTATGGATGAGTCACGGTGATCGTGTCGTTGAATTGCCTGAAGGTTTTGTGTTGATTGCCAGTTCAGATGGTGCGCCAATTGCAGGCATTGCCAATGAAGAGAAAGCATTTTATGCCTTGCAATTTCACCCTGAAGTGACTCATACCAAGCAAGGTGGGCGAATTCTGTCGCGCTTTGTGTTGGATATTTGCGGCTGTGAGGCGCTTTGGACGGCCAGTAATATCATTGAAGACAGCATTAGTGCCGTGCGGGAAAAAGTTGGCAGCGACCATGTTATTTTAGGGCTATCGGGTGGTGTTGATTCGTCAGTTGTTGCCGCGCTTCTACATAAGGCTATTAAAGATCAGCTAACTTGTGTATTTGTTGATACAGGTTTGCTGCGCTTGTACGAAGGCGATCAGGTGATGGCGATATTTGCCGAGCATTTGGGTGTTAAAGTAATTCGGGTGGATGCTGAACAACGTTATCTGGAGGCTTTAAAGGGAGTTTCTGATCCAGAGCAGAAACGCAAAATTATAGGTAACTTGTTTGTGGAAATTTTTGATGAACAGGCGGGAAAAATTACTGATGCAAAATGGTTGGCACAAGGCACGATTTATCCGGATGTGATTGAATCAGCAGGTTCTAAAAGCGGGAAAGCCCATTTAATTAAATCGCATCATAACGTTGGTGGTTTGCCGGAAAATATGGTTCTAAAACTGGTTGAGCCGTTGCGCGAATTGTTCAAGGATGAAGTGCGGAAATTGGGCCTTGAATTAGGTCTGCCATCTGACATGGTTTTCCGTCATCCCTTTCCAGGCCCGGGCTTGGGCGTTAGAATTTTGGGCGAGGTGAAAAAGGAATATGCGGACTTGTTGCGTCAAGCTGATGCGATCTTTATTGAAGAATTGTATCAGTATGATCTTTACGACAAAGTGAGTCAGGCGTTCGCGGTATTTTTGCCGGTTAAATCGGTCGGTGTGATGGGGGATGGACGGCGCTATGATTATGTTATTGCTATTCGTGCCGTCGAAACCATTGATTTTATGACCGCTCGCTGGGCGCACTTGCCTTACGATTTTCTTGATCTGATTTCCCGCCGCATTATCAATGAAGTTCCGGGTATCTCCCGGGTTGCCTATGACATATCGGGTAAACCTCCTGCAACCATTGAATGGGAATAAACCCGACCTCTGATGAGGCATGGATGCGTTATGCTTTCAGGCTGGCTCAAAGAGCAGAGCAGCAAGGTGAGGTACCCGTTGGTGCGATAGTAGTCAAAGATAATCAGTGTATTGCTGAAGGCTGGAATGCCTCAATAGCAACGCATGATCCGACTGCGCACGCCGAAATGATGGCGTTAAGAAAGGCGGGCTTGAAGTTGGAAAATTACCGGCTGTGTGAAGCCACGATTTATGTCACTTTAGAGCCTTGTGTGATGTGTATGGGCGCCATTAGCCATGCCCGGATTAAACGGCTGGTTTTTGGTGCGTTTGACTCCAAGCGGGGAGCTGTTTGTAATGCCCTGAGTCTTACCGATGCGGATTTCTTAAATCATCGGATCAGTTGGGTCGGGGGCGTTTTAGAAATGGAATGTTCTGATCTGTTAAGAGATTTTTTCCGGGTCCGGCGCTGACGTTTAACGATTTGACAGTTCGAAGATCGTCAGCTGCTTTGAGGCTCACCTGCGTACCTTACCGAATCAAGATTCCCGTAACTGTTTATATCTATTAATCAGGCCATTAGTCGAACAATCATGGCCAGTGATAACTTCATTATTCTGAAGTTCGGGCAAGATTACCTTGGCCAAGACCTTTCCTAATTCCACACCCATCTGATCAAATGAGTTTATGTTCCAGATGACGCCTTGAACAAAAGTTTTATGTTCGTAAAATGCCAGTAATGAGCCCAAGGTTTTGGGTGTCAATTTTTTAAACAGGAAGGAATTTGATGGTTTATTGCCTTCAAATACCTTGGACGCGACCAGAACGGGATCGGCTTGTTCGGCAGGGGTGAGTTTCTTTTTGACTTCTTCACCCGTTATGCCGTTCATTAACGCTTCTGGCTGAGCGAGAAAATTTGAGATTAACATATCGTGATGCTCAGGTAGCTTGTAATGACTGTTTGCCGGAGCCAAAAAATCGCAGGGTATGAGTTTGGTACCTTGATGTATCAGCTGGAAAAACGCATGTTGTCCATTCGTGCCCGGTTGCCCCCAAATAATCGGTCCGGTGCTGTAATCCACTTTTTCACCCAGTAGGGTAATGCTTTTGCCATTGCTTTCCATATCGCCTTGTTGAAAGTAATCGGCAAAATAACACATGGACTGGTCGTAAGGTAACAAGGCATGCGATTCAGAATTAAAAAAGTTATTATACCAAATCCCAAGTAAGCCCATGATTACCGGAATGTTTTTTTCAAAAGGCGTGTTTCTGAAGTGTAAATCCGCTTCATGTGCACCTTGCAAGAGTTCCTCAAAATTGTCCATACCTATGGACAAGGCAATGGATAAGCCTACTGCTGACCAAAGTGAAAACCGCCCTCCCACCCAGTCCCAAAATTCGAACATGTTCTTAGTGTCAATACCAAATTTGGCAACATTTTCCTCATGAGTAGAAATAGCCACGAAGTGTTTGGCAATTGCCAACGGATCTTTTGCACTATCAAGAAACCATTTTTTTGCGGATTTTGCATTCATCATGGTCTCTTGTGTGTTGAATACTTTAGAGGCGATGATGAATAAAGTTGTTTCGGCGGCTAATGGCTTTAATACTTCAACGATATTGGCCTGATCTATATTGGAAACATAATGCACTTTTAATGCGTCCGAGCTATATGGCACAAGAGCCATTGAAACCATTTTAGGTCCTAAGCCCGAACCGCCAATACCAATATTGACAATATTGGTGATAGCTTTGCCGGTATACCCTTTCCATTCGCCTGATCGAACAGATGCACAGAAAGTTCGCATTTTGGTCAGAACCCGGTTGATTTCAGGCATGACATCTTGTCCATCTACATAAACCGGAAGATTGCTTCTATTACGCAAGGCTGTGTGCAGGACAGCTCGATGTTCAGTGGTGTTGATTTTTTCTCCCGAAAACATGGCTTCAATTTTTGGATTTAGCTCGGCATGATTGGCAAGGTCTATTAGTAAAGGTAAAGTTTGATCCGTTATTCTGTTTTTGGAATAATCAAATAGAATTTCATTGAAATTAACTGAGAACTTATTGAACCGATTAATGTCTTCTGCAAATGCATTACGTAGGGAATTATTTTTTGTTTGATCGTAATGGCTTTGTAATGCAATCCACGCTTTTGAGGTAGTCAAAGATGACATGTTTTTAGGCTCCGTTTAAAATTAATTAGTTTAAGTCTACGAAAAGGACGGTCGGATAGCAAGAGCGCAACAAGTGCATTATCATTTACTTATATAATGCTGTACGGAGTGTGGTTTCCTATCAATTCCTTTATTTAGATAAGGGGGTGTGCTAGAGTTGGCGTTGCTATAGGTCAGGCATATAGCAAATGCGGGTTATTTTTGATGAAATCAAACTTAAATAATGAGCATTAAAATTATTCATATAATAATAATTTTTTATCAAAACGGGAAGGTATTATGAATACAGTACAATTAACAAAAAAGATTTGCCTAGGTTTTTTAGGTTTGTTTTTTTCTGCGTCGTTATGGGCACATGGTGGTGCGGCGGGCACTGATACTGACCAATGTAAGTTTGAATTGCAACCCGGACATTGGGTTCATTACACAGCTTATCAACCTCAGGCGTTTCCAGCGGAAGAATTTTGCGGCAACCTGCCGGGCACAAATACAAAGACTCAATTGGTTTTTGATTACCAGGATATGAAATACAGAAACATGTTTGTTGAGTTTGAAGTGACCAAAGAGCCTGAAGGTACACGCGTATTTTTTCTACCAAGTGCAAAACATAAAAGTGGTTCGGTTAATTTAGAGTTGCCAAATGGTGTGCCAGAACCTGGCCAATATCTGATTCACATTACCTTGGTGCCCGATCCGTCTGATACGGAAAAGAGGACTCAAGGTGAGAGATTAGATGTACACATGGGTTTTAAGGCAGGCGGTGGTCAGTCAGTAAGCAAAAATAATCTGTTGCTGTATGCATTTTTTGCATTCGCTGGATTATATGTAGTATATCTATCTAGTGCCGGCTTTAAAAATAAAGTCGATGAGATTATAGCAAAAATTAAAAGCTGATTTATTACTTGATGTTACGCATTCGTTACGAATGATCAAAACATCTCGGTAATGTTATGAAATAACATTTATCGATTTTTTAACGTATGCGTAACATATAATTCGTTTGAGCAATAAATAACTCTGGTTGGTTTGGTATATTGCGCTTAATCGTAAATTAATTGGTAATCCATCAAAAAATGAGCATTGATTATGTCAAGTAAAATGAGGAATTAAATAATGGTGAAGTTATTATCGGTCGGGGTGCTGATTGTTCTTTTTTCTGCGCCGGTAATGGCCCAGGAATACGAAGAGCATGACAGTATGCTAATGGATCACGGTGAGGGTCACTTGATGGATATGGCAGGCGGCATGGTTATGGGTCAGAATACCGATACCTTGCCAGGTGGTTGCGATAGCATATCCGAAACCAAGGAAATTACCGTACATGCCGGTCATAAATATGCTGAAAAATTTCCAGGCAGAATGTTTGCATTTGATACGCAGGAATTTAGTTTTAAGCCTTGCACGAAATTGACAGTTCATTTTGTTAATGAAGATAATGTTCGGCATCAATGGATGATGCATGGTTTGCCTAAGTATTTATACCCTAAAGGGATGTTTCATTTGGAAGCAACGGGCCCAGCAAAAATTTCAGGAACCTTGATTTTACCGCCCGGTGATAAAACCTATCTGGTTCATTGTGACATTGCCCAGCATATGGAAAAGGGCATGAAAGCCCAGCTAAAGGTGGGTAAAGGTGATGGGGATTTGCCGAGTATTCCAGGTGTTACAGCTTATGTAATACCTGATGATTATAAGGCAACCTTGCCTGAATTGGTGGCTAAAGCTGAGACAGAAGCTCTTACTGCGCCGCCGATTGTTGCAGCAGCGAGCCCTGCCCCTGCAAAAACAAAAAACCTGCAACAGGAGGACTCAGTTATTTCAGGTGTTACCGTGATTGGTCTAGCAATAGGATTGCTTGCCGCTCCTTTCTTGGCGCGAAAATTTAAAGGTATGAGCGTATCAGAGGTACTTGCTTATGTCTTTGATTTATTGAGAGCATTTATTGAGCTTGTTGTAAAGCTGCTGTACCGCTTGATTAATTTGGTTGGGTCCAATAAGAACAAAATATTGCCTGAAAAATAATGTCAAGAAACATTAAGTGCCCTGTGTTCTATGATCGCAGGGCTTTTTTTTGAGAGAAATAAATGCAAGAAATATCAAGCGGTGTATGGGGGCTGTTTTTCAGTGCATTTATATCATCAACGATTGCTCCGGGTGGTTCTGAAGCAGTATTAGCTTACATGGTATCGGAGGATGTCTATGATGTTCAGTTTTTGGTTTTCGTAGCGGCTATAGGCAACACACTCGGTGCTATGACAACATGGGGATTAGGGATGTTAGCAGCAAAAAAATTTCCAGTTGCTACTCTTTTGCCAGAGAAAAAAAAGAGCGCATTGAATGTAGTAAAAAAAAGAGGAATCTGGGTATTGTTTTTTTCATGGTTGCCAGTGATAGGAGATGCTTTATGTTTTGCTGGAGGATGGTTGAAGCTCCCTTTATTACCCGCTTGTTTAGTCATTTTATCAGGTAAAGTTGGCAGGTATGCCCTGATAGCTTGGATGTTTGTAAGAAGCTAGGGGACAGGTCCGGTCAATGGTTGACTTGGAACTTTATCAATTCAAATTCAAAGAGGACGTTGTGTTACGCCATTTTCCAATCAGAGATATTGCTTATGTTCATAGAAAGCGGGATTATTTTATAGCCGCGTTTACTTTTTTTTGTGTAGCAGTTTGTTTGATTAGTGACGCCAATGCAAGCATAGAAAAACAAAATGCGCTAGGGGTCAGCGGTTGGGTGTTTTTAATTGGCTTGTTACTCGGTGAAAACAGAGAAGTAAGAATGCAGGTCGTCATAGCAGTTATATTTGCTACAATCGGCGAACATTTTGCGTCCCCTTTTATGGGTGGCTATACCTACCGGTTTGGAAATGTACCAGCTTATGTACCGCCTGGTCACGGGATGGTTTATTTAACTGCTGTTGCTTTGTCCCGTTCCGGTCTGTTTTTAAAATATGCCAGAGAAATTACCACCCTGGTGATATTGGTTTGTGGTTCATGGTCACTTTGGGGTATCAGTGGTTTTGCGCAGCAGGGTGATGCAGTGGGAGCATTACTGTTTTGTGTGTTTTTGGTGTATCTATTTAAAGGTCGCTCGCCTATGGTTTATCTTGCCGCCTTCTTTATTACTACATGGCTGGAATTAATTGGTACAGCTGTTGGTACCTGGAAATGGGCAGCAATCGATCCGGTCCTGGGATTGCCTCAGGGCAATCCGCCCAGTGGCGTCGCTGCCTGGTATTGTCTGGTTGATGCGGTAGCCATAAGTGGCGCACCTGTTATCTTGGGCGGATTTAAAAATATGCACGGGAGATTGAAATTTGTGAAGGTTGGAAAAGATGCTTATCAGGGAGCAGGGAACGATTAGCGAATTGTTTCAAATATCGGTATGGACTAAATCCTTAAGATTACTTGGCCAAATACAAATACTGGGTAACGTGCCATCTAAACACGACTTTTAAAAGAGAAAATGGTATGGAGCGAAGTATAGGTGATGTCGGCTTAACGTTTAGTGTAACTTGTTATCTAAGTTGCAAAGTGCCATGCGCAAAGTTGTATTCACTAGAGTAATTCTCCCCAGGATGTTCAATTAGATGTTCTTATTTATCCCATTACGGTTTTATTTAAAGTCAATCCTGATTTCATCATATTACTGCTCCCTCAAAGAGCCCATCGATAAACAAATAAATATTTCTCTGATTTTTAGCCAATGCCGTCTAATAACAATTGGTAGCAAAGGGAACTTAATAATAGGGTTAAAATGCTACTAAAAATTTACTTTGTAATTTTCAAGACATGAATTTTAATGCGGCTATGGCTCAACCATTGCAGTTGCGCCTACTTGAATATGGAAGTTTTATTACTGTTCTATTTGTGGTTTCTATCTATTTTTCAACAAGTTTAGCGATAATTCTATCAGGCTTGCTGGGTTTGTTCTGGTTGTTTTCTGGCCAATTTATGGTTCTACCGGGCATATTAAAGAAGAATCCTGTCGCAGCCTGGTCTTTGCTGTTGTTTTCGTGGTTAATATTCGGGTCAAGTTATAGCAGCGCTATGTTCAATGATGATTTTTCGATGATAATGAAATATAGGGAGCTAGTATTTATTCCGATTTTAATTTCATTTTTAACTACAGAGAGCCATCGCAGTAGGGTATGGACCGGATTTATTATCGCATCCGTGCTTATACTTTTGATTTCCTACTTAATGCACTTCGGTATCCTTGATCTTAACAAGCAAGGTGATCCCTCTTTCAAGAGTCGCATTACCCATAGCATTTTTATCTCCTTTTTTGCTTTCTATTGTGCACACAAAGCCTATGACGGCAAGCGTTATGCAAAACTGTATTGGTTTCTGTTTGCGTTATGTGTGTATAACCTTTTTTTTATAGTTGAAGGGCGTACAGGACAATTAATTTCAGTTTCATTAGTCGTATTATTTTCAGTGCAGCGTTTCACTAGGAAAGTATTTTTACTCACAGTGCTTGTTATGGCTATCTTGTTGGCTCTATTTCTCGCTTTTTCAGATAAGTCAGCACGAATCAATGAAGGTATTGCCAGCACTCAAGCTTACTTACAATCTCAGCCTGAGAAAACAGAATTTTCAATGGGATCGAGATTTACCTTCTGGGGATACTCATTAAAACTGATCGCCGAAAAGCCTTTATTAGGTCATGGTACAGGCAGTTTTGCAAAAGAATATGAACGAATTGCCCGCAACGAAAACTTGACAGCAAAAAATCCCCACAATGAATTTTTAATGATAAGTGTTCAATTAGGCCTTTTAGGATTTTTAATTTATTTAGGGTTTCTCGCAAGCCAGTATTACTACGCGAAAAAATTGCCTAACAAGGAAAAATGGCTTGCTCAAGGCGTTTTGCTCTCTTTAATTGTGACCAGCTTATTCAATACACCTTTTATGGATCATGCGGAAGGGCACTGGTTTGCTAGTATGATAGCCTTGTGTTTCGCCTCTCAGTACGCCGATATTAAGGCTGAAATAAATCATGCTTAGCGTAATTATCATCACCAAAAATGAAAGTGCTCATATTGGTTCCTGTTTGCAATCTGTTTTATGGGCGGATGAAATTATTGTGCTCGACTCAGGTAGTGAAGATGATACCGTCGAAATATGTAAACAATATACAGATAGTGTATTTGTTACTGATTGGCCGGGATTTGGTATCCAGAAACAACGCGCTTTGGATAAAGCCCGGGGGAATTGGGTTTTATCGATTGATGCTGATGAGGTTGTAAGCAATGAATTAAGAATGGAAATTGAAAAAGCTCTCCAGCAAGTACAAGTTAATGGTTATTTTATTCCCCGCCTTTCCAGTTATTGCGGCAGGCAAATCCGTCACGGCGGTTGGTATCCTGATTATGTGTTGAGGTTGTTTCGTCGCAATACTGGCTATTTCACTGAGTCAGTCGTGCATGAGCGTGTTGTTGTCCAGGGTGATATTGGTAAATTAACTTCGCCGCTCCTTCATGATGCATTTGTAAGTCTGGATGAAGTCTTGCACAAGGTTAATTGCTATTCGTCTCTAGGCGCAGAAATGCTTTATCAGAAAGGCGTAAACTCATCTATGAGTAAGGCCATTTTCAAAGCAATATGGGTTTTTCTACGTACTTATTGGCTTAAAGCTGCTTTTTTGGATGGAAGACAAGGTTTGATGTTATCAATTTCTAATGCCGAAGGAGTCTATTATAAGTATGTTAAATTGCTGGAATTACATAACCGACAATGAGCTTTTTAGAATGAACTTGATATCTGTTATTGTAACTACCTATAACTGGCCATCAGCATTAAAGGTTTGTTTGGAAAGTTTATTTGCCCAACAGGACAATAATTTTGAAATTATTATCGCTGATGATGGATCCAGTCCAGCTATTGTTAATTTAATACAGGCCTATTGTGCGAATAGTCCGGTATCTATTAGCTATGTTCATCATGATGATCAGGGTTTTAGAGCAGGAACCATTAGAAATAAAGCTGTTGCACAAAGTAAAGGAGAGTATTTACTTTTTATTGATGGTGATTGTATTGTTCGACCTGATTTTATTGCAAAGCATCGACAGCTTGCCACGACGGGCTGCTTTGTTCCTGGAAACCGGGTTTTATTAAGCCAGACGTTTACAACGAAAGTTATTGATCAGCAACTTCCTTTAAATGCAAAACCTTTTTACTATTTCATTTTGCTCTGGTTGCAAAAAAAAATTAATAGGGTATCCGGCTTTATTTATTTGCCTTTAGGTTTTTTAAGACATATTCAAGCCCGGAAATGGCAAAAAGCCATGACTTGTAATCTAGGCATGTGGAAAAATGATTTTATTCGGGTCAATGGTTTTGATGAACTGTTTGAAGGATGGGGGTTTGAAGATTCCGATTTAGTTATTCGTTTAATACACGCCGGGATTATGCGCAAGGAGGGGCGCTTTGCTGTGCCTGTGCTCCATTTGTGGCATGCACACAATGACAAAAGCAATCAAGACAGGAACTATCAGCGATTACTGGAGCGCTTGCATCAAAAGGATTTTATTCTCGCAAAAAAAGGCGTTTCTCAGTATCTTGAAACCACTTTATAACAGCCTTTTGCGGTACAAATTTCGCAGTTTTTTGAATTTACAGGAAATATGAAAAATAAACCTACTGCAAGTTCTCAGGTGTATAAGCGACTACTTCGCTATGTAAGGCCTCATCGCGGCTTATTTCTGATTAGTATTTTAGGCTTCTTTATCTACTCAATTACTGAGTCATTATTTGCAGTATTAATAAAGCACATTATTGACACGCTACAAACCGAAACTCGGGAGGGAATGTATTATTTGCCGCTGCTTTTTTGTGGCTTAATCGCGGCACGTGGTACCGGCGCTTATTTAGGTAATTATTTTTTGGCAAAAGTATCTGTCAACGTAGTGCATAAATTGAGATGCCAAATATTTGATCATTATACGCTGCTGCCGACAGCTTATTTTGATGCCAATAATAGTGGCTATATGATTGCAAGGATTACTAATAATGTAGGCGAGGTTACCAAAGCGACTACTGATGCATTGCGTACATTTATGCGTGAAGGATTGACAACGATTGGTTTATTGGCTTATCTATTTTATTCAAACTGGATGTTATCACTGGTATTTGTTGGCCTAGCTCCAATTATAGTTTTGCTGGTGAACTATGTCAGTAAACGCCTCAGAGCCATCAGTAAGAATATACAAAACTCAGTAGGAGATATGACGCATATAACTTCGGAATTAGTGACCGGGCATCGGGTGGTACGCAGTTATGGCGGAGAAAATTATGAGCGTCAGCGGTTCCTGGAAAGCAGCTTGTATAACCGGCGTCAATCTTTAAAGCTGTCAACAACAACAGCGGTGCATAACCCGATAATGCAGCTGATCATAGCGATGGCGTTGGCATTTCTAATGTATATGGCCTTGTTTTTTATGAAACAAGCCAGCGTCGGTGAATTTGTAGGTTACTTGACGGCAGCCTTTTTATTGCCTAGGCCGATCAGGCAGTTAAGTGATGCAAATGGGGATGTTCAAAAAGGGATTGTGGCTGCCAAATCGTTATTTGATGTCCTGGATGAGCCAGGCGAAGCAGATGATGGAACTTATCAGACTGATAACTGCAAGGGGGGGCTGGAATTTAAAAATCTTTCATTTCAATATCCTGGCGCCAATCAGTTAGCACTAAAAAATATAAATATTAAGATTGAACCCGGCCAAACCATTGCCTTGGTTGGGGCTTCAGGTGGCGGTAAAAGCACACTGGCCAATTTGGTGCCACGATTTTATCCTCATGACTCTGGGGAAATATTTTTGGATGGCGTGGAAATAAATACCTATCAATTGGCAAATTTAAGAAAGCAGTTGGCACTTGTTAATCAACAAGTTACTTTATTCAATGATACGATAGCGAATAATATCGCTTACGGAGCGTTGGCAACATCAACTCGGAGCGAAATCACCGCTGCCGCAGAAGATGCTTATGCGATGGAATTTATCAGTAAGTTAGATAAGGGGCTGGATACGGAAATAGGTGAAAATGGCGTCAAGTTGTCCGGTGGGCAAAGGCAAAGATTAGCCTTGGCCAGGGCATTATTGAAAGATGCACCTATCCTGATTTTGGATGAGGCAACATCGGCACTGGATACCGAATCGGAGCGATTTATTCAGGCGGCCTTGCAAAAAGTCATGCGTAATAGGACGACTCTGGTCATAGCTCATCGGTTGTCGACTATTGAAAATGCAGATGTCATTTTAGTGATGGATCAAGGCCGCATCATAGAAAGAGGAACTCATAAAGAGCTTATTGAAAAAAATGGAGCATACGCTCGATTGCATCAAATGCAGTTTAAAGAGCATTCTGAAAAAAATGATTCACACAGTGAAACTCTTTATTATTGAGGGGATGTTATTTTGAAGACATTTATGTCGGATCTTGAAGAACATCAGTCGACGATAGTTCGATTGGCTGATTGCGCCGGAGTGATTGAAGAAGCTGGAAAGATACTGATAAATACTTTAAGGCAGGGTGGAAAAGTTTTGTTATGTGGTAATGGCGGCAGTGCTGCTGATTGCCAACATATTGCGGCAGAGATTGTAGTGCGCTATGAAAAAAAGCGTCAGGCAATGGCAGCAATTGCCTTGACTACGGACACCTCTATTCTGACAGCACATACCAATGATTATGACTTTGAAACTGTTTTTTCGCGTCAGATCGAAGCCCTTGGTAATGATAAGGATTGTTTGATTGCAATTTCTACATCAGGACAAAGCGAAAATATACTTAGAGCTGTCGAGGCTGCAAAGTCAAATGACATGACTGTTATTGGATTAACCGGGTGTGAGGGCGGAGAACTGAGTAAACTGGCTACGATTTCAATTATTGTGCCTTCGGTTGTGACAGCAAGAATTCAGGAGGCACATATTTTAATCGGTCATTGGTGGTGTGGCGCGATTGAGGAGGCTTTGAGTGTTAGCAACAACCCCTGAGTTTGGATCAGCTCGTATCATTGTAATCGGTGATGTTATGCTGGATCGCTATTGGTCGGGGCAGGCTTTACGAATCTCTCCTGAAGCACCCGTGCCGGTCGTTAAGGTTAAGAGTGTTGAAAATCGCATAGGGGGTGCCGGTAATGTCGCTCTTAATATCGCCAAATTAGGCGGGAAAGTCATTTTGTTGGGCGTTGTTGGTGATGATGCTGAAGGCCAAATTCTAAAGCAACTACTGGAGACCGAAGGTGTGGTTTGCGATTTTGTTGTTGAGAAGTCGTTGCGTAGCATTTGCAAATTGCGTGTCATGGCGCAACATCAACAATTGATACGTCTGGATTTTGAAGATACACCCATAAAGTTTGATCGAGATGCCCTGAAGAAGTCCCTAATTAGATATTTGCCGGAAAACGATGTTGTTGTTTTCTCTGATTATGGCAAAGGAGCTCTAGAGGAGATATCAACGTATATTAATGAAGCCAAACAAGCAGGTGTTAAGGTTTTGGTGGATCCAAAAGGAGTGGATTATCAGCGATATGCCCGGGCGGATCTGATAACGCCAAATCTGGCAGAATTACAGGCTGTGGTAGGTAATTGTGAAAATGAACAGCATTTGATTGAAAAAGGGCTGGCGCTTTTAGATCAGTATAAAATTCCAGCAATGTTGCTAACTCGCGGCGAAGCGGGAATGACTCTGATGAGGAATGATCAAGTGCATTCATTGCCAGCGCAAGCCAAAGATGTATTTGATGTCACTGGGGCCGGAGATACGGTTATAGCCGTGATGGCTTTGGGTGTCTCGCTTGGCATGCCTTTATCTGAGTCTATGTATCTTGCTAATTTGGCAGGCGGTATTGTTGTTGGCAAACTGGGAACATCAACGGTATCGATGCAAGAATTGACGCGGGCAATGCACGGCGATAGAGATTCCCTTTACGGCATTGTTTCCGAAGATGAATTGGCAAATCTTTTTGCTCGTGCAAAAGCTCATGATGAAAAAATTATTATGACCAATGGTTGCTTTGATTTGTTGCATGCAGGGCATGTGACCTACCTTGAGCAAGCGAAAGCTCTGGGTGATCGGTTGTGTGTAGCGGTTAATTCCGATGCCTCAGTCAAGCTTCTTAAGGGTGAGTCGCGACCTATCAATGGGTTGCAAGAGCGTATGACAGTTCTGGCTGCATTGGCATGTGTAGACTGGGTGGTTGCATTTGCAGAAGAAACACCTGAGCGATTATATTGCAAGTTGTTGCCAGATATTATCGTTAAAGGCGGTGATTATAGTTCCGAACAAGTTGCAGGCGGTGACTGCGTTATTAAAGCGGGCGGTGAAGTTAAGATATTACAGTTTGTTGATGGTCAGTCAACAACAGCAATGATTAATAAGGCGAGGGGGACGGAGTGATTATTGTTACAGGTGGCGCAGGTTTTATAGGCAGTAATCTGATTCGAGCGATAAATCAGCGAGGAGAAAGCAATATATTGTTAGTTGATCATCTGGCAAATGGTCGAAAAATGCATAATATATCTGATCTTGATATTGCTGATTATCTGGATAAGACGGAGTTTATAGAGCAGATTGAATCGTCGCCATTTTTAAATGGTGTAAAAGCGGTTTTTCATCAGGGTGCTTGTTCTGCGACAACTGAATGGGATGGACAGTATGTCATGAAGAATAATTATGATTATTCCAAGCGTCTATTGAATAAATGCATAGCAAGGAATATTCCTTTTATCTATGCTTCTTCAGCATCAGTATACGGAAATGGCGAGCATGGATTTCGTGTTGACCGCAGTTGTGAGCATCCTATTAACATGTATGCTTATTCAAAGTTCCAATTTGATCAATATGTCCGGCGTGTATTACCTGAAACAAAGGGCCAAATTGTTGGATTTCGCTATTTTAATGTCTATGGACCAGGAGAGCAGCATAAAGGCTCTATGAGTAGCACAGCGTTCCATTTTAATCGACAAGTTATCGAGCAAAAAAAAGCCAAATTGTTTGAGGGCTGCGATGGTTTTGCTAATGGTGAACAAAAGCGCGACTTTGTTTATATTGATGATGTGATTGACGTGAATTTATGGTTTTTAGATCATCCAGAACAACGTGGGATTTATAATGTAGGGACCGGAAAGGCGGAAACATTTAATGCCGTCGCTAAAGCAGTCATAGATTGGCATCAAAAAGGTTCTATCGAATACATCCTTTTTCCAGAGCATCTAAAGGGAGTGTATCAAAGTTATACGCAGGCGGATATTTCCGGCATAAAACAGGCAGGCTATACTAAAGAGTTTTTAACTGTTAAGCAGGGTGTAACAAGATATTTAGATTGGTTGAATTCCGGAGCAAGATAAACAGATGTCGAATTCGAACAGTCTGGACGGCATTAATTAGACTTGAAGAATACGTGGATTTTCTGG
>CAYVFT010000081.1:0-18236 GCA_964450225.1 uncultured Crenothrix sp. | reverse complement strand
GTGTCGGTTTAAATTTGCTTCTGTTCAACTTATTTAATTACCATTCCTTAGTTAAGGAGCATGCTCAACTTTTTCCTTAACCTCATGTCCGGAAAAGTGTTGACACAATATCACGGTTTATATATTTCTTTACGTAGTCTTTATAAGTTATTAACGAAGCTGCCATTGCTTTGTTTCTGTCGATACAAATAGCTACGGACTCCAATTTTGGATTCGGTCTGCATATCTCATAACCGTGTGCTGTAATGCCAATTATTTCTCGCGCTGTTACTGTTATTCGTTCCATATTGTCATCCCAAAGATTGCGCCACCTAAGAGGCGAAGCAAAATGAAATTCAGTAATGGCATGGATACTGCCGAGCAGCCATGCGTCATTGGCGAGCAGAGACCAATTTTTACTATTCAGAACACTTCCAATTTGACCAGTCGATTCTTCGCTTAGTATGCCGAGGTTTTCTTTCATGATTTCATCAATACTCGGAAATGATTCATCAGAAGGAATCCATGTATATTCTTCTTCACCATTATCTTTTCGGTTACTGACCCTGAGTGCAAGACGACCAACAATTGTCACCCCAAAAGCAATAGTGTTGCCATCAGCGTCTAATAATGTCGTTCCATTCTTGGCATGCTGATAGATTTTAAAAGCGTTGTCGATATTTTGCGGCTTTAACGAGGCATCAGCATAATAGTCTGTGCCGCAATTTAGCGCATCTAATTTGAAATCATCTAAATGCTCATACATATTTTGAATCAGTGGTCAGATAGAGTGGATAAATGTGCAAAGAAAAGTTTTAATGAATGTTCTAATTGTTGTCTACAAGCGATGCACACCGCTTAACTATGAAGCATCTCTATAAGAAACTCAAGATGATTAAGTACCGAACGAATTTGTCGAAATAACGATAAACAAGATGTCGAACCGGCTTTAGCCAAACTGGGGCAAAAGCTATCTTTTACCTAACGATCATTCTTCCAGCTGATATTCGATATATAATTTAGCTATATTAGAACATGTACACACCAATCAACGACATCGAGCTCGCTCTAATCCATTAGTTTTAAGAACGACATAGAGCCAATTGTCTTTGGAGTTTATTTAATTCGCGTCCGAGTTACTGGAAATGAATATCACTTTCTCAAGCAGCTGATTTTGTCTATAGCGAGCTTTAGCGTATGGATAATCAAATTGCTATTTTTGGAGCGCAAAAAATGTCACTTAACTTTTCTGCCTTATGGATCATTTGGATTAAACACCAGTTAACACCAGCCAAAGCGGATCTCCGAGGCAGGCTAGTTGATGATCTGGTTTCCACAGGAAACCTAAACATTGGTGACAATAATCAAAAAAAAAATTTGCCAAACCTGTTCAAAAAAAAATCTTTTTGGATTTATAGTCTCGTCTTCCTGACTTGGGCAGCAGTGACGTTAGTCACGACGAATCTGGTATTTAAGCTTACGCTGCATGAAGCTGAAGTAGCCTTCAATCAGAGGGTCGTACAATTGCACGAAAGCATCAAACTCATCGCCCGGGACAATGAGTCGATTTTGGAGGGTTTTGCCGCATTTCTGAGCGCCATTGAATATGCCGATAGAGAAAGTGCATCCCGTTACGCTCAACAAATCCTTGCCCGCTATCCTCATGTTTATGCACTGGAAGTCGCTCTTATTGTGAAACGGAATGATTTGACCGAGTTTATCACAAGACAAAAACAATCCTGGTTTCCCCAGTTCAAAGTGAAAGCTTTCAGTTACATGGCTGACCGCCGCACTTGGCAGCCAGTTATAAAAAAGCCGATATATACTCCGATTATTTTTATTGAACCGACGTCACCCAACACCAAACAATTAATCGGCGCAGACATGGACTCGGCATCCTTCTTACGCGACGCCCTGAATCTATCGAAGAAATTGCAATCCCCCGTGGCTACCATCCCGTTTAAACTCGTCGAAGGGCCTCTAGGGTATGTTCTATTCCACCCCGTTCCCGATCTTCAGAGAGGAAGCCAAGCCAAGCGTAAACAAGCGTTTTCGCTATTAGAAGTCAATAGCGAAACGATCCGGAAACAAATAGAACATTTGGTGGAAAATCTGGGGTTTCGTCTTTATTACTCCAGCTATTCGAGTGATGATCCGAAAGGCGAATTGTTGCATTTTGCTGCACCCGTGCCGAGCAGATTAGAAACGAAGTTGTTTCCCAAGCTGACTATAGAAAAGAAGCTGGATAGCCGAAGTCAGCCGTTTGCGCTCAAGGTGGAAAAACAACTGGGCTGGTTTGATCTGGATTTGCCACTATTAATAACGACAGGCTCTACCTCGCTCTTGTTCCTGGCTCTTCTATTGCTTTTTCTTAACAGTCATTTCCGCAGGGAAGAAGAAAGGCAAAAATCCGCAAATCGCTTGCTCCACATGGCGACGCACGATGCGCTGACTGGGCTCCCCAATAGAACTCTATTGACGGATCGATTCAGTCAGGCATGTTCCCGAACACGGCGTCGTGACATAACATTTTCGATTATGTTCCTTGATCTGAATGGATTTAAGAAGGTAAACGACACCTATGGCCACGAAATTGGTGATCAGCTGCTCAAGGCCTTGGGTGGTTTACTAAAGGATTGCATCAGAAATGAGGATACCTTGAGCAGAATCAGCGGAGATGAATTTGTGATCCTGCTGGAAAATACGTCTTATGAGGATGCAGAAGGGGTCGCACGGAAAATTTAAGCCAAGTTAATGCAGCCGTTGCTTATCCAGGGCATAAAAGTGAATATTGGTATCAGCCTGGGAATTTCGGTATATCCCGACGATGGCACAGAAATGAGCGAATTGCTCAGAAAAGCGGATGCAAAAATGTACAAGGCAAAAGAGCAAAGCAAAGCTGTAATGACGGAACGCATATAAGGAACAAGTCTATGATCGAGCTGCTTTGGTTGTTGGTCGTTGGTTTTGAAAAGCAGCGGGTAAATACGTATAGCCAGATAAGGTTGTTATAATGGCGCCAACTGTCAACCCGATCACATGGAGCGTCTTGCAATTTATCTGGTCTGATACTGACTTCATTTTAAATTAATGCATCAACCTGAGGCCCTTAAAACCGATAAACAGCCTTCGATGGAATACATGAATGTTGTCAAGGTTAGCCGGTTAAGTATTTAAGATCATTCCTGACAACTGAACTTAATAAAGTAAGTTCAGCCAAATCGGCCGCGTTGGTTTCAGCTCGATGAGCCTGATCCGTTTCAACCCATTCGGTTGGCTACATGAATTGCCCGCACGGACGACATATACGCAGCAACGTCTGCTAATTATTAACAAGCTGTTGTAGTGCTTCATTCAAATAGAGATTTGCTCATGAACGTGATCAGTAGTAAAGACTTTGGCCCCATCCGTGATGATTACCTCTTTTTTCAGGAGCATACTACGGAAGCTGCCAGGGATTTACTCGCCTACATGCCTCAGCTGCATGTTCTGGCGAAAGGGGGTGGCCCAATTCGGATGCTGGATTTTGGTTCCGGCTCGGGCCGATTCTCCTGCCAATTTCTTGCCCTGGCGCGCCTGCCTCCAGAGCAATTGTGGCTCTCCCTGGTGGAACCGGAGGCGGAGTATCGTCAACAAGCCCTCGAACAATTACAACCCTTAACCGCCCATCCAATGCAGGCTTGGCCAGCACTGCCGCCTTACATAGAAGCCCACTTTGATCTAGTGCTGGCAAACCATGTTTTATACTATGTCCCGAATCTCGATGAGGTGCTGACCAGCATTCTGCGAGCTTTAACTGCCTCTGGCCTTTTCCTCACTGCTATAGCCGGACAGAGCAACATACTGATTCAATTCCTGATTTATTGTTTTGCCCTGATTGGCAAGCCTTTCCCTTTCCACATAGCCGAAGACCTTGAGGCTAGCCTGGCCGGACTGGGAGAGGTATACCACAAACAGGATATAGAGTACGAGCTGGTTTTTCCGGATATGGAGGAGAATCGCCTGAAAATCATGCGGTTCTTGTTGGGGAGCTATTTCGATGAAGTTCCGCGTCAGGCTATGGTGGATCTTTTCACACCCTATGCCCATGCTGGCCAGATTGTGATACTGACAATGCATGAGCAGTTTGTCATTCGGAACCAACAGGCTTAAGCCATTACCATTACATGCAGTCTATTACCCGACCCTCATTGCTAACACCAAAGCTTTCCCGTAGACGGTTCATTCAGGGATTGGCCGCTTTATACCTCTCACCATGGCTCAAAACAACCCAGGCAAGATTAACAACGCAAGCAGAAATCCTAGCCGGTACTGAATTTAATCTCACCATTGCGGAAACGCCCGTTAACTTTACCGGTACGCCACGTATGGCAACCACGGTTAATGGTTCGATTCCTGCGCCTACACTGCGCTGGCGAGAGGGAGATGCGGTGACTCTGCATATTACCAACCGCCTTGCCGAGGAAACGTCGATTCATTGGCACGGTATCCTCCTGCCTTATCAAATGGATGGTGTACCTGGCATCAGTTTCAAAGGCATCGCACCGGGGGAAACCTTTACCTATCGCTTCAAAGTCAAGCAATCAGGCACGTACTGGTATCACTCTCATTCCGGAATGCAGGAACAGACCGGGCTGTATGGCTCGATTATTATCGATCCGTCTGGTACCGAAGCCATTCAGGCGGAACGTGACTATGTCGTGCTACTGTCCGAATGGACCGATGAAGACCCGATGACGGTCTTGGCCAAGCTCAAGAAGCAAAGCGATTATTACAATTTCAACCAGCATACAGTAGTCGACTTTTTTCGTGATGCTGCCGGCGAGGGGCTAGCATCGGCTATTCAGAAGCGACACATGTGGAACATGATGCGCATGAATATGACTGACCTGTCGGATATTTCTGCCTATACCTTTACTTACCTCATGAATGGAACTGCTCCGGGCAGCAACTGGACAGGACTGTTTCGTCCGCGCGAGAGAGTGCGCTTGCGTTTTATCAACGCAGCTTCACAGACATTTTTTGACATTCGTATCCCTGGGCTGAAGATGTTGGTAGTTCAGGCTGATGGACAGAACGTTGAGCCGGTTTCAGTGGATGAATTTCGCATTGGTAATGCCGAAACCTACGATGTTATTGTTACCCCTGAAGATGAGGCTTATACCATTTTTGCCCAGAGTATGGATCGCACAGGCTATGCTCGTGGTACCCTGGCGACGCACGTCGGCATGACGGCCCCGGTGCCTGCGTTGGATAAGCCGGTACCACTAACCATGATGGATATGATGGGTAACATGGGTGGCGGTGCGGGCGCGATGGATCACAGTGTTCATGGCGGCATGAGCACTGGGCATGTGAATGTCCGTGTACGCCACGCCAGCACCGAATATGGCCCCAGTGTAGATATGCGAGTGGACACGCCGCGCACCAACCTGGATGATCCCGGTATCGGCCTTAGAAACAATGGCCGTCGAGTGCTTGCCTATGACGATCTGCACAGCATCGGAGGGTCGCGTGATCTTAGAAAACCGGATCGGGAAATTGAGCTCCATCTCACCGGTAACATGGAACGTTATACTTGGTCATTTGATGGCCTCGAGTTCGGCAAATCCACACCGATACATTTCCGCTATGGCGAACGGCTACGCGTAATCTTCGTCAATGACACGATGATGACTCATCCCCTGCATTTACACGGCATGTGGATCGATCTGGAAAGTCCGGATGGCGAGTTTCAGGTACGCAAACACACGATCATTGTGCAACCGGCGCAACGGGTGACTTTTCGTGTCACTGCGGATGCTTTGGGGCGCTGGGCCATGCACTGCCACCTGTTTTATCACATGCATGCGGGCATGATGCGTGAAGTGGTCGTAGCCTGAATATAATGCCATCAAACAGGAGTAACCGAATAGTGATGCAGGAAACGCTGATGAGCTTTCGCGTAAGTTTGATCGCCCTCTTGATGATTTTCAATATGACTTCCTCTTTGGCGCAAGAAAATCAAGTCCCCGTCGATCACAGCCACCATAATGTTTCAAGCGAGCACATTCGGAATGATGTAAAGTCCGGGGAAAAATCAGTGACTCCGTCGGCAGAAACAGCCGTGGATATGGAAGCTATGCCGGGTATGGATCATAGCAAGATGAATCACGGTTCTATGCCAGGCATGGATCATAGCAAAATGAATCATGAATCCATGTCCATGCAGGGAAATTCGGCTCCAATAGACGCCCGCGATCCGCATGCTTACTCAGATGGTTATGATTTCGGACAAAGTCCACGTCCACAGATGGGCGATCAAGAACTACTGGGATCGCTTCTGGTCGATCGGCTTGAAAGTGCCACAACTCGCGGCAGCACCGCTCTGACCTATGATTGGCAAGCCTGGTTTGGCAATACTTATGATCGGGCATTAGTCAGAGCCGAGGGCGAAATTGAAGGTGGCACTTTTAAAGACGCGCGCAACGAACTGCTTTGGGCCCACGCAATTACCGCCTATTGGGACACGCAGTTGGGTGTGCGTTATGACAGTGGTCAGGGCATAGATCGTGGCTGGCTCGCATTCGGTGTTCAGGGCACTGCGCCCTATTGGATTTATGTGGAAGCGACGGCTTATGTTAATGAACAGGGAAGAATCTCATTTCGGCTCGAAACAGAATACGATTTACTGATAACGCAAAGACTCATTTTGCAGCCACGTATCGAGATGAATGTCTATAGCCAAAGAGACGATTCGCGAAATGTGAGTAATGGATTGTCGGACTTTGCAGGAGGCTTGCGGCTGCGTTACGAGATTCTGCGCGAGTTTGCTCCTTATGTGGGTGTTGAATGGGCGAGCAGTTTCGGTTCAGCGGCTGATAATTTACAAGCTGCTGGCCAACCCTCGGAAGGAACGCTGTTTGTTGCCGGAGTGCGGTTTTGGTTCTGAGGGAGACGACGAGCCCGAAACTTTATCTGTTGTAATGGTTCGATCCTAATCTGACACGTAGAAGTTTCTGTCAGGATAAATCACACGACCCACCCATTCGGCCAGGGTGGTACAGGACAGGTTCACGTGATGGCGGGCAGCGATTTGTTCCAAACGATAGAGCGGAAGGTGATCTTGATATTTGCTGATCATCACCCAAACCAGTAAACCGACAGCCGCTTGCAACTGGGTTTCGTGGCCAATACCGCCCAGCTCATCAGCGGGAATGTCACCTACAGCCGAGCGTCGCCCGCCAGATACTTTGCTCACCAGTTCGTTTCTCCAAATCAGAAGGCAACAACCGGCTTTGAGCCTCAGTTGAATTTTATCCTGATATATAACCAGCATCCGTTCTGCGACCCATTCTCTGACTCTTTTTATAAAAATGAGATTTGATTTAGTCTATGGGTACCATTCCGTGCGTTTTATACAAACAAATCTTGTATGTATCAAGCCTGAATTAGTCAAGCGCGCCTTCAATGCCATGTCCGGTATTGACTAGCCATTATTCTGATCTCAAATCCCTGCAAAAAAACCCACAGCCTCTATTCCAGCAATCGCACAACGTTCATCCTGATCAGGCACATCACCGCTGATACCGACGGCGCCGATGAGATGATTATCGGCATCACGAATCAGAACACCACCAGGAGCCGGCATCATTTTTCCATCGGCGACGTCTATTAAGGCATTCATAAAATCGGGACGTTGTAATGCGACGGCTGCCAGACTGCGAGATGATACGCCCATGTTGACAGCACCCCAGGCTTTTGCTGTGGCGATTTGTTGCCTGATCATGCTCGCGCCATCTTCCCTTTGCAAAGCTTTTACATGACCTGCAGCATCCAGCACAACAATAGTCAGTGGCGCCAGATTTAATTCTCTAGCTACATGCACAGCGGTGTTGATAATAAGATTGGCTTGTTTTAATGTTAATACGGTCATCAGTAACTCTCGTTTATTTAAGGATAGGGAAAAGGTAAGGCTCAATTTTGTCTGCAAGGATAGGTTGTGCTTTGGCATTGGGATGCAGTCCGTCAGCTTGCATCAAGTCTTTATTCAGTGCGACGTCTTCAAGGAGAAAGGGGACCAATGGAATATTCAGCTCTTTAGCAAGTTGCGGATAAACGTTGTAAAACATATCAACATAGCGTTTACCGTAATTGGGTGGGATTTTCATCCCTAGCAAAATGACTTTTGCCCCCGACTTTTGTGCACGACGGACAATCTCGGCAAGATTGTTTTTCATCTCTACAGGAGACAGACCACGCAAGCCGTCATTAGCGCCCAGTTGAAGCAATAAGATTGCCGGTTTTTGTGCTGTCAAAATCGGGTCGATACGCGCCAAACCGCCTGCGCTGGTATCACCACTAATACTGGCATTGCTGATCTTGTACTTGCTGTTGCTTTCAGTCAGTTTTTTCTGAACCAAAGCAACCCAACCTCCTTCTACTTCAATTCCATAACCGGCACTGATACTATCTCCTAAAACCACTATTACAGGCTTGGCCATGGCAGACATGGACATAAATGAAACTATCACGGCAAATAAAAATCTACTCATTATGCAAACTCAAGTTAATCAAACCTCAAACAACATTATTGTAACGGAAGGCCTGGGAAAGTCGGTGATAACTTCCGAAGGTAAACTGCATATCTTGTCATCGATAGATTTGATAATCAAATCTGGTGAAAGCATTGCCATTGTTGGTGAATCCGGATCGGGAAAATCCACATTAATAAGCTTGTTGGCAGGATTGGATACACCCAGTTCCGGAACCATCATTCTTAATGGAAAGTCATTAACTACTATGGACGAAGATGGCAGGGCGGCATTGCGTAATGAATTGATTGGCTTTGTCTTTCAGACATTTCAATTATTGCATGGGCTCACTGCGCTGGAAAATGTCATGCTACCTTTGGAGTTAAGTGGCAATAAACACGCTAAAGCGGCCGCCATCGCTTTATTGCACCGAGTGGGTTTATCGCACCGTTTGTCACATACGCCAAAACAGCTTTCCGGCGGCGAACAGCAACGTGTTGCCCTGGCCAGAGCTTTTGTTACAAAACCGGCGATTCTTTTTGCCGATGAACCTACCGGTAATCTGGACAGTAAAACCGGTGCGACTATTGTTGATTTGCTGTTCGAGCTTAATCTTGAAAATAAAACCACCTTGATTCTGGTGACGCACGACCACGCTCTGGCTGCCCGTTGTCAACGAACGATTCAACTGGATGCAGGGTGCATAGTATGAGCCGTTTTAATCTGGCGCTACGGATGTTATGGCGTGATAGCCGTTCCGGCGAACTGACGATACTGATACTGGCTTTAATTATCGCCGTGACCAGTTCTACAGCCATTGCCCTTTTTTCTGACCGCCTGCAACGCACCATGACTAATCAAACCGCCGAATTTTTGGCTGCCGATTTAGTAATAGCCAGTCCAAACCCGGTGCTTGCCGAGTGGTTGGCCAAGGCAATACAACTCGATTTGTTGCAAGCACGAACGGCAGAATTTTCCAGTGTCCTGATTGAGCATGATGAACTGTTACTGGCCGGTGTTAAAGCCGTCAGTGCAGCTTACCCCTTGCGTGGCTTTTTAAAAACCACAACAGCGGATTATTCGACCGAAACCATCACCCACAATGGCCCGGGGAAGGGAACGGCCTGGGTTGAAAAACGCATTTTGCCAGCACTTAAACTCAAATTGGGCGACCCGGTAACAGTGGGTGAGAAACAACTGACCATCACTCGTATCATCACCTACGAACCCGACAAGAAGGGCGATTTTTACAGTTTTTCTCCGCGTGTGATGATTAATGAGGCCGATCTGGAAGCAACGAGAATTGTGCAGCCGGGCAGCCATGTTCATTATTTTTTTCAATTCACTGGCAAACCTAAAGCATTAACTGAATTCAAGCAATGGCTTAAGCCGCAGTTAAACCCGTCGCAACGCATCATGGACATCCATGAAGACAGGCCGGAATTGGGTTCGGCTCTGGATCGCGCGGAACGTTATCTGGGGCTGTCCAGCACCCTGGTTATTTTAATTTCCGGCGTCGCTATCGCCATGGCGACCAGGCGTTATACCGAGCGCCACTTTAATGCCACCGCTTTATTACGTTGCCTGGGCTGTAAACAGAATGAAATACTCTGGCTTTATAGCAGTCAGTTTGTTGTCTTGGGGCTAGTGGCGAGTGCCATCGGTTGTTTGTTGGGCTGGTTTGCACAAGAAGGTTTGTTCCATTTACTTAAAGAATTACTGCCGCAGCACATCGCCAGCCCCGGATTATTGGCGGTTTTTTTTGGTTTTATCATCGGTATGTTGGTTTTATTAGGTTTCGCCCTGCCCCCGTTATTACGGCTAAAACAGGTGTCTCCGCTTAGAGTATTGCGCCGCGAACTGGAACCATTGCCCGCTAGTGCCTGGCTGATCTATGGTTTATCTATTGGAATTATTGGCCTGTTAATATGGAAATATACGGATGATATTAAAATGACGACAACTATTTTAGGTGCGGGTTTGACGACTTTACTGGTGTTGGGTTTGCTGGTTTATGGCTTGTTGAATTTAACCCGCAAATTACTGCCTTCCATGAGCTTGACTTGGCGTTTCGGCTTACAGGGTTTATTAAGAAACAGCCGCGCCAGTGTCAGTCAAATTCTGGCTTTCAGTATTACTTTGGTTGCCATGGTACTGAGTTTTACCGTGCGCACCGATTTAATCGATAACTGGCAAAAGCAATTGCCCGATAACGCGCCCAATCATTTTGCACTCAATATTTTTCCTGGCCAACAAGCCGCCTTTCAACAAGAACTGCAACAGCAAAACATTAACGGCAGCCAGTTTTATCCGGTGGTTAAAGGGCGTCTGGTAGAGATCAATCACACTCCTGTACAACAAATAGTCAGTAAAGATACGCAAGGCGAAAGTGCCACGCATAGAGAATTAAGCCTTACCTGGACCAAAGAGCTGCCAGAAGAGAATAAAATAGTGGCCGGAAATTGGTGGAGTAATGATCAGACCGGCCTGGTGTCTGTTGAACAAAAATTGGCCGATAGCCTGAAAATAAAACCAGGCGATCTGTTGACATTTACTGTTGGCAGTCAACAGATTAACGCGACGGTTGCCAGTATCCGCGAACTGAGGTGGGATACGATGAAGCCTAATTTTTATATGATTTTCTCCCCCGGCACACTGGACGCTTATCCCAGCACGCTTATCACCAGTTTTTATTTGCCTGAAGCCCAAAAAAACTTGTTAAACACCCTTGTAAAAAAATTTCCCGGCACAACTATTCTGGAAGTCGATTTAATTTTGCAGCAATTTAAAACCATATTGACTCAATTGACTCAAGCCATCAACTACTTGCTTTACTTTGCCTTAATGGCCGGATTTACCGTTTTGTTTGCCGCCGTTTATGCTACCCTGGATAGTCGAATTTATGAAGGCGCATTAATGCGAACACTGGGTGCGAATCGTTCATTGTTAAGAATGACCCATATTATCGAGTTTAGCGCGCTCGGACTGATTTCCGGTTTCTTGGCTGTAGTCATATCCGAGACTATTATTTATGCGTTATATACGCAGGTAATGAATATGGAGTACCGCCCCAGCCTGCATTTGTGGGCGTTAATACCTTTTGCAGGCGCTTTATGCGTTGGTGTGGCCGGATGTTGGGGAGTAAGACAGGTGCTTAATAAACCTCCCCTACGGGTCTTAAGGGAACTGTAGATATATTTATGCAGTCCAAGCGTTCAGATTGTATTCATAATTAATTAATAAACTTTAGCAATAACTTTCAAAGGAAATAAGCATGACAAAATTTACAACAAGTTTCGTTTTTATCGTCGTCACACTGCTTTCGGGGTGCTACAGCTATGGAGGATACCAGCCTACTGTCGATTCCTATAACGATCCAAATGCCTATCGGATAAACCAGGATATGGCCGAATGCAAACAACTTGCAGATCAAGCGTCCGGTGGCACTGTAAAAGAGACAGCCATAGGTGCAGGCACAGGGGCGGCTTTAGGCGCTGCAACGGGTGCCATTATAGGTGCATTCACCGGTAGCGCAGGCACAGGTGCGGCTATAGGCGCTGCGACGGGTGGCTTGGGCGGAGGTGCATACAAAGGTATAGACACTGAAGACAGGTACAAAAGTGCTTATAACAACTGTATGAGCGGTCGTGGACACAAGGTTGTCAGATAATTTGCTTAATTTTTAAAAACGCCAGCCCTACAACACAGGGATGTGTTGTCATAGCAAGCCTAAGTTAGGCTAACTACACCATTTTTCAAGACTTGATTTTTAGTAAACCGCAACAGAAAAGGCGACAAGTAACGCTCGCTGTCTTTCGTATAAACCCGGTGAGATTCGTAGATCGTCAATAGGCTTGTCACAAACGTGGCAACTGTGCGGCTAAAAGTTAGCGCAGAAACTTTGGCTTCGTTATGGCTGTAGCCGCGAAAATCAGTTTGATGAGTTAATCGAAAGCCCGCAACTGATGCGACAGCAGCGAATTTTTCTACCGCGTGAACAGGAAGCAACAGATAAAATAATCCATGACTGGATAATAACTGATCGGCACTTTTAATTAACTCAGAAAAAGGTAATTGATCGTTGTGTCTGGCGATCTTTCTAAGGGAGTTTGCAGTCTTGCTGTGATTTTCAAAAAATGGCGGGTTACAAATAATAAGATCATATTGACAGCCTGCTGAACTGGCAAACCCTTGAATATCCAGATGCACTGCCTCAAGACGATCTGCCCAGGGGCTATTGATGAAATTTATGTGGGCTTCTTCATATCCTTGTCGCGTCAATTCAACCGCTGTCACATGCGATGCCCCCAACTGAGCAGCCATTAAAGACAGTACGCCAGTCCCCGCACCTATGTCCAATACCCGATCACCAGTGTTAACCGGCGCCATAGCACCAAATAAAACAGCGTCCGTGCAAACTTTCATAGCCGAGTGTTTCTGGGTAACTGAAAACTGCTGAAAGCGGAAGGTCGACATATTACCGGTACTAGCCGCCTAAATTTTCACCACAAACATTACAAACGATAAAGCGGCTCGAGGCTTTTGTCCTCAGCAGTCACTGTTTTCTCTCGTGCTTTATTTTCTGAAAACGCCTGAAAAAGTTTTTTGCCCTGCCACTCACCTAATTTCTTGCCATATAAAGTTTGATTTAAATGCAAAATTTCGTCTCTTAACCGGGCATCACAAAACCCTGCGAGTGTCCCCAGATTCGAGACATTAAACTTTTGCCGCCCCCATCCAATCAGGGCATCCTTGGCCGCTACCGCATCGTTATTAGTACACGCATTTTTTAAATTCTTGATGCACTCTTTCAAATTTATTTCTGAGTCATCATTTTCAATAACGGGTTTTTCAGCAGTGCGCCTGGTTAAGAAAAAAAGCACTGTAATTAACCAGCCAGCTGCTAAAAAGGCAGAAACCCATAACCAGATATTGGCATGTTGCTGGTTTTGAATAACCGGACTTGTGTCAAGTTTCTGTGGCGTCACTGGCGTAACCGCTGGAGCAATAGTTGCTGGTTTAGTCCCGGCGACAGCAACTGCTGTAAGCGTTGTTTCCGGAATTTTCGCTATTTCCACTTTGTGACTTCGGGTATTAAACCAGGGGATTTCTATGGCAGGTAATGTGTAGCTGCCTGCTTTTGAGGGAATCAGGGCAATTTTTTCTTCTCTAAAAGCCAGTAGTCCATCAGCTTTTTTCTGTTCCTTCAAAACAGGTTGGTCAGGATAGGCCTTTAACTCATCATTGGTGACAGAGGTATTCAATTCCGGAAGTTGACCAACCGTTGTGCCATTTGCCACTAAAGTTAAGGTTCTGGTCACAGGTTCTCCAGCTTTCATTTGCTGAGTATCACCTGACCATTCCTGTTTTAAAACCAGTTGTTCAGCCGATAGCCAATGCTTTCCGGTAAAAGATGCAGGAGCAGGTTTTACATCCAGCGTTATCGCTTTGGATTCGACTCGTTTGGTTCTGGTCATCTGGGAATTAAAAAAACTGTTAAAACTGGGGCGGCTACCGCTCAGCACTTCGGCTGTCAATATCAGCGGTTTAATGGTTAATTGGCCGCTTTTTTGCGGGAAAATGGCATATTTTCGTTCAGTTACCGAATAATTCACGCCATTAACCTGGGTATTATAGGAACTGTCATCACCTAGTTTTTCAATTACTGCATCCGCCAGTTCAGGTTCATTCAATCTGGCTTGCTGGATATCAACTCTTGTAAATAAACGCAAGGTATAGATAACCTGTGATTGTATATAGGGATTTTCCGGTGTCGCATCAACTTCTAAAAACAAATCCTCATCGGTGTTGACAGCTTTGTTTGGAGTATTCTCAGTAACCAGAATGGTAGAAGGCTGACTAACATCATTACCAAATTTCACCGGGGGAATAACCAGACTGCCCGCCTGTTTAGCCATTACACTAAGCGTCCATTGAACGGTTTTGCTGGATTTGCCATTAATCCACGAAGAACTGCTGCTGTTACTTTGGCTGAGTATGGAAAAATCCTGTTCCAAGGGGCTGAAATCGGGTTCGCCGTCTGGTGGCTCCGTCGCGGTAAAGATGATCTGGAAAGACTCATCAAGACTGACCGGATTACGATCTACGGAAACATTAATGTCTGCTGCAAATATGCTTTGAGGTGCAGAAATCAATAACAGGAAAAAAAACACTAAAGAAGCGATAAATCTCATTTCAAATTCAGGTTTAAGCAATTGTTTTATAGTGTTCATGGTTTTCATCATTTATTATTTTTTACATGTAATCGGTAATTCATATTAGAAACACGCAATTAAGCATTGTCCGACAAAGAAAACTGTTAAAAGTGCAAAAACAAAACTGATACAGCAAATATCAGGTTAACTTAGCATAACTCAACTTGAATTAACTACTTTTACCTAAGTTCCCACTGGGATTAAAAGCCTAGAGAATTGGTTTATACACATCGTACATCATTGCCGGTGCTTTAGCTCCCTCTCCTGCTGGAGAGGGTTAGGGAGAGGAGATTTAAAAACCAACAATTATATATATGTTAATCAAGATTCCAGGCATGGATGAATGTCTGATAAAAACTTAAATCCTTAACCGTTGCTCCCCTTTGGGTTACCAGGGCGGATGCAAAGGATTGAGCTCTTTCCATAGCAACAGACAAAGACCAGTCCTGCTGTATGCCAAGCAACAGCACCGCTGAGAAAGCATCGCCGGCGCCCACGGTATCGACTAGGGCGAAATTACCTGCAGGTATAACTTCGTAAAACTCTCCGGCATTATCAAGCGCTATAGCGCCTGAACTGCCGCAAGTGACAATCAGAACGTCCAGAACATGTTGAGCCAGAAACCAACGCATTGCTTCTTGCAAAGTGTCTTGTGGTGGTACCAGCTGCATTAACTCATCATGATTAAGCTTTACCCAATCCGCTGTGCTGACCCACTGATTGACCGACTCTTTGTGCCACCAGGGTTCTCTCAAATTGACATCGATAAAAACTTTACCGGTATGACGCGCTTTTAAGGCATTCAGCGCTTGTTCCGAAATATGGTTACGCAGTGCCAGCGTGCCGTGATAAACAACGCTATACGGGTTTGTTATTGTCAGTTGTTGTGTGGCGATAAAATCATAAGCCTGATTAGCCAGAATTTCATAGCTGGGTTCGCCCTTGTTAATTGAGACTTTAACAGTTCCGGTAGGATGATCGGGGTCAATTTGCAAGTTTTCAACGGACATGCCCCAATCGGTCATGGCATGCCGTATGCTCTCGCCCATAGCATCATTACCGACCCGACTGATAAAAAAAGGATGCTGGCCGAAAGCCTGAAGATGCCATGCTACATTAAAAGGCGCACCGCCCAACACCTGATGTCCATCAGGGAATTGATCCATCAGCACTTCACCGAATACAGCGATTTGTGGTGTGTTATGTTGTTTACTTTGCTCGATCATGGCTAACTCTATATTTATAGCAACCTCTAATAATTACTTTTTCATAAATTTAACGATTCTAAGTCATTGAAAGCTATAAGCACCCATTTTTCAAGATTGAATTAACAGAGGCCCCCTAATATCTATTGGAAAGTGGGCCCCTTTGAAACGAATCATCGATTGTTCATTCGCTTAAATCGTTCCGGGTCTAGCTCAGGTTGAAATAATTGGTGACAGGACACTCCCAGCGCGTTGAATGAGTCGCCGGTTATGAAATGTGACATGTTGTGGCGTAGCTGGGCTTAAGCTGATAATCATTAACCTTTATTCTGGCGTGAAATAGCCAGGGCCCGGTTGGTATAGGCAATAGCATAGTCTGGCTCCAGGCGGATCGCCTCGTTGAAATCTGCTATTGCCCCATCGAGGTCTTTTTTGTCATAGCGAGCAACGCCCCGTTTGTTGTAGGCGTCAGCATGGTCTGGCTTCAGGCGGATCGCCTCGTTGAAATCTGCTATCGCCCCATCGCGGTCTTTTTTGTCATAGCGAGCAGCGCCCCGGTTGTTGTAGGCTTCAGCATCGTCCGGCTTCAGGCGGATCGCCTCGGTGTAATCCGCTATCGCCCCATCGAGGTCTTTTTTGTCATAGCGAGCTACGCCCCGGTTGTTGTAGGCTTCACCATCGTCCGGCTTCAGGCGGATCGCCTCGTTGTAATCCGCTATCATCCCATCAAGGTCGCCTTTGGCGCGGCGATCAAAGCCCCGGTTGTAGTAGGCAATAGCATAGTCTGGCTTCAGGCGGATCGCCTCGGTGTAATCCGCTATCGCCCCATCGAGGTCTTTTTTGTAATCGCGAGCAAGGCCCCGGTTGTTGTAGGCGTCAGCATAGTCCGGCTTCAGGTGGATCGCCTCGGTGTAATCCGCTATCGCCCCGTCGAGGTCTTTTTTGTCATAGCGAACATTGCCCCGGTTGTAATAGGCGTAGACATGGTCAGGCTTCAGGTGGATTGCATGACTATAGCATCGCAATTTTTCATACAGGTCTACCGCATTAAATCCTTTCTCAAACCACTCTTCCGCCGTTAACTCTGTTTGCTGAACTGAAGTTGCAGTAGCTGCTGCGAATTGCTGCTCCTTGGCAATCTGTTGTGCGTAACCTGAGGCCGGGTGCACCACTGCATCGAGTGGCACATTCAAATATTTGTCGCGAAGCCGAGTCATGGCCTCTTCGAAAAAATCAACCGGGACGCGCAGGCCGTTGTACTGTTTAAGTCCGGCTAGCTTGCCAGTCAGATAAATCGTGTTAGACGGATCATCAAAGTTGAAGTCTTCCAGCATCAGTGGCACGATATTGCGCCGTGTCTCCATGGCGGCCTCTATCTCACGGCGTAACCAATCTCCGGGCGCGCTACAACGTTCCAATGCGGATGGCGTCAGCACAAGGAGGAAGTGCGCACGCGCTTTAATGTTTTCTAAAATGACACGCTCAAAATCGCCACTGGCGATACCAGAGAAGTCAAAAAAAACATCGAAGCCGTTTGCCCTCAGATTTTGGAATATTGCCAACGCCCAGGATGCATTTGTACGGCGGTAGCTAAGAAAAACGGTTTTCTCTACACGGTACATATTCCCACAACAAATCTTGTATCAATAAAAAGTTCGAACAAGAATACCAAAAAACGAGCTTTTCAGCCAAAGCCATAAGCTGGTATGTTTTCCCCGAAAGTTGCGCCTTTCGGATCATGTGCACCATTTCAATGCCACTGTTTTACACGACTGTTCCAAAAAAAGCCCCAACACCGGCCGTCAAACCCATGGCCAACGCGCCCCAGAAGGTTACCCGGAAAGCGCCTTTGATCAGACTGGAGCCGCCGGTATAGGCCGCTAAAATGCCCAGCAGGGCAAGAAACCCTAAAGATGCGGATGACACCAGAGCGACTAAATTTACATCAGGGGCGAACATGACAATTAAGAGTGGCAAAACAGCGCCAAGGGCGAAAGTGGCTGCCGAAGTCAGTGCTGCCTGAATGGGACGGGCAGTGCCTGTGGAGGTGATGCCCAACTCATCACGGGCGTGCGCGCCCAGCGCGTCATGATTCATGAGTTGTTCGGCGACTTGCCGTGCAAGTGAAGGATCGAGTCCACGCCCGATGTAAATGGCTTGCAGTTCTTTTTTTTCATGGTGCACATTTTCCTCCAGTTCTTTACGCTCGCGTGCCAAATCGGCCTGTTCAGTATCGGCTTGCGAACTGACGGATACATATTCACCAGCGGCCATCGACATGGCACCGGCAACGAGTCCTGCGATACCGGCCAATACTATTTCGT
>CAYVFT010000080.1:0-18353 GCA_964450225.1 uncultured Crenothrix sp. | reverse complement strand
TTTAATAGCGCTACCCGCGTTATTTTCTCCTGCCGCAGCCTGGATTACAGTGCCCCGTTGTCCTCGAAAGATCGGCCCGTACATCAGGTGCGTATTGAATCGCTATCCGATGACAAAGTCCGTGATTTTCTGCTGAAATACAGCCCGCATTATGGCGAGACCTTATGGGATAACCTGAAAAACACCGCCCAATTGGATGTCTTCCGTTCGCCCTATTTTTTAAACATGTTGATCGAGCAAAGTGCCGACGGCGAAATTCCTTGCGGCCGCGCGGCCTTGTTTACCGCTTTTGTGCGCAGGCTGATCATAAGGGAAATTGAAAACCCCGATAACAAACTGTTTCAAGCCGGCGAACTGTTATCTGCCCGGGATATTCAAAGGCTCACGCTGGCGCATAACGGCAAAACCCCCTGCGAGCTACCGAAACGTGGCCTGTTAATTCCCAAACTCGGTTTTCTGGCCTTTCAAATGCAGAAACAAATTGCCACGCAAGAATCAGGACTCGTGAAAATCGATTACGACCATGCCCTGGCTTTGCTCGATCATCCCTTGAGTGAAAGAATTCTCGAAGCCGGCGTTGCAATGAGTGTGCTGGAGCAGGATCTGGCGCAGGACCAGGTTTTTTATATCCATCAACTCTTGCAGGAATATTTTGCCGCCCAGCATTTTTCAGAAGCGCCTGAACCCCAGTTGGCGCAACAGGCATGGCAAAAGGATGTCGTTTCTCCGGGTTTACAGGAAACGCTCAACAGTCTGCCGGATTCCGATCCACTACCGCCGCTGCCCGCCACCGGCTGGGAAGAAACCCTGGTGCTTGCCGGTGCGATGGTGACGAATGCCGATGATTTCATCACCCAACTTATGGATGTCAATCTCGCTCTGGCGGGCCGGTGCGCGGCGCAGCCGGATGTCCGGATCAGCGACCCACTCAGAACAAAACTGCAAGGGGCTCTGGTTAAACGCACCCAAAACCCGAAAGCCGATTTGCGTGCCCGTATTGCGGCAGGTTTTTCACTTGGGGAACTTGGCGATCCGCGTTTCCAAAAAAGGCAGGGACCGGATGGCACATTTTTGTTGCCGCCGCTGATAGCAATACCCGGCGGCGTTTATACCATCGGCAGCGATGAAGGGCTCTATGAAGATGAAGCTCCGCCGCATCCGGTGAAACTTGGCGCCTTTCAAATAGCCCAATTCCCGGTGACCAATGCTGAATATCGCCTCTTCATCGAGACCGGCGGTTATAAAGACGAACGTTGGTGGCAGTGCGAAAAGTCAAAAGCCTGGCGCCGGGGTGAAAACACCAATGAGGGTCCAAAGCTGCAATGGCGGGAATTTCGCGAAACTTTGCAAGACCAATTTGCCAACATTCGAGAATCGCAACGTCAAGGCCGGATTACCTCCAAACAGGCAGACGACTGGGAACAAATCGCAAACTGGAGCGATGATACCTTTGAAGATTGGCTGGCTTCATCGTTTCCAGGCGGCCAATTAACCGAACCGGCTTTCTGGCACGATGACGCCTTTAACCGGGCCGCCCAACCGGTCGTCGGCATCTGTTGGTATGAGGCCATGGCTTACTGTAACTGGCTCAGCGCTCAAAGTGGTTTAGCGTTTCGCTTGCCCAGCGAAGCGGCGTGGGAAGCTGCCGCGCGAGGGTCAGCCGGGCGCCGTTATGCCTACGGTAACGCCTTCAATGTGGAACTGGCCAATACGTTTGAAAGCCATATTCGGGCAACGACGCCCATTGGTGTGTTTCCAGGCGGTAACACACCGGAAGGCCTGCAAGATATGTCCGGCAATGTTTGGGAATGGACCTCCAGCGCTTACCAAGCCTATCCCTATGATCCCAATGATGGTCGTGAAAACCCTGATAGCAGCGACGTCCGCCGGGTTGTGCGCGGCGGCTCCTGGTACAATATTCTGGGCTTCGCGCGCGCTGGTTACCGCGACCGCTACACTCCGGGGTCCCGCGACTACGATTTGGGTTTCCGTGTGCTGTGTTCGTCCCCCATCAACACTGAACACTGATTGCCGCGTTAGCGGCATTAACGCGCGTAGCGCGCCGCGCTTTTTTTTGCACTTGGCAGGCCGTTGTGGAATAATCAATCCGCCGGTAAATGCCGGCGGGGTCCTCTGGTAACGAACCGCCGGGTTGTGCGCGGCGGCTCCTGGAACAATAATCAGGACAACGCGCGCGCTGGTTACCGCAACAACAACACTCCGGACAACCGCAACAACAATATGGGTTTCCGTGTGCTGTGTTCGTCCCATCGTTACCTTGGATCCCAACCTCCATATTGGGAACTTAGTCTTGGAAGCTCTAGCATCCAGAATACACGAATCAGGAGATTGGGATTGAGAAACGCTGGCAAGCATTTTGCGCCGGAGCCATCAGCTTTGCTGAATTTGACAGCAGCGTTCAGGGCTGGATCAATCATGTACGTTATGCAGATACCTGGGGATTACGCACGCATGTTTTGGGTAAGCCGCTGATTGCCTGTCGAGTAAAGCCTGAACAAGGAGTAAATAGCGGTTAAAAAATAATTTTTTGCCGCTAACGCGGCAAACAGTGTCCAGTGCTTCAGATGATGGGGGACGAACACACCACCCGAAACCCCAGATTGTTGCTGCGGTAGTCAGGAGTGTAATGGCGAGGAGCGGCGCGCGCTGCGACCTGAGAATTGTACCAGGAGCCGCCGCGCACAACCCGGCGGTCATCGGTAGTAGTCTTTATACTTTCCGGCTTATCATAATCGTTCGAACACCATTCCCAGACATTGCCACTCATATCCAGTGCTCCCACCGGTGAGATGCCCTGTGGATACAATCCGACAGCCGTGGTTCGTCCCAGGACGCTTTCGTAAGTATTGCACCGGAGTGAATCGAATGCCGTTCCCCATGGATACTCATATTCGGAGTGACCACCCGTGGCGGCCTGCTGCCATTCCCACTCGGCCGGCAGGCGAATTTCAAAACCCAGTTTATCGGTCACCCAACGGCAAAAGGCCATGGCATCAAACCAGGAAACAGTCTCGGCCGGATGATTATCAATTTTGCGAAACTGTTCGCCGGGTTCAGGCATACGCTGTAAATCAATCCACCAGCGAGGATTGTGGTAACCGTCAGCGGCTTCCAGGAAAGCGCGGTATTGCTTATAAGTCACCGGATATTTGCCGATGAAAAAAGTTTCAACGTTAAAATTACCGCCATTATCTTCCAATTCGATTCGGCCTTGCGGCACAGAACACCATTCGAATTGGGGAAGACCTTTTTCATTGACACCTATGCCCGGGCGAGGGTCGTTGATTTCAGCCAGCCGCACACCGATACGTTCACGCTGTTGATGAGTCAAGGCTGGGTTGTTTAATTTTTCCAGCAAACGTTCGACTTCAGGCCGGATGAATGCACAAACACTGTCAGAAAGCTGAGGTTGAAGTTTTTGCTGCATGTCATAGACTTTTTGCAGTCGTTCGTGCGGCCAAAGATTGGCTTCAGCACGGCCGTTACGCTCCCATTCGGCGGCTTCCATGCTTACCTGGCGCAACAGGCAAAAATCGGCGAAACGCTCGTTAATCCAGTTTTTGAGCAATTCCCAGTGCGTCAATACGGCTTCATGCGCCACCTCGACGACGGTTTCACTCCCTGATGCAAGCGTTTTTGTATCAGTACCGTTAGTCTCGCTTTTAACCAGTAGCCGGGCTTCGATAAACGCATCGATCAGCTGCCGGGCGGCATCGGTTTGGCTAATCCTGGTAAAATCGGCGCGTTTGCGTGTCGCAACGCCGCGTTCCGGGTCGACTGTAACCAGCTCTGCAAATACTTCACCCAAGGCATTTTGGGCTTCTTTATCGAGGTTCTTAAAGGTTTCTTCGGCATGGCGGCCTATTGCCTGATTGACCCGGCCTAAACGATTGTAAGCTTCCCATGTCAAGGTGGTGGACGGCTTACAAGCCAGGTAAAGTTGTTCCAGCGCAAAAGCCATCAGCGCCAGCGCCCCGGAACCGGTGCCGGTATCGCGTAGAATCTGCTCTATCAAGCCGGATTCGAATTGCAAACCTGCTGCTTTGGCGGGTTCAGCAATCATTTGCCAAAGCGCGGAAATATCCGGTGACGCCAGATGCCAGGCGCCGGTATTAATAAGCCGGGCCAATGCGGCATAGTTGAGACAGTGTTCGTGGAAGTCGGCACGAACCGTCAGAATGATGCGTAGATAGGAGCTTTGTACGGCTGTTTCCAGCAGATTGATAAAGCGCTGCCGGTAACCCTCTTCCACCAGGGTAAACAGTTCTTCGAACTGATCGATAAACAAAACCAACTGCCCTGTAGCCGGTTTTTTAGCGAGGTATTTCTCTGCCAGTTCATCGATATTCCCGCGCTTTTGCAATTGTGTGGCGATCTCGCGTGGTGTCAGCCCAAACTTTTCCAGGGCTGGCTTCAACACGATTGCTAAAGCCATAAAGGGATCGTCACCGGTTTCGCCCGGCGTAAAGCGTAGCCAATCCCAGCGCTTACCGGCTGTTTGTCCGGTAAGTTTTGGCAAAACGCCGGCACGCACCAGAGATGATTTTCCCGAACCCGAAGCGCCGATGACGGCCAGGAAACGGTTGTTGCTCAAGATGCCGAGCAAGGCATGAATTTCCGGCGCACGCCCGAAAAACAGTGCAGACTCGTCTTCGGTGAAAGCGCGCAAGCCAGGATAGGGCGATGTGGTAATGATTTTTGGTGGCTCAGAGCGTTGATCTTGTTTAGTTGTGTTCAAAACCTCTAGCACAATATCTTGCCGGCCAATAAAATTGAGTGATTCAACCAGTCGGACCAGTTTTCCTTGCTGTTCCAGCCAAGTCCAGATTTCCCGCGCTTCTTTGCCCTGCGCATACTGCTTTTGCAGTGAATCCGGAATATCGAAGTAATCGGCGAGTTCATCCCAGTTTTTTCCCAACCGTTTACAGAATTCGATTTTCTGTTTGCCGCTGAAGTTTTCCATTGTGGGAATTTCCTGGTTCATGGCGTTGATGTGAAAAGTTGTTCCAGGTCAACTCTGTCGATTCCGGATAATGCACCGGGTAGTTCGCCGAGACGTCCTCGGATTTCCAACCAGACCCATATATCTCGACCTTCATCACCCCCAGCAAAACGGGCTTGATCGGCTGGTTCAATGTCAAAAGAATCCGCCAGTTTTTTCCAGTCATTCCCTAAACGTTTGCAAAAGGCAATCTTGGTTTTTCCGGAAAATTGAAATATGGGCGGCGGGTTGATTATTGTTGGCACCGGGTTATCTGAAGAAACTTTCACTTCATCAATATCTTGAGTCTTACGAATCTGCTCAGCAGCAGCGCGGATGCCCCTGGCAATATCGGTAAACGCTTCGTCCCGGTTTGTCCAAGATGTAACAGGTTTGAAGTTTTTTGGTAAACCCTGTAATTTCATAAAATTCGCATTTCCGGTATCGCACGGACGCAATAATACAGGAATAACAACCGCGGATTTTTCCTCATGCCTCTGCATGGCGCGCTGTATTTCTATATCCCAGCAATAATCGGATGCCAGAAAATCAGCGCTGATCAGCAATAAAATAATGTCGGCAGTATCCAGGTTGTTGTTGATGACTTTGTCCCACTCAGTGCCACTGATGATTTTGCGGTCATGCCAGCTATCGATAACCTGTTGACGTTGTAACAGTTTTAAATGTTTTTCCAATTCTTCCCGTAAGGCTTCGTCTGCGTGAGAATAGGAATAAAACAAGTTTATGGTTTTCTTGCCATGCATGTTTTAGGCCCCTGTAGCTTGATTCGTGTTGTTTTATTTTTTGTCTACAAAATACCATTATAAGCACGTCAGGTGAATATCCATTTCCTAACAGCGGCTTTACCACAATATTGTCAACAAGTAACAAATGCTCGTATGGAGTGGTGTGGAATAACGGGAACGCAGTATGAATTCTCTCCTGTCTCGCGTTGCCTCTGGCAGGCTTGCTGTTCGTGGGAATATTAAAGGCAAAAACGGCTAAAGTAGGCAGCCCTTCCTTTTACTCTTTCTGTTCTGGCGAATCGGAAGACGGTTGATTTGCCGGCACACGGCGTTTACCGATGTTTTTCTTGTCCCTGTGCCGTATTTTTACTTTTTCTGCGGCTGCTTTTTTGGGTTCGGTTTTCTTCTTGACGCCGGCAGCTTTTCCGGATGCTTTAAGTTTTTTGGGGCCTTTATATTTTCCTTCCAGCTCTTTAATGGTCCGGCGTTTAAATTTCTGCTTCAAGAAGCGTTCAATACCTGACATTAAATTCCATTCTGTGCTTTTTACCAGGGCTATTGTTAGCCCCAGTTCATCGACCCGGCCAGTACGGCCTATTCGGTGTATATAATTGATACCGTTTCTGGGTACATCAAAATTGATTACCAGGTTGATGCCTTTGACGTCCAGTCCACGAGCTGCAAGGTCTGTGGCAATCATGATGTTAACCTCACCCTCACGATATAACTCCATCATGCGGTTGCGATCTTTTTGATCCATTTCGCCATGCAGTACCCCGACACGGAGTTTTTGTCCCCGCAGCGGGCCGCGAAGAACTTCCGCTTGGACTCTGCTGTTGGTGAATACCAGGGCTTTGTCGTATGTTTCATTAAGCAGCAACCACGCCAACAGTTTTTGTTTATGATCATTATCGTCTGCTACTACAATTTGCTGTTCGATATTGCGATGTCCATCGTACAGTGTATTTAATGCGACAATTTCATGATTTTGCAGAACCTTGTCAGCCATTTTGATAACGCCAAAATGGGTTAGCGTGGCGGAAAACAGCAAAGTTTGTCTTTGGGTATTGCAGCTTTTGGCGATGGTCAATACATCTTCACTGAAGCCCATGTCCAGCATACGATCGGCTTCATCCAGAATCAGGACTTCAAGATTTCTGAAGTCTGGTATTTCCTGTTCCATCAACTCCAGAAGACGACCGGGAGTTGCAATGACAATTTCGGTATTTTTCCGGAGCATGTTTTGCTGTAGCCTGAAATCATCGCCACCAGTAATTATGCCTGTTCTAAGGTCGGTGAATTCGACCAATTGCTGACATTGCTTGAAGATCTGCTGTGCAAGTTCACGAGTAGGCGCGAGTATTAGTGCGCGCGTGCCGCCTTTTCTGGATGGCAAAGTTAGCAGATGATGAAGGGTAGGCAAAAGAAATGCGACAGTTTTACCACTGCCCGTTTCGGCACTGACCAGTAAATCTGTATGTTCCATAGCTAGCGGAATGGCCTGATGCTGAACAGGTGTAGGTTGCTGAAAACCTAACTTGTTAACTGCCATGAGCAGTGGTTCGGCGAGTGACAAATTTGAAAATGATGGCGGGACGTCTGTAGGATTAGGCTGCATGAATCTTGAGTTGTTGATGCGATTAAGCGGGTAATGAAAAGCCAAAGTTTTCGGTCATTATAAGCTTTTTGTTATCAGGGTTATGATTTAAATCACTTAGGTGATATCCACGATTGTAAATAGCCGAACCGCGCAGAAAATCGCCTTGGTATTGCTAATCGGTTTTTAGCTGTTAAGCTTTGCTTAAATGTTTTCTCAACACGCAAAAGGGTAAAAAAATGATACCAATTAGAGACACCGCACCATGCAATTCAACGCCTTATGTAACCTGGGGAATAATGGCGGTTTGTATTGGCATTTTTATTGGCATGAAATTAATGCCGGATCAAGCAGCGATCACTTTACTTAACCATTATGGCATGGTGCCTATTCGTTATTCAGGTCTACATGCCGGTTTGCCTTCAGATGCCTATTTGTCGTTTGTAACCAATTTATTTTTACATGCAAGTTGGACGCATCTGATTGTGAATATGTGGTTTTTGTGGATTTTTGCCGATAATGTCGAAGACCGGATGGGGCGAATCCCTTTTTTGATCTTTTATTTAGTGTGCGGGGTTTTTGCAACTATTTTGCAATGGTATTTTGATCCAATGCTTGCTATTCCTGTTATTGGTGCTTCGGGCGCTATAGCAGGTGTGTTGGCGGCTTTTTTTTTTCTATATCCGCTGGAAAGCGTTATCGTTTTTTTTCCTCCCCTAGTCCTTCAAATTCCCGCCATCACTTTTTTGGGTTTGTGGGTCATATTTCAATTATACAATGCAACTACCTCGGTCATTTTTGAAGGCGGCACGGCTAATATGGCTTGGTGGGCTCATTTAGGCGGCTTTGTTGCCGGGTCCGTTTTGTATCGGTTTTTTCTTAAGAGACAAGAAAAATAAAGTATTTTGATAGCTTTAAGGTATAATTTTCAGCTCAAAAATTGGGCTTTTTGACAAAATTAAATGCAGTCAGTAACTTTTTACTGATTAAAAAAGGTCTCTTAAAGTTATCAGGAAATTGAAAATAATTATGAAAAAAATTAATGTTGCGTTGGTAAGGCTACTTCAGTTTGTGGTTTTTGTACTGTTTACATTCATGGTAATAGCCTATTTCGGCGCCATGGTTTTACTGCCGCTGGATGCCATTGCATTGCTTATCAAACTGATGGGTGTTGTTGGGCTTCATGGTTTTATCGGGGCTTTGATTGCTATCCCGGTTGTTGGTTATTTATGCTTGATTGTGTATAAAACGCCAGGACTTTGCAAAATGGTTGTCGATACAGGTGTCGATCTGGTCAAGACTGGTAAATTAAGAGTTGAAGCGTTTAACGAAATAGTCGAAGCGGTAAAAGCATAAAACAGTGACGCCAGAGAAGGGTGTTCCGATTTTTCGGCACACCCTTTTTTTATGCCAGCGCTAAATGAAAATACCATTAATGAAAGTTGAAATATGGCTTATTTCTTCAATGCAAACTGAGTGCTCCATTAGATAATCATGCCATTCAACTTTATATTCCAAATCAGTAAGTGCATTAAATACTGATTTACCCGATTCAATAGCTACAACTGAATCCAGTATGCCGTGGCCCATAAATATCGGCGTGGCGTAATTAGCGGGTGAGCGTTCAGTTTTTAATTGTTCAAGAGCCGGTAAATAAGTCGACAACCCGATAATTCCCGCCAGTTTATGGGGGTATCTTAGCCCTGCATGTAGCGCAATCACCCCACCTTGAGAAAACCCGGCCAGTAAAATATGTTCAGACGGGATGCCTTTATTCATTTCCCGCTCAATGAGTTGAGTCAGCAGTTTTGCCGATTGAAAAATTCCTGCCATATCAACCTTGCGCGCCAGTGACATTTCCAAGATATCGAACCAGGCACGCATATGCATTCCGCCATTAACGGTTACAGGTTGAATGGGCGCATTGGGGAAAATAAAATGGATGTTAGTTTCGGCATTTAAATGCAGTTCGGGGGCAATACCTTCAAAATCATGTCCGTCCGCACCTAATCCATGCAGCCATATTATCGAATACTTGTGAGCTGATTTAGGCTGAATTTCTATTGTGCTAAGTTCAAAATGCATAGGTGCTTTCCATAAAATCTGTAAAAGAAATGAAGTTGATTTCGCTAAAATTACTGCCAAAAATTTCCATCACATTTAGGCAAGTCAGGATTCATAAAATCCCAGGGCTGGGCATCAACTACCCACATATCTTTCTGAGGTTTGAAGATAGTAGGGTCGTCAAGGGTTGCTGCAGCAACAGGCCTTAGTTTTGTAAAGGTATTGTTTCTACCAAACAACGCGGTTCCGCATTCAGGACAAAAAGCTCGATACAGTGTGTTACCACTTGCTGCAATGGTCGGATATTCTTTATAGTTGCCGCTGATGGTAAGGGCTGAAGAAGGCACGAACATTAGCGCTAAATAAGCAGCACCTGTCGCTTTCTGACACGTCCTGCAATGGCAGTTTATACAAGCGACAGGTGCTGCTGAAATTTCATATCTGACTAAACCACAAAGACAGCCACCGGATACGGGAAGTTTCATATTTTTTCAATAAAGTGGGAAATGTTAAGTGTTAGAACTTAGTAGAATAAACAATTGTATTTGTTTATATCAAATCCTCAACTATGTTAAATGATTTTATTTTAATCGGTGTTATATGTTTGGCTTATGTGTACTGGTTTAACGCCCAGAAAGCCAAAGAAACTGCGCTGGCGACTGCCACAGCCCATTGCTTGGCTATGGAAGTCCAGATGCTGGATGGCTATGTTGCAGCGAATGGCATCTGGTTGAAAAGAGATAAAGCAGGGAAAATTCGAGTGCAGCGCTCATTCCTGTTTGAGTTTTCATCCACCGGCCATGAACGTTATAGTGGGACGGTGTTAATGCTGGGTCGGAGAGTCGAGTCCATTTATATGGAACCCTACCGAATTGAATAGACAAGCAAGTTTCATGACAAAAATGTTATTAACACAAATCAAGATATATATGAAGCGATTAGTGATTTTAATTATCAAAAATACCTTTATTTAAAGGCAGATGTTTATTGCCCAAATAGTATAAAATAGTCGCCAGAATTTAATTATTAGCTCATTCAATGGTAATACTATGAATAGTATGGCACATAGATTTTTCAACAAAAGTAAACCAATATCTACAATCACAACAATTCCGGATTTAGGCATGGATAAAAAGGAAATACAAGGCGATTTTAGGCGTTATTACGCACACAGGCTCGGTAGAGATGAAAACTGTAAAACTTTACATTATGGTTATGAAGCTTTATCCATGGTTATTAGTGACCGACTCACTGAGCGTTGGACTAATACTTATCATGCCTATAAGAAACAGGATTGTAAAAGAGCCTACTATTTGTCGATGGAATTTTTAATGGGTCGGACACTCAGCAATGCAATGCTAAATCTGGGTGTGGATGATGCCGTTTCACAAGCCATGTATGAATTGGGGCTGGATCTTGAAGAATTGATTGAAGCGGAACCAGATGCTGGTCTCGGCAATGGTGGTTTAGGTCGCTTAGCGGCCTGTTTCATAGATAGTTGTGCAACTTTGCAGTTGCCTGTAACTGGTTATGGGTTACGTTATGAATATGGCATGTTCTCACAGACAATAGTTAATGGAGAACAGGTAGAAGAACCGGATCATTGGTTGCGTAATGGCAATGTCTGGGAAATTGAACGGCCTGAGTATACACAGCGTATTAAATTTGGTGGGCATACCGAGAGCCACATAGATGAAAATGGGCATACGCGGATCTGCTGGGTGGATACGCACGATATACTTGCAGTGCCTTTCGATACGCCGATACCCGGTTATCAAAATGGCACGGTGAATACGTTGCGCTTATGGAAAGCCACGGCAACCGAAGAATTTGATCTGCAGGAGTTTAATGCCGGCGATTACGCAGAATCGGTCGCAGCAAAAAATACCGCCGAAAATATTACCATGGTGCTGTATCCGAATGATGCCAATGAAAACGGTAAGGCATTGCGTCTGCGCCAGCAATATTTGTTGGCTTCTGCCAGTTTGCAGGATGTACTTGAACTTTGGGTCGGCCGTCATGGCAAGAACTTTTCTGAATTTGCCGCGAAAAACTGCTTTCAGTTAAATGATACCCACCCCAGTATTGCAGTTGCAGAACTGATGCGCTTGCTGATGGATATTCATGGTTTGGGATGGGATGAAGCCTGGGATATTACCCGCAATACCATGGCCTATACCAACCATACGTTGTTACCCGAAGCCCTGGAGCGTTGGTCCGTTAATCTATTCAAGCAATTATTGCCAAGACTGATAGAGATTATTTTTGAAATTAACGTCCATTTTCTGGCTGAAGTATCAGCACACTGGCCAGGTGACAAAGAGCGCATAGCGCGCATGTCCCTGATTGAAGAAGGCGGTGAACAGCAAGTCAGAATGGCGTATTTGGCAATAGTTGGCAGCTATTCAGTGAATGGAGTTGCAGAATTACATTCAAAATTGCTGCAACAAGGCTTATTTCACGATTTTTATGAGTTGTGGCCGAAAAAATTCAATAATAAAACCAACGGTGTCACACCCCGTCGTTGGTTGGCGGCCTGTAATCCGGAACTGGCTGCATTAATTACAGAAACAATTGGTAACGGCTGGTTAACGAATTTATCGTTGTTAAAAAAACTGGAGCTTTATGTTGATGATAAGACGTTCTGCAAGCGTTGGAATGAAGTTCAGCAGCAAGCCAAGCAAAGACTGGTTGACTTTAAAAAACAGGAGATGAATATCGATTTGAATGTCAATTCCCTGTTTGATGTCCAGGTGAAACGTATTCATGAATACAAGCGCCAATTATTAAATGTCTTGCATGTTATTCATCTTTATGAGCGCATCAAGCGTGGTGATACGGCCAACTGGACAAACCGTTGTGTTTTGATTGGCGGCAAAGCTGCTCCCGGTTACTACATGGCAAAGAAAATCATCAAGCTTATCAATAATGTTGCCAATGTTATTAATCACGATCCCGATGTCGGCGACAAGTTAAAACTTGTTTTCTTACCGAATTATCGTGTTTCGGCGATGGAAAAAATTTGTCCCGGCGCCGATCTTTCCGAGCAAATTTCAACGGCCGGAAAAGAAGCTTCGGGCACTGGCAATATGAAGTTCATGATGAATGGCGCGTTGACTATCGGTACGCTGGATGGGGCGAATATCGAAATTCGCGAAGAGGTTGGTGATGACAATTTCTTCCTGTTTGGCTTAACTGAAGATCAAGTTGAAAAATTGCGCCATCACTATGATCCAGTTGCAATAATCAATCAGGATGAGGATTTGCAAAGAGTGATGAATTTACTCGAATGTGGTCATTTTAATCAATTTGAGCCTGGCATTTTTGACGGCATCATTGGTTCAATGAAAAGTCCTCATGATCCCTGGGTGACCATAGCTGATTTCCGAAGCTTTGTTGATGCACAAAAACGTGTAGAAGCAGCTTATCAGGACAAAGATCGTTGGACAAGAATGAGTATTATCAATTGTGCCAACAGTGGCAAATTTTCTACCGACAGAACAATCTCGGAATACAATGATGAGTTGTGGAAGCTCAAGCCGGTCAAGGTTGTTTCTGAATAACTATTGATAAATGTTTCATATTGTTTTGTATGAGCCGGAAATACCAGCAAATACTGGCAATATCATTCGTTTATGTGCGAATGCAGGGACGCAGTTGCATTTAATCGAGCCATTGGGTTTCGAACTGGACGATAAAAAATTGCGCAGAGCGGGATTGGATTACCATGAGTGGGTAGCGGTCAAAGTGCATACATCGTTGAACGCTTTTCTTGAAACGGTTAAACCTGAACGGATTTTTGCCCTGACCACTAAAGGTAAACAAATGGTTAGCGAAGTGGCATTTCAGGCACAGGATGCTTTTTTGTTTGGTCCGGAAACCAGGGGTTTACCTGAAAACATTTTGACGGATCTTGGTGTAAACCGTTGTTTGTACCTGCCCATGCAGGCAGAAAGTCGAAGTCTTAATTTATCAAACACTGTAGCTATTGTCTTATATGAAGCCTGGCGGCAATTGTCATTTGCCGGTGCGCTGATAAAGTAGCTTGCCACAGGTAATTATTCAAGCCGGTAATTCATAGTTTTGCAGGGCAGGGTATAGCGCTTGCGAACCCTACAAAGATGTTAACACATAGACTTGTTCCTGCATTCGGCTTACGCCCTTATCGCGAAAGCCGGGTTCCCTACAAAGGATGTCCTCCATATACAACAATTCGACATCGCACCAATTGCGATACAGCGTCTGCACTTCCGGCGTTTGTACACTGAAAGGCGGCCCCTGCATTTCTTGCTGGGGATAGTCGAAAGTAACCAGCAGAGTCTTCGTTCCTGGGTTAAGCAAATGTTGCATGCGCTCAACGTAAGCTTCGCGCATTTCCGGGGGCAGGGCAACCAGCGAGGCGCGATCGTAAACGGCACTGACTCCGTCCAGATCGTTGGCAGTAAGATCGAAGAAATCACCGCAATAAATACGCAGGCCATCGGCCTCTTTTACGCTGAATTTACCTTGGCGACTGGTTGTCACCGGTAACCTGTTCTCGTCGAAAAATGCCTGTACCGCAAGCGGGCTGAGTTCCACACCAATGACTTCATAACCCTGTCCGAGTAGCCATAGCATATCGTTGCTTTTGCCGCACAACGGTACGAATACCGGACTACCGGGCGCAATGTTTAATGCAGGCCAGTTTTGTTGCAGGTGATGATTGACTTTTTCGCAATGAAAGCCAATCTGGTTTAGTTGCCAGCGTTCGTGCCAGAATTCTTGGTGCATATATATTATCCCCTGTTTATATCGTTTTCGGATTCAACCTGGCGCTGGTGTAAACAGTCTGCGTATTAAATTCATAGGTTGGGATGGTGTCTCGCGAATATTTCTTCAGAAGCAATAACAGACCAGAACGACCAAGAATGACAGTATTCATCCAATTATATTAAGTGATGTTGAATATCGATTCTGCGGAGCAAGCTCCTGATAAATCGCCAACCAGTTTCTCAAAAGGTGGCGGATTCTTGTACGGATCAATTTTCAAGACTTTAAGTAATTGCAGTGCTTTTTCCTATAAACCCGCTGCTGAATCCCCTTTGTGTCTGTTTTTGTGTAAAGCAATTCCCAACTCACCAATCAAGTTCTTTGCTGCATTTTTCAGCGTTAATCGTCATACCGGCTGTTATTGATTCGTGCATTCCCGGCACACTCAATAAATGAAGTGTTTCCTGAATTGCCAACCAATATTCAAGCTCCAGCTTTGTGAAACAGGTGGCTGAAACTTCCTGCGCCGAGTTTCCAAGCCTGGATTTAAAAACAACCGAATCGGCATTTTTAGGTTGCAGCCTGGAAGATACGATCTGTATATACTAACTGGTTGCTTCCACCAGCGATTTCAATGTCGCCAAGCCCTTTTCAAACTGGCCACCAAGCATCTTGTCGCAACTCATGATTAAGCCCATAGCCTTGCCCATGAAGTTATTTTTTCCGTACATACTCCAAGTCACGGTGGTTTGATTGTTTTCGGAATTAAAGGTGAACTCTGCCGTATTAGTGGCTTTGAAGGGTTTCAGAAATTCAAGTTTGAACTGAATAAACTCGTCAGGACGGTTCTCCGTGATCATCATGCTTCCCTGGCCTACCTTGTTGTTACCGGCCCATCTCATAATGGCACCAACTCCTGATGCCGGGCCATTGAAAGAATTTTTGGCATTGGGATCAAGTTTTGCCCATGGCGACCAGGCATCCCATTTCTGCAATTCATTTACATGGGGAAAAACGACAGAAGCAGGCGCGGATATTGTGGTTGTTCGGGTAACACGGAAATCAGATGGCTGCATCGCAACAGCTATAACAAAGATGATGACGGCGATTGCGATCAAGATGAGGATTAAATCGAGCATGGCAAGTCCTCCTGCAATTTGGTATGAAAGATGCGAAACTATAGAACAACCAAGGGTAGTGAATCAACAAATTGTGAATAAAATGGCATGGCCGGACACCCGGACATACCTTTAATCAAATCCCGAAAGGTAGGTGCGTACTTTACCAGGCTTCAATCAAACGCGGAAAAAGATAGCCTAGAGAAGCAGCAAACCAAGCAATCAATGAAAGTGAACCATTTCTGCGGTTAACAAGCATATAGCCACCTGGATTTAATCTTTAATCTTTTCGTTTTCAATATCAGCGCAAATAGAGTGAAGTACGATTTCAGATTGAACAAAAAATGTATCGAAGGCACTAAAGGATAAGGGTTTGTAAAATTGGGAAAGCCAAAAGATGAAAATAAATTGGCTTGCACCTCAGGGCTGGAATAAAGAAGCTTTTGCTATGAGAAACTTATTGTTAATACTGCTGTTGCTGTTGACTGCATCGTGTACTCACTATCCGTACACGGGTTATTCCTATGCCCCCTATGCAGGATACAGCTATTACCAATATCCCTACTATTATCAGAATTATGGCTACCGATATTATTACCCGTATTTTGGGTTTAGTTACGGTTACAGAAATTATGGCGGCTATCGAGGCGGTTATCCCGCTTATCGGCGACATCATGGCTATGGAGGCTATAGGGGAGGGCACGGAAACAACCAGCATCACGGGCATGGAGGTTATCGCGGAGGCTATCATGGCGGCTTCCATAGATAGAATCCGTTATATTTTGGCTCTATGTGAAATTCAGTAACTAATGCGATAATGTAGCCATGAAAATTCGAGTTATTATAAAAAAACTATCAAATCCTCGCGTTAGAAGGCGATTAAAAATTGGTCTCTCTGTTTTTGGAGGCGCAATTATGCTTGGTCTGTTATTTAAGATTGTCTATGATATTGGCTATTTTGACGCGCAGTCACTTGAAAATGCTAAAAACGCTGAGCTACCTACTACACAACCCGTGCTGACAATGGAATCTGCTCAACGTATTGTGACTGGTGCGCTAAAAGAAGACCCTACCAACCCAAAAACGATAGTGGCTCAGATTATTGATAACAATCATAAGCTTGCAACCATTATTATAGAAAACAACAAGATAAATAAAATTGCCTGGATTATAGATATGCATTTATTTTTTACCGGCGATCTATTCAATGATGCTGGTTATAATTTAACCGCAGGCATTGAGCAGCAACACAATATCAAACGTGGTGATCATTGATTGCTCGTAACAGTTCACAGGTTGGGATGACGTAGGAATCCCAACATCTCAGCTCATATTGGCCAGTTAAATTTCACCAATATTCATCCGCCCTAAATCATCACACCCTATCCAGTCATCATCAATAATATGCTGTTTTATGTAGCGATGAATACTCGACAATGACCAATGCACAAGACGCAACATAAAACCATGTTTGACCGGATTATCTGCGTCAGCGTTTGCTGGAGAGGGAAATAGGTTTTGAAATAACTGATGAAGCCATGGATTTGTTAGCCGAGGAAGGATTCGATCCGGTTTACGGTGCGAGGCCGATGAAACGTGCGATGGCGTTAGGTAACTCTGGCCTGAATGAATTCATTGCGACCTTAACCTGATTTCTCCTGATCATCTATTGTCGAATGAGACGTTACAAATTGTTGAACAGCTCCCTAAAAATAGTGCCGATATCAAATTCTTATAGTTGATCCTCGTCACAACATTCTAAAAATGCCATCCAGACTAAACAAATTTAAAACTTCAACTACACTAGTTTTTGGATCCTAAGCCCAATTCCTAAATTAAGTGGGCGATGGGCACGGCATATGAAAATCAAAATCCCAACTCAAAATGGAGCATTCCGATGAATATTTGTAAACCCCTATTCACAATCATTGTCGCCGGTGCGCTTAGCAGTCTGGCGCCTCAGGTCATCGCCGATGATGGTCAGGGTCGTGATAATGGTCATAGTCAGGGTCATAAGCATGTTCAAAATGATTGTAGAGCCAAGATCACATCCACCACTATTTCTTTTGAGAATAAAGAGCCTGCTTGGATCATAAGCGGAGACTGCCTGGAAAATGTCACGCATGTTTATCTGGCAATGGATGAAGGTGCTGGCTTCGAGGATCTGACAAACACCTTCACGTGGATTGAATCTGGTAGCTCTGATGCCAAGACCAGTCTGAGTATCCCAATCGTAGCCAGATCGTCAGGGATCGGCGGTTTCCTGATAGGAAAACACGCGCTTAGTGTAGGACAGTACCTGCTTCAGGTTAAAAGTTGCCAAATCGGCGAAGATGTTAAGAAATGTAAGATAGACGATGAAACGCCTGTACCTGCTATAGGCGATCAAGACACTATTGACGCACTTATAGCAAATGGTCCTTCAATTGCCGCGCTTCTAAAAAATGCTCCTTCAATGTTAGCAACATTAGACAATATTCCTTCAATTTCAGCAACTTTAGAGCTAATTAAACATAAATTAGGATTATAAACTAAGCCATTGCTCGTCTGGATTTTGATTAAGCTCTGTGCCGCATTACAGTCGAGGGCCTCACAAAATTGACTGGTAATACGGAACAGAGCATTACCCTAAAAAGAGCCTTTCTTAAACTTGGCATTGTGTGCCTGAGTTTATTTTGGAAAGTTGGCCTGATGAGATCTGCTGTTCGTTTCCATTATCGATAATCGGGGTATTCTTGCTTTTCAGCGTGGATACCCTGATTATCGAAGTTTTTTTGAAAGAACCATCTACGTAATCTGCCGGATCGTGCAGGATCCCATCGCGTAACCAACTTGGCTACATATTGCGTATCAATCGGCTTGTTCTTTGGATAAATGCTTGTTGATGACGGATGGCAGTTGCTTAGGCGATTTAATACGTAATTGTTTATTGACATTGAAACGTCCAAACACAACTTCAATATCATTGACTGTTACCCCAAATTCTTTTGCCAGGAATCGAACCATATGATCGGTTGCTCTACCCCCTACCGGCGCGGCAGTGACACTCACTTTGAGTTGATGACCCTTGGGCTTGC
>CAYVFT010000079.1:0-18433 GCA_964450225.1 uncultured Crenothrix sp. | reverse complement strand
AGCAATCCCCCAAAACACTTGATTGTTCATGTTATTTAATTTTCATTCCTAAAGTCACCGTCTGTTTCTGGTTTGGGTGAGCCTTTAGTCATCGGTTGAGTTTCCAGATGTAGACGTCCGCTTTGGATATGTGACCGTTTAACATGGTCGTATATTCAGTTTTAGTCGGCAGGTTCCAATGATCAAGTCTTATTATCGCTTCCCGCACCCGCGATTACTGCTTTTATCTATGCAGACATTGAAAAAGCATTGGCTGTTCTACTGCATGCGGGTGCAATCTTGCCTTTAATATTGTCTTTCGTGCTGTTGGCCGCTGGCTTGCTCAGCGGTTGCCAGCTTGAGCCTACTTTTATAGACTTTCCGCCGCCTACCATAGCCTTCCCGCCGAACGTGGTAGGCGAGCGTCTGCAGAAACTTGCCGACATCGCCACCCGCGAGTTCCTCATCGCCAAAGAACGCAGCGTAGTTGGCGGCCTTGTCATGATCAGTGCGCACGACGGCGATACCTTGTCCGACATCGCCCGACATTTCGGCCTGGGCTATACCGACATCACCATCGCCAACTCCGGTATCGATCCCTGGACACCTAAAGCGGGCGCCCGTGTGCTGCTGCCATTGCAGTTCATCCTGCCCGATACGCCGCGCAAAGGCATCGTGCTCAATTTGGCGAACATGCGGATGTATTATTACCCCAAGAGAAAGCCGGGCACCTTGTTTACCTACCCGCTTGGCATTGGCCGTGAAGGTTGGAATACACCATTAGGTCAAACCACTATCGTCGCCAAAAAAGCCAACCCGGCATGGGCTCCCCCGGAATCCATCCGACGCGAACACGCGGCACAAGGCGATCCGCTACCCGTCGTGGTGCCCCCCGGACCAGACAACCCGCTCGGCAAGTATGCGTTATACCTGGGGTTTAACCGCTATCTGATCCACGGCACCAACAAGCCTTACGGCGTCGGTATGCAGGTCAGCCACGGTTGTGTGCGGCTTTACCCCGAAGACATCAAAGTGCTGTTCAAAAAAACGCCGATCGGGACGCCGGTGAGGATCGTACACCAGCCTTATCTGACGGCTTGGGACGGGGACATGCTTTACCTGGAAGCCCATGAGCCGCTGCAAAAATGGGCGGGCCAGAAGAAGCGGCAGCAGAAGTCGCTGTTGAAACAACTGCGCCAAACCGCCGCCAAAAAGAGCGTCACCGTGGATTGGGAAAAAGTTGACCGCATCCTGCAACGCGCCGACGGCATCCCCACCCCGATCCTTGCGGCCAGCCCCGAGTTACCGGAACTATTGGCGCAAGCGCCGGAAGTGCAACATCCAGAGCATTTCTACGGGGCGCCGGTGGTCCCGGAATTGACCGACAGCGACTGGGCGATTTTTGTCGCCGACTTCGATAGCGAGGTGACGGCGCAGCAACTGGCGGCGATGCTCAACCATCAAGGCCCACCAATCCCGGCACGAAAAGTTGAAAAAAACGGCTCCTATCAAGTGATAGCCGGCCCCTTCAAAGACCAAAAAGAAGCCGAATTGGCTGCACATCGCATCAAAATGGATTTCGAGATTGATGCCAAGGTAGGGACGGTGACCATACCAAAGCTCAAGTTGCTCAAATCGGCAGGACACCATTGGAATCATAGCAACAAGAATCCGCTCTTGCCATTGCCAAACGCCTCCTGATAGCAAGCATGGCCTGTTATTCCCAATGCCGAGCTTCAATATACCCTTATTTCCTGCGGGGCCCGATCACTTATTCATCTGCTTACACGTTTATTAGCAGTGATTTGGTTTACAATTTAAAGCTGATTATCGGTAATACCCTTCGATAGGAAAGCACACATGACACCAATAAACAGTATTTGTATTTATTGCGGCTCCAGTCCCGGACGGCTTGAGGCGTATGGTTCAACCGCTTGTGCGCTCGCCCAATCCTTGGTTAGCCGCAATATTAGATTGGTTTATGGTGGTGCCGGCATTGGCATAATGGGCATAGTGGCGGATCAAGTATTGAAACTCGGCGGTCAAGTCGTCGGCGTAATCCCGAAAGCCTTAGCGCATAAAGAAGTTGCACACAAAAATTTGACCCAATTGCATGTTACCCAATCCATGCATGAGAGGAAATTGCTGATGGCCGATCTTTCAGATGGCTTTATAGCGCTCCCTGGCGGTATAGGAACCCTTGAGGAACTATTTGAGATTTGGACTTGGGCACAACTTGGATTTCACCAAAAGCCATGCGGATTGCTCAATGTTGAAGGCTATTACGATTCGCTGATAACATTTCTGGATCATGTTTTGGCAGAGCAATTTGTTCAAAAACATCACCATTCCATGTTGATCGTGGAAACGCATCCAGACACGCTGCTGGATCGCTATGTCAATTATCAGCCTCCTGTTGTAAGACATTGGGTTGGCAAAGAAGAAACCTGATTGGTCTAGATTCCACAGGAATTTGGAACCAGTCAAAAAATCGTAGCAATTTTATGCCATTTGCATAGTCATGCTTAGCCGGTTTGAAGTTGAAAGAAATTTGGACAATTCGCATTCGTATGCAAATGGCTAACAAAATTCTGGCGTTGGCATCGTTTAACCTGGCGATTGATGGCAAGCTACGCGGCTGCGATCTGGTCAATATCTTTTCCTGAGTCGAATTCATAGTTCGTCTCTTATCTCTCAAACTGGCAATATGCACGAATTGTAGAGAATTGGGTCAAGTTAATTGGTCTTCACCTGGAAAGTAACGCAGGCTTTGATATTATGCTAGGACACATTGTGTGGTGCGACCACTTCAATCTTGTCGGCGCTGACGAGGATGTCAGGGCATTTGGACCGCTGACTATGGCATATGAGGTACGGTAGGATCGAGTCGGTTTTAAAAATCCAGTTCAGCATCCGTCTCATACCCTTGATCGGGCACCTGATTAATCATATGAGTCGAAAGTTGCTGCAAAGCATTTTGGATATTGGTTTTCAGCCGCGGATCGATGGTCATTTCTGCCAGTGCTTTATTCATACATAGCATCCACTGGTCGCGCTCCGATTCACCAATTGTGAACGGCAAATGGCGAGCGCGCAGCATCGGGTGGCCGTATTCTTCGATGAACAAATTGGGACCACCCAGCCAGCCGGACAGAAACTTGAACAGCTTGGCCTTGGCGGAGGCAAGATCGGGCTGGTGGATGGCGCGGATGCCTTGTGCCTCAGGCAGGTTATCCATATAAAAATAGAACCGTTCGACCAAAGTGAGGATAGCCTGTTCGCCGCCGATGACGTCATAAGGCGTAGTGTTTGTCATTGCTAATTGCTCTTTAAAGTTTGTTTGTTGTATATATTATGGACACCTGTGGCATTATTCAAGGTGGCGAAACCAATTACATATTGGTCAGTTTGTGGCAGTGATTCCTGCATGCATGGTCATATATTTTCTCGCCTGATTCAGAGCTGGAAAAGCTCGTCGATGAATTGGCCGGTAATGCAGACCTTTGCCTGATTTCAAACACCAACTGTTGGCACTACAACTTAATTCTGCGAAAGTTTCCGTTTGTTGCATCTTTCCCTCGAACGCTGTTTTCTTTTAACATGCACAAAATGAAACCTGACCCAGAAGTTTTCCGTCTGGCGCTGCGTTGGGTGCAAAGCGGACAAAAGAACATCTTTATCAGCTATTGAATTTGGCTCAACGCCAGCCTTCGTCATTTTTGTTCCGAATTGGATTGGCTAACCCCGCAAAAGTTGGCTAGGGTTATTTACCAGTAAGTTTTCAATATGCTGAAATTCCGATACGCATCTGATTTCCGGTTTAGCAATTAGACCGCTCTTTTTCATAACATATAGTCAATTTCTTTATCAACCAGAGCTCATTATCTATACTTGTTTCTCACATCGTTGCTGATTTTATTTGGCAGAAAAACGAGCTGAATTTTTCGTTACCCCTAAACCCAATAATCGGCTGATTTTGCGCTATGACTACTCTCTCGCCTACCTTTGCACAAGCGCAAGCTATTTTTGAAAAACTTTATGCCAATTTAGTAAAGGTGATGTTTGGGCAACAGCGCGCCTTGCAATGGTTATTAGCGGCGTTCAGCACCGGTGGACATGTGCTGTTGGAAGATGTGCCTGGTACGGGCAAAACCACTTTGGCTAAAGCTCTTGCGGTTTCCTGCGACGCGCAATTTCAACGCATTCAATTTACGCCTGATTTGTTACCTTCAGACATTATAGGTATCTCAATTTTTGATCCACAAAAACAAAGTTTTCACTTTGATGAGGGTCCGGTTTTTTGTCATATATTGCTGGCAGATGAGATTAACCGTGCTTCACCAAGAACACAGTCGGCATTACTGGAAGCCATGGCGGAAAATCAGGTCAGTATCGATCGACAAGTCAGGCTCCTGCCCACACCTTTTTTTGTAGTTGCCACCCAAAATCCGATTGAATTTCACGGTACTTATCCGTTGCCGGAAGCACAATTGGATCGTTTTGCGATGAAATTCAGCTTGGGTTATGTTTCTAATGCTCAGGAAGTGGCTATTTTAAACTCGCAAGGCCGGCAACATCCTTTGGATACTCTAAAAGCATGCATTACCCTGGATGAAATACAATTTCTACAAGCCCAGGTTAAGCAAGTGCGTATCAGCGAGGAACTTAAACACTATATTGTCGCCATTGTCGCCGCCACCCGTAACAAGCCAGAAATCAAGCTGGGCGCCAGCCCCAGAGCTTCGCTAACCCTGATGAAAACAGCCCAGGCTTTAGCTTTGCTGGACGGTTTTGAATTTGTCACCCCTGATATTATTAAGGAAATTGCCGTTCCGGTTATTTCGCATCGACTTAACGTGGACTCGCAAAGCAAGTTTTCCGGCATTGAAGCGGCCACGCTGATGCAGGAAATAATCGACACCCTCCCTATGCCGCGATAGATAATGCGGCAAGGTTTTGTTCTCAGACTATATCGCAAGGTTTATCGTTTCGATAACTGGATGCGACGGCATTTGACGTTTACGGGACACTTCGTACTTACGTTTGCCATAGCTGCCGCCGTTTTTGGTGTCAATATCAGGCAAAGTACAACCTACCAGCTGTTTATGTTGTTATTGGTGCTGCTGGTATTTTCCTGGTTAAACAGCGCGTTTAATCGCCTTAAAGTGACATTAACCCGCAAGTTGCCGCGTTACGGCATGGTAGGTGAACCGCTACGCTATAGCGTCACGCTGACTAACTTAACACCCCGGACATACGACCGCCTGGCGTTGTGCGAAGAGTTGGCTGAAACTCTGCCCAGTCTTGAGCAATTAAAAAGATTTTATCGCCTGAATAAACAGCCATGGTTTAAACAAGGCGTAAGCTATCGGCAATGGCTGCGCTATTTGGCATTTCAGCGAGGCGGCTTGATTGCCGAGACGACTTTGCCCAATTTGGCGCAAAAACCGTTACAGATAAAAATCAGCTTTATCCCCACCCGACGGGGTTCTATAACCTTTGCTGATAGCTATCTGGCTAAACCGGATCTGCTGGGTTTGTTTCGGCGTTTAATCATATTGGAAGCGCGTCAAAGTTGTTTGGTGTTGCCAAAACAGTATCCTGTTAAGCCATTAGGACTGGTAGGAAAGCGCAAATATCAGGCGGGTGGTGTGTCGCTGGCAAATTCAGTCGGTAATGCAAGCGAGTTTATGTCGATGCGGGATTACCAACGGGGTGATCCGCCAAGCAGTATTCACTGGAAGAGTTTTGCCAAACACGGGAAAGTGATCGTTAAAGAGTACCAGGATGAGTATTTTGTTAGGCGTGCATTATTGCTGGATACGTTTATCGGCGATGCGGCGGCTGAGCAATTTGAAGCAGCCGTATCAGTTGCCGCCTCAATTGCAGTCAATGAGCGACAAAATGAAGCCTTGCTCGATTTAATGTTCGTCGGCTTGCAGGCTTATTGCTTTACCACGGGGCGCGGCGTTGACCATTTGCCGCATTTACTGGAAATTCTAGCGTCGGTACAGTCCAGTCCGGAAGGCTCGTTTGCCCAGTTACAGCAGGCTATGTTAGCCCGTGCCGGTTTGTGCAGCAGTTTGATTTGTGTGCTGATGCACTGGGATGAGGCCCGGCAAGACTTTATCAAACAATTACGCACCCGCGATTTACCTGTTGCGGTATTTTTATTACATGACGGTTCACTGTCCAGGCAACAATGTGCAAATAAACCGGAACATTTTTATCTGCTGGATTTTCATCATCTGGCAGAACAATTGGCGGCGTTATGAACAAGGACTGGTTGTTTTTAAGCTTCAGTTTGTTGTCATGGGGTTGGTTATCACAAACCTTACTGGCGGCTGTGGGGCTATTACTTGTGATCGCTGTCAGTAAATACAGTGCACGACGATGGAACATCAGCGCGCATCAGCGCTACCGCTGCGGCGATTTATCCGCCCTGCTGGTGATACTGCTGTTGGTCGATGTGTTTATTTTAGAACCCACAGATCAAGCCATTTTTATACTGTTAAAATGGCTGCCTGTATTGTTTGCACCAATGCTATTAGCACAGTTATTCCGAAGCAATCAAAAATTGCCGTTAGCTGCTTTGTTTTATTCGTTTCGTAAACAACAGGTTGAACAGCCTGGAGAGGATTATAAACCACCTTATAAAGCGCTTTATAACAGGAAGTCCGGTGTTATCAGGCTGATTAGAGAGATTGATTTTACACTTCCTTATGCCGGTTTGACCATCTTGAGTGCGGGGGCTGCCAATGTGCAAACGCCTGCCTATTTCATTATTGCCGCAATGTTGTTTACCGGTATTCTCTGGTCGGTTCGGCCTAAACAAAGCTCAGTGCCGATATGGTTGTTAAGCATAGCTTTGGTTGTTGTTGTGAGCTATTTCGGGTACCACGGCCTAAAACAATTAAACGCATTAGTCGAAGAAAAATCGATCGACTGGTTAAGTAATCGGCAAATCGACCCCTTTAAAAATCAAACCTCTATCGGTGAAATCGGTGAATTAAAATTATCCGACAGAATCGCTTTCCGCGTAAAAGCTGATGGACCTTTATTGCTGCATCAAGACAGTAATGATCTGTATTTTGGACGCAACTGGACAACTTCAAAGCACCTGTTAACGGCTGAAAATCCTGTAACTCAAACCGGAAAAAGCCAGCTGAAACAACTGGAGATCATGCAGCAGTTTAATCGACAAACCGTAATGGCATTGCCGGACGGCACGGTAAAAATAGCGGGACTGGGCGATGCCTATTTGCAATACACCGACTTGGGTGCGGTAAAAGCGAGCCAGTTGCCAGGATTTGCCAGATATCAGGTTTTTTATACCGGCAAAAGAACCGGCGCACCGAGCAAATACGATCTACAAATTCCCAAACAACATCTTGATTGGTTGCAGCAGTTTGGCAGCGAATTAAAACTTGCTGGACACCCTCCCGAAATCATCGCCGGGCAAATCAAAACGTATTTTCAGCAACATTTTTTTTACAGTCTGTATTTAGGCACAGAGGCAGATGCCGATCTGGCCTTAAGGGACTTTATGCTAAAACGCAAGGCCGGTCATTGTGAATATTTTGCCGCCGCCACGGTGTTCTTGCTCAGGCAAGCGGGAATTCCCGCCCGCTTTGCCAATGGCTACTCCGTCGATGAATACGACAGCGGGCAAGATTTATATGTTGTTCGCAGCCGGCACGCCCATGCCTGGGCTATTGCCTATATAAACGGTGCTTGGCAAGCCATCGATTCGACCCCCGCGCAATGGCTAGCCATGGAAACAGAACATGCCAGCCTGTGGCAGCCGCTTACCGATGGCTGGTCGAATTGCGTGTTCCACTTTAGACAATGGCAACTTCAACAAACCAAAGAACAAAACGAAAGACTAGGGTTACTAGGTATATTGTTGCTGACGATATATTTAGTTTGGCGCATTTACTCAGCAAAGCGAAAACTCAACCGGAATGTGCAGCAAGCAATAGCAGCTGCACCTGAACCCGCATATCAGGGAATGGATTCCGAGTTTTATCTTATCGAACAAAGCTTGCAGCATACCGATCAGGCGCGACGAGATAATGAAAGTATTATGCAATGGGTTAAGCGCTTGCAACTGCCGTCATTAAATCAGCTTTATGCACTGCATTACCAGTTACGTTTTGATCCTATGGGGCTTTCCAGCGAACAAAGACAGCAATTGCAACAGCAGGCAAGAGCGTGGGTGGATAATTTCCGGAACAGCAGGGTCAGGCATTAACACTGCAAGGTTTTATTTAGCTTCTTCTAACCCTGGGCTATCTTCAGCAGGCGTGTTTTGATCAATATCGGTTTCTTCGGAAGCAATTTTTCTTTCGACAATCGCCCATTTCTTGTTGGGTACCGTTTCCGCAATTGCCTCGTCATTTTCTGCTTCAGCTTTTTTATTTAACGATTCCATAAACTCTGCAAACCAGGCCTGCTCTTTAACGCTATCAAGATCCGGATCGTTTAGAATTTCACTGGCTTCTGGCAAGGTAACCTTATCTCGAGCGTTTTCCAGTTCTTTTAAACAGGCTTCGCTATTGCCGCGTAAGCCATAAATACACGCCAGATTGTAAGAGGCTGTTCCTGCTTGAATAGCATTGGCTTTTTCAAATTGCTTTTTGGCCATTTCGTATAACTCATGATCAGGCTTGACTTTTTTCAGCCTGGCCAAGTCCATGTAAGCAACGCCGCCATTGATCGCAGCGCCCAAATAATTGGGGTTGATCAACATGCAAAAAGCGAATTTATCGATGGCATCCTGATAAATTCCAACCGCCTCGTCACCGCTTTTGGTTTTTGCCTGGTGCAGCAAAGCAAAACCCCAATTATATAAAGCGTCAGCACGCAACGGATCATCGTGCAAGACCTCTGCGTAGCCTTGATAAGCGGCTTTAAACAGGCCGTCCGCTGTACTGCCTTCACTTTTACGCGCCTTTGCAGTTTGCTCAATGGTTGCATTGAGTTTGGATCTCTTGGTGAACGATGCTATCAGCGACATGATTTTTTACTCCTGACTGAATGGTTATGAATCGGAATATTATAGAATAACAGCTCTACTTTCTAACGACACTATTAAATATATAAACCATGAATGAAGCAGATTGTGCTGATGTTGCCAGAGAAAAAGTAAACCTGGAAACATCAAAAATCGCCTGGCAAGAATTGCAACGCTTTTTTGCCAGCGGCTCGGCGGTATTCGTTGCATCCTCACTAGATTTGGTCGATGTTGCCTACCAGTTTTCCATCGACAATAAAAATCAGGTTGCGCAATGGCTGCAAGACAACCAGGTCGGCTTTGTATCTGACCAGCAAGCAATCAACTGGCTGGAATCAGATACCGAAGTTTGGGCGGTTGTTGTTAAACCCTGGATACTAGTCCAGGAATAATGAAAGAATCAAGGAGATAGTTTTTCACCTTTTACCTTTTTTATTTCTATCGCCTCGTGCCGGTTTAGAGCCCCGCGGTGCCGGTTTTTTAATATGCCGATAATCCTTTTTGCCGGTATTTTTATTAGGCGCATTTTTCTTTGGAGCATCGACTACCTTTAACGAAACCGGTTCATAACCCGTATCAGCAACCCGTGGGATTTGCCGTTTCAATAGTTTTTCAATTTCCGCCAATATCCAGGCCTCTTCAGGACAAACCAGTGACAAGGCTTCACCGCTTGAACCGGCTCTTCCGGTACGGCCAATGCGGTGAATATAATCTTCGGGTACCTGCGGCAAATCAAAATTCACCACATGCGGCAATTCATCAATATCCAGTCCTCGCGCCGCAATGTCAGTTGCGACTAATACCGCAACCTTGCCCGTTTTAAAATATTCCAGTGCTTTATTGCGCGCGCCCTGAGTTTTATCACCATGCAATGCAGCAGTACGTATGCCATCTTCAATCAGTTGTTTTTCCAGGCGATCCGCGCCGTGTTTGGTGCGTACAAAAACCAATACTTGCTTCCAATTATTACTGCCAATCAGATAAGACAGTAATTCGCGTTTATACTCACGATTAATGCCGTAGACGCGCTCGGCAACATTATCGGCGGTGGCGTTTTGTTTAGCGACTTCAACTTCGAGCGGATTATTCAGCACATTAACGGCTAGTGATTTTATGGCATTCGGCAAGGTAGCCGAAAATAACAGGCTTTGCCGTTGCTTAGGCAATAGCACCTTAATTTGCCGGACAGCCGGCATAAAGCCCATATCCAGCATCCGATCAGCTTCATCCAAAACCAGTATTTCCACGTTTGAAAGGTTGATGTTGCGTTGCTGTAAATGGTCAATCAAACGTCCAGGTGTTGCCACCACAATGTCACAGCCTCTGCGCAAGTTGCGTGTTTGCACGCCTATACTGGCGCCGCCAACAACCACTTCCACATGTAAAGACAAATACTTGCCGTAAGTTATGACACTTTCATACACCTGTGCCGCCAGTTCGCGCGTTGGCACCAGAATAAGTGCACGTACTCGACGAGGTTTTTGATGAGGATCACTGTTTTCAGCCAAACGTTGCAATAAAGGCAAGGTAAAACTGGCGGTTTTTCCAGTACCCGTTTGTGCGCCCGCCAGAATATCCCGACCTTCCAGGACAAGAGGAATGGCCTTTTGTTGTATAGGGGTGGGTGTAATGTAACCTTGCTCAGTTACTGCTTTAAGGAGTTCATCGGTTAATCCGAGCTGTTCAAAAGTCATTAAAAACCTCAGGTAGGTTAGTATGTTCATTATCAAAAGCTAATGAAAACTTTGGAAATGAGTTGCAAAGATGCAGTATACGGTAAAAATAGCTTTTACCTTGAATGGCTATTGTTAATTTAGCGAGAGATCTGGGTCAGAAAAAACCCGTTGAAAGCAGAATACCCGGTTTAAACAGTTTATTTGCCTGGTTCAATACCAAGCACGAGTTATGCTGTTCAGCACCGGGATTAGGGACATTATCCCTTGTAAGACTTGATGTTGTTGCGGAAGCCTCAAGAATCTTGACGCATTGAGGCGAGTTATTTTTAACCGAAACTCAGGAGGCGATACCAACTTTTAAGTAATGCTGTCATTTTTGCAGTATATCCATTCACTTGGACCTCCTTTCATTATAATGTTTTGACTGAGAGCCATTCCTTTACGATTCAAGTACAGAAACGATTTCTTCGCAGCTGATAATGTTTTTATTGCTTTCGAGTATAAAATTTGCCAGTCTGGTAATTGACATCCAGTTTGCAGCATCACTTACAAAATCACAGGCCTTGGTAAACAAGGCACCCAGTTTTTCTTCCTGCTGTTGCTTGCTGGCAGAATAACTTTCCAAATATTCATGGACCAAGGCAAGGTCGGAATCGCCGCCATAGTTTTTCAGTGATTTCAAATCAACCAACCTATGATTAAACAGTTCATCATCCCTGTTATAGACATGCTTGGCCTCAGCCAATGGACCGACTAGTAGATTAATTATGTCGGCCTCAAAGGCATTTATGTAATCTCTTGCCAAAGGTATCATTGCTTCATTCCGGTCAATTAAATTATGCGCCAGGCCATCAATTGAATAAGGCAATGATTGAATCAAGCGACCGCCTTCCACTCTTGCAATACTATCGTCATGGGTGGCTTGATATACCAATACGTCATAATTTTTAGCGCCGCTTATATCCTTGAATATAATTTGAAAAAAAACCGGAGGCAGATTTCTGGCTTTGTTGTTTAAATAAATTGCCACTGCATGCCCTGCCTCATGGAAAGCAATGCATTGTTTATGCTGTTGAAATCTGTTTCGTTTGCTAATATCAGTTATTTGGTTACGTTTCATGTTGAATACCATTACTTGAGATTGCCGATTAGCACATCCGCTCGCCACTTTATGTAGGCTCATCGATTCAAGAGGAGCGATCAGCTATGGCTTTGTCATAAAAGGATTATTTAAGAAGAGTTTGATCTATTGCTACAGGTTATCGCGTTCAATAACTATAGTGTATCTTTGAAATTATGTTTAATGTGCCGCTTGTTTAAATTTATTGTTTTATAAAGCGCCGAATAACTTGTCTTCAGCCTTCAATTGCTTTATATCAATTAACTTGCTTCCTGCTGGGAGACAGCAGGAATTGTAAAAAAATGTAAATAGAACTGGTAACTTAGCGAAGCCAATAGCGACGCTGACTGCTCATTTCCTGCTCGGCTTCAAGCCAATCTTCCAGCTCATAACCGTCTTCAAAACCTCTCTTTTCAGCTCTGTAATATGCGTTAACAGCTACCATCTCTCTAAATTCGTCTAGGCCTATATCGGGGCTATACGTATCGTATAAAGAGTCATGTTCAGTATTCATCTCTCCTCCTAATTTGCAACAATACAAAGAGACTGTTTAAGAGAACATTCTATAAACAAATACCTGATGTTGACTATCCGTATAAATACCTAGTCTTGAAAAATAATTTAATTTCTTGGCAAATTGTTACTCAACATTTCCGATTGCGTGACCATCAACATGAGTTCGGCGAAACTCTTTGCATGCATTTTTCCCATAATACTGGCTCTGTGTGCCTCTACAGTGCGATAACTGATGTCCAATGTTTTTGCTATTTCTTTATTGGAATGGCCTCTAACAATCAGAGAGAGTATTTCCTGTTCCCGCGCCGTTAAATCATCCAGCCGATTTTGTATATCAAGATGTTCAATAAATTGCTCCCTGTGCGCAATGTCTTTTTTTATGGCCTCTTCGATGCGTTCAAGCAATATTTCATTATCAAATGGTTTTACCAGAAAATCCACAGCGCCGGCTCTGAATGCCTTTGCCGAATCCGGAACTCCGGCATGGCCACTTATGAATATGATGGGGACGCAAATCTCTCTTTTTATCAGTTCTTCCTGAAGCTCAAGACCGCTCATGGACGGCATTCTAACATCCAGGAGCAGGCACCCCGGTAGTTTAGGATCATAGTTATTTAAAAAACCCTCGGCTGAGTTAAAAGTCCTGATAGCTTGCCCTGTCGATTCAATCAACAAGGCTAGTGAATCGCGCACCGAAAACTCATCATCAACCAAATACACCAACGTCTCAGGTTTATTATTGCTCATTTAATTTTTCCCTTAACCGGCAAGGTAAAATAAAATGTGGCGCCTTTCTGTGGTTTGCTGTTGAAAGATAATATACCTTCATGTGCTTCTATAATTGAGCGGCTAATAGATAAACCCATGCCCATCCCCGTTGGTTTTGTGGTAAAAAAGGGTGACAGTATCTTGTCTTTCCGAGCTTCATCAATACCAGGACCGTTGTCCTTTACCTTAACCTCCATTTGATTAAGGCTCTTCATGCGAGTCTGGATTATTAGTTGTCTTTGTGATGTTGCTGGTAAATCGATTAATGCATCAATACTGTTTCTGATCAGGTTTAACAAAACTTGTTCAATTTGCACTTCATCCACAATGATATAGGGAAGACTTTCGGCCAGCTCAAGCGCCAGCATTATATTATTTTGTTTAAAATCCGAGCTACATAAGCTGAGTGCATTCTCGACCAGGGTATTGATGTCGGTGGCGGTGCGATGAACCTTTTGATTGCTGATAAAATCTTTCATGCGATGAATGATCTGGCCCGCTTTCAGAGCCTGCTGATGTATCTTGAACAGAATTTCACCGAGCTGATCCAGATCTGGATTTTCAGCGCCAATAAAGCGTAAACATGCCTGTGTATAACCTGCTATCGCTGTCAGCGGCTGATTAACTTCATGAGCAATTCCAGTTCCCATTTCGCCAACCAGACAAAGACGTGCTACATGAGCGAGCTCATTCAGATGCTCTTTCTCTTGTTGTTCCTGGCGTTTGCGCAAACTCACATCGCGTATGATACCGGTAAGATATTTTGCTCCATCTATGGAAAACTCCACCAGGGATATATCCAGTGGTATCACAGAACCATCCTTGTGAATTCCTTCAACCTCGCGGACTTTTCCAATAAAACCGGGCACCTTGTTTTGCAAATAACTTTTTAAATCATTACCCTGATTTTTGCCCTTCGGGGGCGATATTAGTTTGTTAAAAAGGCAGCCAATGAGTTCATTTTTACTGTAACCAAAAATGGTTTCTACCGCTGTGTTGATAGACAGTATGACGCCAGACAAATCAATAGTGATGATCCCTTCAATTGACGCATTAAAAATGGCATTGAGCTTAGCTTCACGTTCCCTTACCTGGCGTTTGGAATGTTTGAGTTCATCAATCTTTTTGGTTAAATCAAGATTTCTTTCCATCAGGGCAGAGGTCTGTTCAAGAATCTTTTGCTCCAATTTTTCATTGAGACAGGCATTGGTTTCCAGAATGTACTTGTAGTCAGTAATATCCTGAATTGCCAAGCATATTTGCATTCCATTTTTATAGTTTTTATGGACAGTACCCCGCAATTCCACATAAGTGAATTTGTTGTTGTGCGTACATAATGATCTCGTGCAGCCGAGAAGTGTAAAGCCCTGACATACCGAATGTATGGGCGTGCTATTTTTAGCCTCCAACTTCGCATTCAGAATCTGGTTTTTTTTCTCCATTACCAGATCCTGAAGATAAAAATAATATTTATCCTGATCTGTAGAATGAATAAATTTTCCCAGCTTCTTGTTTACAAGCGCCTCTTTTGAACAGCCCAACAATTGTGCGGCAGCTATATTGGCTTTTTTTATAATGCCTTGCTTATTCAGCGTCAAATAAGCAACAGGCGATAAATTATAAAGCCGTGCAAAGTCATCACGAGATGCACTAAGCTCCTGATGCGTTCTGTTAAGCTCCTCATTCTGCATTTCCAGTTCGACCTGGTGAACCTGCAATTCAAATACTAGCTTTTCAATATCTGCACTGGACATACCCGCAAGATCTCTATCGGATTTGCTTAGCATGACTTCAGCCTGTTTTCGAATATTTTCCCGGTGCTCATTCATTAATTTCTCGGCTTCTTTTCGGAGAAATTCAGTATCAGTTGATTGAGTGGTCATCGCTTGTGTCTGTTCCTGCAGGTTGGTGTTATATACTGGTTTTATTGCCTTGTTCTTTTCTATCAGGAATTTTGGCAAACTATTAGTTACCCAAATATCATACATACGGCCTTAAGGCAAATAACCATGAAGAACACGAAGTTTACGCAGAAAACCAAAGTAAAAACCCCATGTCTTCTGTGTGCTTCCTGGTCTATAAATCAATCTGAGCTCTCCCGGTAACATCTTCTATGGCCAGCAAAATTAGCGCCGGACTGCCTGGCGATTGTTTTAAAATGCGGCCATTGATTATCAAGTGTTTTTTGCCAATGTCAGGAAACTCTGCGTCATAATAATATTGATCAAAGGCAATACTATGGGTCAATGTTTCTGCCAAATGGTTCCGCAATTGTATACAGTCCCAGGCTGACTCATTGATTACAAACAGCGATTGCCCCGTCAAATTTTCATTTTTACTATTGAATGTCTGCTTGAAGGCAGGATTGGCGGCAATTATATGCAGCTTGTCATCCAGCACCAGCAGCGGCTGGCGTACGGTATTGACAATCGCCGTCGCCAGGTATGCCGCATCCGCCGTTTGTTCCGCTTTTTTAAGCCGGCTTATGTCAATAAAGCTGATCACCAGCCCATCGATCATGTTTTCCGCAGTCCGGTAAGGCAAAATACGCAACAGATACCAGACATCATTTACTGTCTCTTCTGTGTCCTTGTAAACAAGTGTCTGCAGCACGGTCTTGGCATCATCAAGCAGATGCTCATATTTAAGGGTTGAAACCAGATCGCCAAGCGGTCTGCCAATATCGCTATCAATCAGCTTGATAATAGTTTTGGCTTGCCGGGTAAAACGTCTGATCCTTAGGTTTCTATCGAGAAAAATAGTTGCAATATCTGTGCTGTTCAACAGGTTTTGCATGTCATCATTGGTATCGGAAAGTAATTCAACTTTATTTTGCAGCTCGCTGTTAACGGTATTGAGTTCTTCATTGAGCGACTGCATTTCTTCCTTGGCTGTTTCCAGCTCCTCATTGGAGCTTTGCAGTTCTTCATTGGTTGATTGCAGCTCCTCGTTAGTGGATTTAAGCTCCTCATTAGAGGTTTCCAGTTCCTCGATAGTTGCCCTGAGAGATTCCTTGGTAAAGAAAAGTTCATGCTCAAGCTGTTCTTTTTCGCCGGGTTTATCAATGAGTAGCGAAGGCTTTTCTGTACCGGCAGCGAGTTTCCTTCTGTTCTCTTTGGTCTGCGGGAGAAAAGTGACTAGAAACAAGTCTTTTAGCGTTTCCGGCTCAATGATTTTTTCGAGTTTGAGGTCTATTGTTTCGAAATCACCATTGGTTTTTACCCTGAGTCCGCTGCTGATAATTTCCGTTTCGCCCTTTTTGGTGGCTATACGCAACGATGACACCAAAGGCAAACGCAAGCCTTCTCTGGCCATCTCGATAATATTCCAGCTCGGCTGACCCATCGAGGGTTCGAGATATTTTCCTGTGCGGCCGTAAATATAAACGATTTTACCGTGTTCATTGATAATCACGCTGGCCGGCGTATAACGTTCCAGCAATAATCGTTCAATTTGCCGTGCAATATTGCCTGGCTGGAATTCAGTGCTGAGCGATTGGAAGGAAAAGCTGGGTGATTCCTTGACACGGGCAGGAAGCAGGCTGAGTTTTGATACAGGGACGCTGGCCCGGATATCTTTGCGTTGATATATTTTCCATTTCTTGTTAATTGTTGAAAACAGATCATCAAAATTTCCGATCGATTCCGATGCGCCGAGGAACAAAATGCCGCCGGGATTCAGTGCGTAATGAAACTGCGGAAAAATCTCCTTTTGCAGCTCAGCGTTCAGGTAGATCAGCAAGTTCCGGCAGCTGATTAAATCTACATGGGTAAACGGCGGATCCTGAATCAGATTCTGGGTGGCAAATATCACCGTCTCGCGTATCTCTTTGCTGATGCGATATTGATTGTCTTGCAATTTAAAGAACCGTTCCAGACGCCGCGGTGAAACATCGGCCGCAATACCGCTGGGATAGATGCTTTCACGAGCCCGGTTGATGGCCGATTCATCCAGGTCGGTAGCAAAAATCTGAAAGCGGAGCATTTTGCCGGTTTTCTCCATGTATTCCTTGAGCAGAATGGCAATGGAGTAGGGTTCTTCGCCGCTGGAGCAACCCGGAACCCAGATACGCAATTCATGGTTATCGGGTTTGCCTTCGAACAGTTTCGGCAGAGCCAGTTTGCTGAGCGCTTCGAATGCGTCAGCGTCCCTGAAAAAATTGGTCACATTGATCAAAAGTTCCTTGAACAGTTTATCCAGTTCAATGGGATTTTCCTGCAGGAACTGCACATAGTTGTGCGGATTCTTGATCTGATGGATATTCATGCGCCGGGCTATGCGCCGTTTAAGCGTGCTTGGCTTGTAAGCCGACAGATCATGGCCGGTTCGATTACGCAGCAGAAGAAATATTTTCTGGATGGGTTCTGAAGCGACCAGAGCCTCGGGTAGATCGGTATAAATGTTTTGAAAAAAAGGACCTTTACTGTATTGAATCAGCTGTTCGCCCATTTTTTCTGCGGGCAGCACGAAATCCACATCACCCATCGCTATCGCACTGCTGGGCATACCGTCGAATTTTGCTGTTTTGGGGGCCTGAACCATCGTCATGCCCGATTCGCCCTTGATGGCTTTAAGACCTAAGGCGCCGTCCGTGCCCGTTCCTGAAAGAATAATGCCGACCCCCCTTTCCTTGATGTCTTCTGCCAAGGAGCGTAAAAAATAGTCTATCGGCAGATTTGCAGAATCATGTTTCGGACTATCCATAAGATGCAAGCGGCGGTTGAGTAAAGCCAGATTTTTTCCGGGCGGACATACAAAAACATGATCTCGTTTCAGAAACATGCCGTCCTGGGCGCTTAAAACCGACATGTCAGTGAAATTCTTCAGTAAATCAGGCAGAAGACTGATATGCCCGGGTTGTTGATGGGTGACTACGATAAAAGCAAAACCGGTATGCGGCGATAAATTGGCAAAGAATATTTCCAGCGCCTCCAGTCCACCTGCTGAAGCGCCGATGCCGACCACAGGCAGTGCGGTGCCGGCTGGATTGTCCGGCGTATCTTTGAGGCCTTTTTTATTCCCGATAGAGTTCACTGAACCAATCCTTTAACTTGTACATGTTTGATAATCTCACTTTTCGAAGACACGAAAGCATAAAACTTCGTGTCTTTTATGGACCAAAGTGTTGTGTGAAAACGATAATAAAGTAGACAAAACACGTTTCCGGTATTTGCCTAATTGACTGCACTCGCGATTTTCAAGAGCCCGTAAGATAGCAAAAGCTAACCACCCGACGTTCGTTCAAACGACATAAATAACATAAAACCCTAGGACATTATGTCCAGATGTTTAAACATCAAAAAAATAATCACCGCTGGAATTAGCGCTGCTGATAACGACCAGTACCCCATCACCAGC
>CAYVFT010000078.1:0-18489 GCA_964450225.1 uncultured Crenothrix sp. | reverse complement strand
AGCCTCTTGCCGGACTGGCGCCTTTTCCCGTACGCCGGAAGGTTGATAGTTTTGTTGTGGCTGGCTGGCCTCATTTTTCTTGCCGATCAAATCAATAATATTGGCATTAAGATCCAGACTGGTTTTGGTTGTACCATCTTTTGCCTGGTATTCGCGTTGAGTCAATTCTCCCGATACAAACACCTGTTGACCTTTTTTCAGGTAGTTTTGCAGTTGCCCTTCCGCACGTTTACCAAACAGCGTTACTTGTATCCATAGCGTTTGCTGTTTTTCACCAAAACCGATATTGTTGGCTACGGTAAAACTCAATACTGCCATCCCGGACGGGGCATATCTGACTTCGGCGTCTCTGCCGACGGTGCCGGTAAAACTAAATACGTTGCTCATTTTTTTCTCTTGGTTGGATTAACAATGTTGTTATTATCGGTGGAACTAATGCTGTTGAGCCATATAATCCTTAATGGCTTTATTGAGTAGGAATGCTGCGGAGGTTTGAACGAATTCAGTGTTCTTCGGTACATTTTCATCTACTACATAGAACAGTGTCATGGGCTTTCTGGCACTGATCAGTTGCTTGAGCGAGTCCTGAATCTGATAGGAAATTGGGTTATCAATAAATTTGCCATCGTACAACAAGGCAAAAGCGGCCATATTGGATCGTGCATTGTTATATAACAGATTAACAGGTATATCAGGTTGGCCGGTCAAGTTGACGTACCCTGTACTAGCGAGACCTTTGGCATAAGATAAGGCCAGCTCTGGATGATGATAAAGGCGTTTGTGATCGTATGAGCGTCCTACAAACAAGCGTAGACGTTTGCCCTGCTCATCGGTGTAGATTCGTTCAATCCATTCCTCGCAGCCAAAAGTTTGTTTACCCCATCCAGGCTTCCGGTCTGTAGGTATTGAATTAAAATTATCCAATACAGACTTAATGTTTGTTACTGAAAGTCCATCGTCTGCTTTCAGGTCGAGGTAGCTATGGATAACGGTCGGAATTAGTGCCAACATCAAGACGAGCGCGACTGGAAGTGCATAGCGGGTAGATATCATTTTTTATGCTCGGTTAAGGGTGTTTCAATAACGGGATTTTGTCCCAGATAGAAAATGATGGGCAATGCAATCATAAAAGTTAGCAAGCCTGATAGTTCGTGTGCCGATGTTGCCAATACATCAAGGCCAAACCAGTTCACCAGCAAAGTGAGAGCTAAAACTCGCATTATATTGACAGCAATAGCAAGGGGAGCGGCAATAAGCAGGAGTAATATTCTACGACGCGTAGAGTTGCAAAAATAAGCCGTTAGAATGGCGATAGTTATGGCGGCATAAAGTGTTGCAAAGCCGCTACATGCGTCGGCAACCATCAATGAACCACCTTCAACTTCGAGCGAAGTACCTGTTGAAAATACTGGCACGCCCAATAATTTGAGGAGCCAGGCGACGCTTTTTGTAGCTATATGCCGAAGAGCCAGATGTATTGACTCGGTGAAAGCCAGAGGGATCGGTAGTGTAAGTATCAGAGTAGAAAGAGGGAAGAGAATGGCTTTTGTTCGCTCAGTTCCCAGAAACAATAAAGCAAGACCAGGTAGCGATAAAAACAGTGCTATTCCAGAAAGAAGCTGGGAATGGATGCCTGTATCCAACATATGAATAAGCATTGCGGGAATCAGGATGGCAAATCCCCAGGGATTTGAACTTAGTGGCAGAGATTTCAGCTTCTGAAGTTCTTCCCATACCAGATAAAGAACGAGCGCCGTGACGAGAATCCCATGACCATTCTGCCACACACTCATAGTCCAGCGGTCCCAAAGCCATAAAATTGTTGGCGCATATAAAATTCCAAGCAACACAGAGACCAGCCACAATAGCCATCGATTTTGTGTTTCTGAGTCTTGAACAGAGCTGATTGGAACCTTTAAAATATGACTGTTCATTCTATAGATACCTTTTTATTAATCATTAATGTGAATCCCATATTTTTCAAACAGGGTATAGAGTGTCGGTCGCGTTACCCCAAGAAGTTTTGCAGTATTGGTAATATTGTTACCAGAGTGTGTAAGCGCTCTTTTAATAGCCAGTGTCTCTGCCGCTTCGCGAACCTCTTTTAAATTAAACGGCATTGAAGCTGCTACGTTTTTTTCCAGTTCCAAATCATCAAAGGTGATATTGGTGTCATCCGCCATAATCACTGCACGTTTGATTTTATTTTCAAGTTCCCGGATATTGCCCGGCCATGAATAGGTTTCAATAGCTTCTGCGGCTTCCTTGCTAAAGCTTTTTATTTTCTTATTATGTAATTCACAATAGCGTTTTAGAAACGCAGTGGCAATGGTAATTGCATCGCCTTCTCTTTCTCGTAAGGGGGGAATGTTAATGGTTATTTCACTAATTCTATAATATAAATCAAGTCTGAATTTACCTTCATTGATCAGAGTTTGTAGCTGTTGGTGGGTAGCACAAATAATGCGTACATCGACTGGAATTTCTTGTCTTCCGCCAACTCGCTCGATAGTCCTTTCTTGAAGAAAACGTAATAACTTGGCTTGCAATGCAAAGGGAAGGTCACCGATTTCATCCAGAAAGAAGGTGCCATTATGGGCATATTCGATTTTTCCTTTGGTTTGTTGAGAGGCTCCGGTAAAAGCTCCTTTTTCGTAACCAAATAATTCACTTTCAAGCAAATTTTCAGGAATGGCTGCACAGTTTACAGCAACAAAAGGCTTGCAGGAACGATCGCTTAAGCGGTGAATGGCTTTAGCGAGCACTTCTTTGCCTGTGCCGCTTTCTCCCAGTAATAAGGTGGTAACTTTGGTTGGAGCAATTTTTTCTACCTTGCGGCAAAGTTCCTGCATTTTTTTGCAGGAAGCAATTAGTCCAGCTAAAGGCTCTGCTGTTTTTTGTTGAAGGAGAAGATGTTCTTTTTCCAGCTCACTTAATTGAAAGGCTCGTTCGATGATCAAGTTTAAAACATCAATATCGACCGGTTTTTGATAAAAGTCATAAGCGCCCATTGCTACGGCTTGAATGGCATTTTCCCGGTCATCATTTCCGGTCACCACGATTACCTTGGTGGCAGGAGCAAGTTCCAGAATTTCCTGGAGCGCCTTGAGACCTTCACTCGCATTAGCCGGGTCTGGAGGTAATCCCAGGTCAAGTGTTACAACACTGGGCATATAACGCCTCAAAGCAGTGATAGCCTCACTTTTATTGCCGGCGATAACAGTTTGATAAGATTCAAAACTCCATTTCAGTTGTTTTTGCAATCCCGGGTCGTCTTCTACCACGAGTAAAATTTTCTTATCGTCCAATTTATTACCTTTTTGTTATTCCGTTTTATTAATGTGTTAACAGCCATTGTTCCAGCATGATTAATAGCCAAATCATTACGCCATAATAAGATGCGTGTCCGTCCTGGTGTAACTGAATGAGTTTTTTTATGTATGCAGGATTTAGAAAACCGCGTTTTGCAATACCCTCTAAATTTGCTTCGGCAAAATGCTTCAGTGCTTTATCGTTACTCAGCCAAACACCGAAGGGCAATCCAAAACCTTGTTTGTTTTTGGCAAGAGTTTCTCTGGGCAGAAAGTTCTGCATGCTTTCCCGGTAAAAGGAACGCAGTTCAAAACCCTTCATTAGCCATTTGGATGGAATGGACGCGGCAAATTCTACCAGATTTTCCTGCAACATCGGGTATTGCACCTCAACACCTGCTAGTTCACACATTTTGTTAACCTTTCTAAGATCGTTATCCGCCAGGGTGAATTTGCCATCTAGAAACAACATCTGTTTGATCAAGTCGTTGGAAGATGACCGGTTATAGGTGTATCTAAGATCTTGCACGGGCAAATCAGGGTCAATCTGTTTAAGAAAATCCTCGGAGAAAATATCTGTTAAGGGTGTTCGATGCAGAAAATTATACGTTTCCATACGGTCAGGCATGTCTGTTTTAGCCTGATCGATATAACTTTTAACTTTTCTGAGTGGGGGTAAATTATACGCCAGAGGTTCCAGTATGGTTTTGGCAAAACCGGGTACATGGCGATACAAATCAAATACCTTTTGCTTGGCATAGCGGGAATTGCCGGCAAAAATTTCGTCGCCTCCGTCACCCGCCAATAAGCGTTTCATGCCCAGTTCACATGCGAATTTTGCACAATAATAGGCCGGGATAGCGGAAACGTTCCCAAAGGGTTCATCATAAGTTTGTGCAATTAATGGAATGGCCTGTAATACATCGGTGGGAGTAACATAGTATTCATGTAGATTAACTTTAAAATGAGCAGCCGTAGCCCTGGCATATTCCATTTCATCATAGCCATCGGCATCAAACCCCATGGTAAAGGCATCAATAGGACGGTTCGCTATTTTTTGATAAAACCCGGTGACAGTGCTGCTATCAAGACCACCACTTAAGAAGGCTCCCGTTTCATGGTCGGGCGCGCAGGCAGAAACGGATTGCTCCAATTGGGACTGCAATTGTGCAAGCAGTTCTTTTTTTGAATTACTGCTGTCGTTATAGCGTATCTGCCAGTAGAAATCGCGGTTAAGCTGCCCGTTATTAAATTCCAGATACTCGCCTGGCTGAAGTTTTGTAATGCCGCTGTAAATACTTCCCGGGCTAGGGACCATATGAAAATACAGGTAATTGAAGATAGCCTGTGGGTCGATTGCAGTTTTAACGCCGGGATGACCAATAATTTGATCGAGCTGGGAACCGAACACCAGTAGTCCGTTCTGGTAATAAAATGCCAGTGGGCGAATGCCGATCCGGTCAATCGCCAGCAAGGCATAATGACGCTCGGGTTCCAACAAACAAAAGGCAAATGGCCCCTGAATTTTATCCAGAACCGAACGTCCATGGCGCAAAAAACCCACGGCTAACGCTTGAGCTGCTCCGTCGTTTATTGCAATTTCTGCTAATGCAGCGTCCTGCCATTGCGGTGATCCTTCAAGGATTACCAGCAATTGGGATGATTGATAAATCGAGGGAGCCAGACTGATGCCATGGCCAGCCACCCCGGCCATTTTATGGTGATTAAATACGCTTTGAGATGTTGCTGTTAAGCATTTGGAAGCGGCGCGTTGACTGTCAAGCCAATTAAATGAATCGGTTGTTTCCGCTGTGGAGAACCAGCCGTATATAGAGCTCATATTGATTTTCCTGGAGATATCGTGAATATGTTCTACGGTACCTGCATGTGCATAATTAGAAATTGACGGTGATGTTCTTATCAGACCGTTTAGCTACACAAGAGTTAACGAAGAGACAGACAGTATAGAATATGGGCTTTAAAATAACCATTTCCAGCAGAAAGCGAAGTTATGAGAGTAGCGATATAATTAAAATTGGCAATTAAATATTAAAAAGTCATGCGGTATTTAATGCGGCAATTTTCCGAATCAATCAAAGCAGCATTGCTATTAATGGTGTTATGTCTGATCGCGCCCATTGTTATTGCAGAAGTCAAGATTTCAGGGCTTGACGGAAAAACTAACGATAATGTCCGGCTCATGTTATCCCTGGAAAAAGAAAAATGCGATGCGCCGGAATGGAAAATACGCGGTTTGTATGCAAAAGCGGACCAGGAAATTGATGAAGGTTTGCGAGCGCTTGGTTATTACCATGGTATTGTCAAAAAATCGCTGGCTTTCGAAAAAGCTTGTTGGAGAGTTGATTTTGATATCAATCCTGGGCCGAGGGTTTACGTTGACAATGTCAGCATCAGTATTCAGGGCGCTGCCCATGATGACCCTGAATTTCAACAATTACGGGACAAACTGCTTAAAACTATCGGTACTCCGCTTGATCATAGTCAATACGAAAAGATGAAAAGCCGGATTGAGTCATTGGCTCTAGAAAGGGGTTATTTGCATGGGACATTTACAGAAAAAAAACTGTTGATTGATAAAAAACTCAATCAAGCGCAGATCAAATTGGTGTTTGATGCCGGAAAACGCATGGTTTTTGGCAAGATTGCCGTTGATCAGGATATTTTGAATCCTGACTTTGTAGAAAAATACATTTCGCTAAAAAGCGGAGAATTTTATACCAGCGAACAACTGGCCAAAACCCATAACAATCTCTCGAAAAGCGGCTATTTCGAGATCGTAGACGTAATTCCCGATATTGAAAATACTGACCAGCAGGTGCCTGTCACAATTAAACTGAAACCCAAAAAGAAACATCATTATGCGTTTGGCCTGGGCTTTGATACCGATATAGGCCCATTGGTAAGTGCCGCTTATGATAATCGATGGTTGAATCGCCGGGGCCACTTTCTTACTTCAGAACTTAGTTTATCGCCGGTATTATCGACTGCCAGCGTAGAATACAATGTGCCGCTGAACAATCCGGTCAGCGACTCTTTCAGCGTCGGCGGCGGGCTCAAACGCGAAGATACCGATAGTTTCGATACCACCTCGGCGACGCTTTCCGGGCGATTAAAACACGCCCTGGACAGTGGCTGGAAACAGACGCTTTTTCTCGATCTCGACTATGAAGATTTTACGATAGGATCAACGCGCACCAAGACACTATTACTGGTGCCCGGTGGCAGTTGGTTGAAGTCTGTCTCCAATAACCCGTTACGCCCGACCAGAGGCTATCGGGTAAAATTTGATGTTAGCGGCAGTTATAAAAATCCCTTGTCTGATGTCAGTTTTCTTCAAGGCGCTTTATCAGCGTTATGGATACACCCGTTACCCTGGAACAGTAAATTTATAGGACGAACAGAGCTAGGCGCAACACTGGTTGATGATTTTGACAAGTTGCCGACGTCGTACCGGTTTTATGCCGGCGGGATTAACAGTATTCGCGGTTATGCTTACAAGGAACTGGGGCCCAAGGATAGTCAAGGAAACGTTATAGGCGGCAAGCTTTTAACTGTGCTCAGCCTGGAATACGAAAAGGCTGTTTTTGATGACTGGGGCGTTTCTGCATTTATTGACAGTGGTAATGCGTATAATCCCGATAATATTCTTGTAAAAACCGGCGTAGGGTTAGGCGTACGCTGGTATTCGCGATTTGGTCCGGTTCGGATTGATTTTGCTGTACCCTTGAATGAATCCGATTCTTCCTTTCAGATTCATTTTGCCGCAGGCGCAAGACTATGAAGAAACGCCTGATTCTTTTGATAGTCATGCTGATTGTGCTGATTATTCCTGCCGGCTTATTCGGATTGATCAGTAGTGAAGCTGGCAGTCATTGGCTGTTGCGAAAGGTTTTTTCAGCTTTACCTGCGCAAGTTTCGGTTGCAACAATAGAAGGCCGGTTGCTTGATCGTATTTCATTGACAGACTTTCATTATCAAAGTGAAACCGAAACGATCGCCATTAAGCATTTTGCTTTTGCCTGGCAACCCAAGGAACTGCTCTCAGGCACTTTAAAAATTGTTGACGTAGTCCTCGATGGTTTAAATGTTAGTGTTACTGAAACAAAAGAGCCGCAGGAAAAGAGCGGTTTTGACCTGAATGCCGAACTGCTGTTGCCTGTGCAGATTGTTATCGAAAACTTTCTGCTGACCGACATGCAGTTTCATAAAGGTGATTTTGTACAAAACCTTGAAAAACTGCAACTGGTGCTCGCGACTGAAGGCGATCAGCTTAAGATTACTTCGCTGGCGATTAATGCCAAACCTGTCGCGGCAACAGCACAGGGACAAATGACCTTGGGTAAAGGCTTTCTTTTTAGTCTGAGGTCGGATTGGCAGGTCAATGCTGAACAAAACGGATTATGGCACGGTTCAACAATGATCGCCGGGGACATTAATAAATTATCTTTCGATAACCAACTATCCTTGCCTTTCAAAGTGGTTTTGAAAGGTGGGCTGGAAGATTTGCAGACGGCGCCACGCATAAGCACGCGCGCCGATTGGAGTAAAGTTGTATGGCCGATTACCGGCACTACACCTCAGTTAAAAAGTGAACAGGGCACTATCGAGCTGGCCGGTTTGCTCAATGATTACAAGATTACCCTAAATGGACAATTAACCCAGCAGTATTTACCGGAGGCAAGCCTGTCCTTCAAGGGCAAAGGCAGTCAGTCTGCCCTGTCCATTGAAAAACTGGAGCTTAAATCAAAGACCGGACTGTTTCAGATTAATGGGGATGTATCCTGGCAGGATTCACCCGCTTTTGATTTGACGGCAACAGGTCAGAATTTTAATCCGGCCATACTGCTTCCCGAGATGCCCGGCAATCTCAATTTCAGCAGCCACGTGAAAGGCAAACTGGATACCAGAGCATTACAAGTTGACGCTGAAATTAGCAAGCTGTCTGGTCAACTGCAGGGCAAGCCGGTTAGCGCCAATGGCAAGCTGGCTTTAAACGGTGATCAGCTTAAAGTTGATGCGCTGCATATAAACTCGGGTGCCAATAAAATTGCGGTTAACGGCACCATGGGACAAGAACATGCCGCGCTTGAGCTGTCGATCGACACCCCCGCTTTGGATGCTTTTTGGCCAACGCTGGGCGGCAGTCTGAAAGGCGACGGAGTTATACAGGGAACATGGAAAAACCCGGCAGTGAAATTCCAGGCCAAAGGCAAGCAATTGCGTTTCGCCGAACACAGCGCCGGGCAGTTAGACATAAACATCGATTATTCTCCGGATACGAAAAAAACCTCCACGATACATTTGTCAGCAAACGCTATCAAAAGCGGTGCAGTACAAATAGATTCTGTCCGGGTTGATGGCCTGGGTACACTTGCACAACACAGCTTTAAAGCCGATATCATTTCCGCCCGCGGGAATTTATCGACAGCATTAACAGGCAATCTAAAGGCAGGTATCTGGAAAGGTGATTTTTCAAAACTGGACTTGAATTCCCGAGATTTTGGTCTTTGGAAGCTTAAAAGAACTCTGGCTGTCAACCTGATTCAACGTCCTTCCGGTTTTGATATGGCTTTAGACGAAGCCTGTCTGGTTCAGAAAAATGCCTCACTTTGTACGCACGGACGTTATCTTGCCAGCGGAGACCTTATCTTTGCGCTAAAGGCGATTGCCTTACCCACAAAGCTAATGAACGCCTATTTGCCAGAGCAAATGCGGCTAAATGGCACACTCAATGCCGATACTGAAATACAAAAACAAAAGGATTTGTTTACCGGGCGCTACCAACTTGAGCTATCGCCGGCTACGCTTTTATTTCAGGGGAAGAAAGTCTCATTGGGCGCCTCTACCCTGACAGGCAAAATTAAAGGTAATATTATTTCGGCGGATATTGATCTGGCCTTAGTAGCTCAGGATTATTTACGTGGGCAGTTGCAGATGGACACCGGTAAAAGTCAGGCTATAAGCGGCCAGATATCTGCATCGGTGCGTGAATTTGCCATAGTGGATGCGGTTGTTCCAAAGTTATCCGGTACCAAAGGACTGTTAACAGCAGACTTAACGGTGAAAGGTACTGCAAAAAAGCCCGTTGTAACGGGGCAAATAGATCTTGCCAAAGGTGCTGTCGATATTGCAGAGCAGGGGGCAGGTCTTCGTGATATTAATCTTCACGCTGTAGCCACAGGGGGACAGGTCAACCGTATTCAAATTAACGGTTCTGTGTTACCCGTGATACTGAAACCGGCAAACTCGCCTGAACAGTTGCAGTTTAAAGGGTTGGTCAGCATCAATGCGGATATACAACAGCAAAACGGATTGCTGGCCGGACATTATCGAATCGACAATCCACCTGTGATGGTTTTGTTACAGACCGGCGGAGGAGCGGTAACAAAAATTCCATTGAGCGCATCTTTTCTGTCAGGCCGTATTGACGGGGATAATGTTTCGACAGATATTGATCTGAGACTGGCCGGTCAGGATTATTTACGCGCCCAATTACAAATGGATATTGGCAAAACGCAAACCCTGTCAGGACAAATAACCGCATCCGTGGTTGAGTTTGCATTGCTGAATCCATTCGCACCCCAGTTATCGAACATTAAGGGACAGCTGAACGCAAATCTGGCCTTACAAGGCACTCTGGCAAAACCGGCTGCCAGCGGGGCAATACGCCTGTCAGGGGGCGCTGTCGACATTAATGAACTGGGCCTTGCCCTGCGTGAAATTAAACTTCAGGCATTAGCTATGGGCGGCAATGCCGGCCGCATTCAGATTACAGGTTCGGCGAAATCGGGTGAAGGGATTGTCAATGTCGATGGTTTTGCAAGTTTGCAGGCGCAAGCCGGCAGGCCTGTCGAATTAATGCTGAAGGGTGAAAATTTTGAAGTTGCCAAAATACCGGAAGCACAAATAGCGGTTTCTCCGGACTTGAAATTAGTGTTTGCTGAAAAAAAAGGCAAAGTGACCGGCGCATTAAAAGTGCCAAAAGCAATAATGAAGCTAAAGGAACTGCCTGAAAATGCCGTAAAAGTCAGCCCGGATGAAATCATAGTCGGGCAAGAAAAGGTTGCTGAAAATGCTTCTGCCGCCCCTGCTATCGATGCAAATATAGACGTAGAACTCGGCAAGAAAGTCAGTTTTTCAGGGCAAGGGCTGGTAACTGATCTGACAGGCAAGTTAAAGATTATCAAGACCGGGGAGAGAATGGCCATGTACGGCGATGTCGATATGAACAAGGCCCGTTATAAAAGTTATGGTCAGGATTTGACCGTACGCAAAGGACGTTTCCTGTTTAACGGTCCTGTTGATAATCCATCACTGGATGTAGAAGCTATTCGCGTATCGAATGACAAAAAGGTGACTGCAATTCTTAGTCTGGCAGGTCCCTTGCAAAAGCCGGAGACCCGTATATCTTCAGAGCCAGCACTGCCGGAAGGAGAAGCGCTTGCTTACCTGGTTACCGGCAGGCCGCTAAGCCAGGTGAGCCAGTCAGAAGGCAATATGCTTGCCAGTGCCGCTTTGTCATATGGCGGGGGGCAGGCAGCCTGGATCGCAGACAAACTGGGGATAAATGAATTTGAAGTCCAGGAAGGGGAAACGCTGCAGGACACACTGGTTGCAGTGGGCCAATACCTGACTCCCGATTTCTATCTGGGCACCAAAGTGGGCCTGTTTAATAAACAGGCTGTAATTGTACTAAAACACAAAATAACCGATGCAATAAATATCGAAACACAGGCGGGCACATCACAACGAGTGAAATTGAATTACGAAATTAATACTGATTAGGCTGGAAACGGCAGGACAATTCAAGACCCATCGCATCGGCGATTTATTATGATGGGTAAAATTAGTGTGACTATCCAATTCCCCCTCTTTGAGAAAGAGGGGCAGGGGAGATTTTTTAAGTAAATCGCGCTCAATCCCCCTTTTTCAAATGGGGAAGTAAATTTGTGACGGCTGTCTGAGTGCCGACACCGTGTTAAGATTCCCCGGAAATGCGCATTCTGCGCTTCGCCAGGAGGTTTAATTCCGGCCTGCAAATTTCAAAATGTTCCACCCTTAACTTGGAAGCCGAGAAGCGTCTCCCCCTTATTTCCCGTAGTTCTGCGCCAGATAATCGATGATGATCTGTTTGTCGGCATCATTGATCGGTGCACCCATAACCTTGATCATCTTGCCGACGGTTTTTTCCCAGCCAGCTCGATCCAGAATCGTGGCATTCATGGTGATATAGTCCAAACTATGGCACATTGCGCACTGAGTAATGACCTGATTCCTGCCCGGCTGATCCTTTAGAAGTATCTGGTTTTCCCCGGCTGTTGCCGTGGCGGCAAAAAATGATAACAACAAAAACAGTATTCGCATCATGTTCTCCTCAAGCCAGGTGAATGGTAATCTTCTGCACGGCATTGTGGTGATAACCCGAAGGATTCGGGATCGGCTCCAGCGGTTGGCTGGCGCCGGAATGGCTGATAGCTCGCACCATGATCCGGTATGCTCCTGAATGTTTGGGTTCAAAGACGTGGCGCCATTGACGCCAGGAAAAGCGTCCGTAATCCTGCTCCAATGTGGCCTGATGCCAACTGATGCCGTCATCCGTGGAAATTTCGACGTGTGCAATGCCATTGCCGCCATCCCAGGCAACGCCCTTTAGTTCTATTTGCTTGGCAGCTGGCAAGGTCTGTCCGTCCACCAGGTTGGTGATCAATGAATTTACTACTATTTCCGTGATTGGCATATCCGTCGCAGTTTCCTGTGAGCCAAATTGTCCGCTTGGGAAGCGATCCCGGGGTATGCGGTAACCCGTTTTCATCCAGAAGCCGTCGAAAGGTTTTGACATTACATTGACCGCCGTCAGATGCTTTATCCAGTAGGTGGCGGTCCAGCCGGGAATGATCAGACGGGCGGGAAAGCCGTTCCAGTGAGGTAAAGTTTCACCGTTCATTTCGAAGGCGATGAGCGTGTTCTCATCCAGCGCTTTCGCCAGCGGCAGGCTTTTGATAAAGTCCGGCGTCGTTTTCAGCACACCGGAATCGGCGCCGTCCAGACTCACTTCCAGGGCGGATTTTTCAATTCCGGCCCCCGCGAGCACATCTTTCAGGCGAACGCCGCGCCAGCGCGCATTACCCATGGCGCCGGAACCCCACTGTACACCGGGTATAGGCGGTTGAAACAAGCCCCGGCGATTACCGGAGCACAAGCATAATGCGGCGATTTCGATCGGTTTGAAATCCCTGCGTAATTGTTCCAGGGTGAGTTCCAACGGCGTACGAACGGCATCACCGCCGATGCGCAGACGCCACTCACCGGCCTTCACTTCGGGAATTACGGCGTTATGGTAGCGCACAAAAAAGCGGTTATTGGGGGTAAACGGCGTGTCAAAATAATTGACCGGGGTTTCGTAGTTGGGAGGCCGGTAAGTTTTTTTAATCAGCGCCTCTTTGCCGGGAAGGGCCTCCAGTACCGCCGATTCTGCCGCATCCGTAGCAGCCACGCCCGATCGTTGCAACAGGGCCAAGCCTCCGAGTGCCGCCAGGCTGCCAGCAGCTTTCTTGATAAAGTGTCTTCTGTCGACCATAAAATATCTCCTCGATTGGATACCTAGCCAGCCAGGATTGGCAGGCTTTTTTGCTCACCATTTACAGCACGAAAAACATTATATCCACCGGACTAATCGTTAAAACTACAGAGCTGGTCAACGCTGCATCGTCCTTAATGATGATGACCCATTCATGGCGTTGCCGCTGAAAACATCGCCGGCTATAACATGACTGGAAAACAACAGCAAAATAATGCCGATGACAATAAGCCAAAAAACTATATGCTTTACCTTTTTCATGTTCACAATCTCCTGATTTTGCCCGAGAGCCACCATCATATATTTATTTTTTGTTGATTGCTCTGTGACAATTTGTAGAAGTGTTTGTTCGAAAATTTGATCTTTTCATTACTTGCCAGCCAGCCGGGTTAAGTTTATTGTTAGAATTTCCGGAATCCGAATCTGGTTTCATTTCGGCCGTTATTTATAGGGATGTTGCAATCATACTTTCGACAATAACTATAACCTTATGGAGTGATCTATGAATCCAATTAATCAGCCTGCTTTTATCCGGTTAATTTTTTTAGTTTTCAGCTGCTTGTATATGACAGCCGCTTTATCCGCCGAAGGAGAACAAAACATGACTTTAAAACTCGAATCAGCCGACTTTACCCACCAGGGAGAAATCCCGAAAATATTTACTTGTGACGGTAATGACAGTTCGCCGGCATTAAGTTGGACCGGACTTCCTCAAAACACCAAAAGTCTGGTGCTGATCGTCGATGATCCCGATGCGCCGGATCCGGCCAAACCCAAAATGACCTGGGTGCATTGGCTGCTTTACAACATTCCTCCGACAGTTACGGAACTGCCCGCAGCCGTCGCAATTAGCGCCTTGCCAGTCGGCACACTACAGGGTAAAAACGACTGGAAACGAACCGGCTATGGTGGTCCATGTCCGCCTGTCGGCCGGCACCGGTACTTTCATAAGCTGTACGCACTGGATATTGAATTACCGGATCTGCATCATCCCGACAAGGCACAGCTTGAAAAGGCGATGGCAGGACATATTATCGATCAGACAGAATTAATCGGAACGTATCAGCGCTAGTAAGGCATGTGCACGCTATCAATTCGGCGAATTTATTCTTCGACAAGGCTCTCCTGAGCGTAGCCGGGACTCAGGACATTGCATCCATGCATTATATTACTGCTGATGTTTTGTAGCGGCTGTACTTACCAGCAAATGGTGACGGTAAAATACCCGATTTGGGGCGAAGTGCGCTACCTGAATGCCGATGACACCGGATCAATCCGGCATATGCAGGTACTCTCACCTGCGCAGCCGGATTCCGCCCGAGCCTGTTTGCTGATTGTTCATGGCATGAACGAACATATCGGCCGATATGGTGATGTTGCCCGACACTTTTCCGATCGTTTTATCGTCGGAGCCATGGATATGACTGCACATGGTTTGAGTAATCCTGTCCTTCTGGAAGCGCACAAAAGCATCGTGGCCGGTGCATCAACCTACGATACCAGTCGTGCCTTCCTGGAGCAGGCGCAGCTTCGGGATTTGCAGCCGATGCGCAATGATCTGGAGCTGGCCCTGGATTACCTGATCAAGCGCTGCGACAAACTTTCAGGCAATAGCTCCCGGCCTGTTTTTATTCTGTCGCACAGCCTCGGTTCACTGGTGAGCGTCTCCTATCTGCTGCAAACAAAAAATGAGGCTTTAAAATCAAGGATAAAAGGCATCATCTTTGCTGGCCCGGCTTTTTCTGTTACCGAAGTTCCAGGCTGGCGCGGCTGGTTTCAGAATCCGTTTATCGCATTCACGTTCCATACCCACGAACACTTTCTCAATCCGCACGACGAACCATTACCGCTATTGCTGTTCAATCAGTTGCTGGCGCTGGTAACCGTCCCTCTTCAAGATGGGATGATTGAACTGGTATCGCTGCCCGGTCTGCGCAACCTTTTTTCGCCGACCAATCCGGATTGGGTTGAAGAATATCTGAGCGACTCAGAAGAAGAGAGAATCCGTCAACGCAGTGATAATTACATTACCCGTCGGAGCGTTTTACGTTATGTACTGGGAGTTGAGCAGGAAATTATCCGGTTCAGGCGCAGCATGGCCGGTTTTAATACGCCCTATCTGCTCATTTATTCCGAACAGGATCCAATTACCCCTGCATGGGGAAATAATGATTTTGCCTCTGTAACGCTTAATAAGCATGAACATAATGAACTGATGCCGTTAGTTGGAAAAAGCCACCATGAGCAGCTTTTTTCCACACCGGCGCTGCGAGAGCAGATTTTGCATAAAATCGATGGCTGGATCGAGCGGCGCATCGGAAACGGGCTATGAAAGGGGGAAGTGAATCATTAGTCTCGTATAAGACATTGAGGGCGAGCTGATTGCTCTCGCTCCTTCGCAGTGAATTACTGCCATTAAGTTAAGAGAACGGTCCCTTCTCCCACCGGGAGAAGGTTAGGATGAGGGGATAAAATAAGCATTATTCCATATTTTTATTCTCCTCACCCCGACCCTCGGCAACTGCTCCTGCGTTGCTCTACTTTCCTACATCCATGTAGGCATCCAGCAGGAGAGGGAGATTTTTCCTTAACTTAATTGCAGTGTCGCCCTGAAGAATGCTTCAGCTGTCAATGTTAATCTGATTAAAACTGCTTATCTGCGGGTGTTCAGCCCGTGGATCAGGCGTACTGTCTCGAGTCAACCAGATGGTGTTAAAACCGGCTTTCCTTGCCGCATCCAGTTCTTCTTTGATATCAGATAAGAATATTAACTGGTCTGCTGGAATGCCAAGCTGTTCGGCTATGTTGCAATACGATGCCTGTTCTTTCTTGCCGCCGATATGAGTATCAAAATAGCCGGAAAATAGCGGCGTTAAATCGCCGTATTCACTATGCGCGAATAATAGTTTTTGCGCATACACCGAGCCGGACGAATAGACATATAAATCCAGTCCTCTGGCTTTCCATGCCTTGAGGTTTTCTGCTGCATCGGAGTAAACATGGCCCTTGAAATCACCCTGTTGATAGCCCGATTCCCATATCAAGCCTTGCAAAGACTTTAACGGCGTCACTTTTTTGTCTTCGTCTATCCATTGTATCAACTGTGCGATTAGCTGCTCGTTATCCAGTTCTGCGCCAACTTCCTTGCAAGACTCTTGCAGCAATGTTTTAACCTGCGGCTCGTCTTTGTGTCTGCGGATATAATCGGTCAGATTTGCCCGCGCATAAGGAAACAACACGTCTTTTACAAATGAAAGTGATGAAGTCGTGCCTTCAATATCGGTGACGATGGCTTTAATCATGGTAGTTCGGCAACGTATTCATCAAATGTTGGAAAAGTTTTGGCAATTTCACTGCCGGTAAAATCAGCTACCCAGCCCTCCGGTGTGGTAAACAGGCGAATACAGGTAAACCGGGGGTTTTCACCCATGTCAAACCAGTGGGTGGTGTTGGCCGGTACGCTGATAAGATCGCCTTGTTCACACAATACTGCGTAGACATTATCATCGACATGCAAATAGAATAACCCTCTACCTTCGACAAAAAAGCGCACTTCAAAATCTGCGTGAATATGTTCATTCAGAAATTTTTGTCGAAAGGCATCCTTTTCAGGGTGCTCCGGTGTTAATTTAACCACGTCAACGGATTGAAAACCGAACTGTTGCTTCAGTTTTTCTATGGAATCAGCATAAGCAGAGAGTATTGATTCCGGGTCGGCATCGGCTGATAGTTTACAGTTGGCAGTCCAGCGTTCAAACTGTACACCTATTTGCCTAAGCTGGTTCTGGATAGAACTAAAATCTGTATATAGCTCACCGTATTGGGGGTGGTCATCAAGATAAATAGTTAAAGCGCTCATTATTTTTTGACTCCATGCAGTCGTAGTTCACAATCAAATATAAAGTCCAGGGCCTCAAGATGGCGTAGGGTTTCCTGTACTGAGCTTCCCCAGGTATAAAGTCCGTGCCCGGCAATGATATAGGCATAGCAATCTGTGTGATTATCAAGGTATCGTTCTACAAGTTCTGCCAAACGGGGAATATTCTGGTCATTGGCAAAAATCGGCACGACAACCCGGCTTTCATGGGTAGTAATGCCACCCATCGCTTTTAACAACTCATAATCTTCCAGCACGATTTCAGACTTAAAAATTCTTGAAACCAGCGTGGCATTTAGCGAATGCGGGTGCAAAATAGAATGAATAGCCGGGAAACGCTTGTACAATGACGTATGCAGCACGGTTTCTGCTGACGGTTTTTTGCCATCCAGAGAGTTGGCATCGGCATCAATCAGCATAATATCGTCCAGCTGTAGCCGTCCTTTATGTTTGCCGGAAACGGTTATCGCAATATTACCATCAGGCAAGCGCGCGGAAAAATTACCGCTGGTTGCCGGCACCCAGCCCTTGCTGTCAATAAAACGTCCGGCATCAACCAATTGTTGAGCAGTGTCAAGAAAAGCGTCGTTATTATTCATTAGGTTGATTTTCACTTAAATAGTCTTATAGTTGCACAACAAAAACATTAATCAGAGGTATTTTATGCAGCATTTTCGTCTTTCTTTTATCGTTACAGCCGTCTGTCTGGCGATAGCCCTTTATTGGGGCGGCATAATAGGCGCGTTTATCGCGATTATTCTGGGGGTTCTTGAGGTCAGTTTATCATTTGATAACGCCGTTGTGAACGCGTCCATATTAAAGCGCATGGATGAGCGCTGGCAACGGTACTTTTTAACCTGGGGGATTTTAATCGCGGTATTTGGTATGCGGCTGTTGTTTCCTATTGCCATTGTTTCGGCTGCTACCGGTATCGGTTTTTTGGGCGTTACCGACATGGCGTTACATGATCCCGATACCTATTCCAGGCATTTAAGCGCTTCTCATGTGCAAATTGCAGCATTTGGCGGCATGTTTTTACTGATGGTCTTTTTTTCGTTTATTTTCAACGAAAACAAGGAATTACATTGGTTGGGATATATAGAAGAAAAAATGTCCTCATTCGGAAAGCTTGAAGCCATTGAAATTATTCTGGCATTAGGACTGCTGTTAATTATGCATAACTGGCTGCCCGAAGCGATTCATTTCGAAGCTCTGGTCGCCGGTATCTATGGCGTCATGTTATTCGTTATCGTCGATAGTTTAGGCGCTTTATTCGAGGATGAAGAAGAAGGCGAAGAGGTTTCTGAAGCCATAAAAAAAGGCAGCGTGATGAGCTTTCTGTATCTTGAAGTACTGGACGCCTCATTTTCCTTTGACGGTGTAATCGGTGCCTTTGCGATTACCAAAGATGTCGTTATTATAATGCTGGGCTTGGCAATTGGCGCGATGTTCGTTCGAAGTCTGACGGTATATCTGGTACGTAAGGGCACACTGGATGAATATGTATTTCTGGAACACGGAGCCCATTACGCCATAGGTTCACTGGCAGCTATCATGTTAATCAGCATGGTTCATCATATTTCAGAAGTAATTACCGGGCTGGTTGGCGCGGTGTTGATCGGTTTGTCGGTTTTTTCCTCGGTGTTGTACAGAAGAAAACATGCGGAATGAGTTTTCTCGACGCCATGTTTTAGCGTTCGGAT
>CAYVFT010000077.1:14602-18685 GCA_964450225.1 uncultured Crenothrix sp. | reverse complement strand
TGCAGCCCCGATCCTAACGAGTTGCATGGTGAATTACATTCGGTTGCACAAAACGTTGCGGACGGGTCTGCAAAACCCATCCGACCGGAGATGAGGAAGAGGACCAGCAAACCCAACTGAAGAGTAAATGGGCGGCACTGGAAAGCGTTGTCGGCGCAGAACCCCGCCTTCAGCAAGTGGCCGCCGATCTGGTGGCGCACTTTGAGGAACGCAGCAAGGCTCAAGCCGGTAAAGCCATGATTGTGGCGATGAGCCGTGACGTCTGCGTGCATTTGTATAACGCGATTATTAAATTGCATCCCGACTGGCACAATGAAGACACCGAAAAAGGTGTGATCAAGATCGTGATGACCGGCTCCGCCAGTGACAAAGCGCTGCTGCGACCACATATGCTGCATAAGAGATGAGGGAGGGCCCCTCGAAACCGCCCACAGGGGGAGGTTTCAAACCACCGTAAGTTGCAACAGTTAAGAGCTGTTGTGGTGAGCGTTACGGAAAAAGCAGAGCAAGACTTTGTCAGGTAGGAAAATTTAGGAGATGAACGCAAGTGAACCACTGATGAAGTGTCGAAAGCGTAGAGACGATGTCAAACTGAGGGGCAGTCGTTACTTCGGGATAAATCTAGCGGATACCTGTTTACTGGCTAGATGGCATCCGGCATGAAGGTGGCATGAACTAAATTCAGGCGCTTATGTGGAACGTGGGAACCTGTCGCTCCGATGCCAAGGGAGAAACACAAGTGGAAGCCCCACAAGTGCCAGAGTACCGATGCGGAGCGACTCGTAGTAGTGATGAAGATTCTGTAAAGGGATTGGAGCGAAGGGGAAGCATTGTTCAGCTTGAACTAAAGAAAACAACCGGAAACGGGAGGATTGGATTGAAACAAGCAAAGCCATTTTGTATTACTTGAGCCGGACGGGTTTTGTAAACCCGTAAATAAAGTTTCAGTTACGCTGCATTTTCCACATTATTGTTTGAGTGTGTTTTGAAGTGTTAAGGCCTAGGTCACAAACCCAGGCCCTCTTAGAAGCATGATAAAGATTCGAGTAAAGCACGAAAGGCTTTTTTTCTAAAACCTTGACGCGAAATTTCAGCATTTCCAGTATTTAGAACGTATCCAGTTTTTTGTTGGTATTTTGATCATACTGACTGGAACGATATACTGGAGCAACATTGGGATGGCTTGCCACAGCCGGAGGGACAGTCTCTGTGACTGACGTTTGGGTGACTGGTGGATATGTTTTATAGTTTTTATCAAGACGGAATACTTGGCCGTAACTGGTGTCCACATCAAAATCATCCCAGACATATGCGGGGTATACGATCGGCTGAGTAGGCAATGGCAGAGTGATAAAATCAACAATGCCGCAACCGGTACGCCCCAAGGTATTAACCAAACCTTTCAGGAATCCGCCAAATACGCCATAAAAAAAATTACTTTGATTCATGGTATTAATAATATTTTTGGGTATTTCCAGCGTACTTGTAGTCAGATTGGCAAAAGCATTAAGTGCTTTATTATTCCCCTTCTGTCCAAAGGTTTGCTGTTGCGGATCATTAGTGTCGTTGACTGGCGGAAAGGTTCTGTTTCCACCGACCTGATTGCCATAACTCTGCTGCATTTCGGCCTGAAGGATCGGTGTATAGGCTATAAACAGGGTAGTGAACATAAGAGCAACATAAAAACGATTGAATTTGGTCATAATCAAATCCTGCGGGTAGATAAGTAACACTGAGTATAGCAGAGCTATTGTTATTTACTTTTTCAGCGCCTTCGCAAATGCATTGGCCATTAAACCCTGTGCCGGCATTTCCTGTTTGGGTTTAGATGCCTTTTTTGCACTCTGTCGCTCAACTTTGTCTTTAGCTTCCACAGCATCCGGGTTGGTTTTCATGCTTAGGGAAATACGCTTACGTTCGACGTCCACTTCCAGTACTTTCACTGTCACCATGTCGCCGGTTTTTACCGCATCTCTGGGATCCTTGATAAAAGTATCCGATAAATGTGAGATATGCACCAGACCATCCTGGTGCACGCCAATATCTACAAAAGCACCGAAGTTTGCGACATTGGTGACAACACCGTCCAGTCTCATACCTGGCTCAAGGTCAGATATTTTCTCGATGCCAGCTTTGAACTCCACGCTTTTAAACTCCGGTCTGGGGTCGCGCCCAGGCTTCTCCAGTTCCTGTAAAATATCGGTCACAGTAGGCAGACCAAAGTGTTCAGTGATAAAGTTTGCTGGATCGAGATTGCGTAAAAAACCGCTTTGACCAATAAGATCACGGATAGACTTCCCCGTACCGGCCATGATGGTTTCAACTATAGGATAAGCTTCGGGATGAACTGCTGAGGCATCCAGCGGATTGTCACCATTCATGACGCGCAGGAATCCTGCCGCCTGTTCATAGGCTTTATCGCCCAGTCTGGGCACTTTTTTCAATTGCTTGCGATTAACAAAGGGTCCATTTGCATTGCGGAAAGCTACGATATTTTCACTCACGCTGGCGGATAAACCGGATACCTGTTTTAGCAAAGATACGGATGCTGTGTTGACATCAACACCGACCGCATTAACGCAATCCTCGACGACGACATCAAGGCCTCTGGCTAATTGAACCTGATTGACATCATGCTGATACTGGCCAACGCCAATGGATTTGGGATCAATTTTAACCAGTTCCGCCAGTGGATCCTGCAAGCGCCTGGCGATAGAAACCGCGCCGCGCAGTGACACATCCAGATCGGGAAATTCCTTTGCCGCAAGTTCGGATGCTGAATAAACCGATGCGCCAGCTTCTGATACTGTAATTTTGGTAAACTTAAGCTCGCTGTGCCGCTTCAAAACTTCCGCAACGAGTTGATCGGTTTCCCTGGAGCCAGTTCCATTGCCTATGCTGACCAGGTCGACTTTGTACTTTTGTATCAGTTTTGCCAATGTCGAAATCGACTCTTCCCATTCTTTGCGCGGCGGGTGTGGATAAATAGTCTCTGTTGCCAGCAATTTTCCGGTAGGATCGACAACTGCAACCTTAACGCCTGTACGGATACCGGGATCCAGCCCCATCGTGGCTTTGGGACCCGCAGGTGCGGCTAATAACAAATCTCTTAAATTACTGGCAAAAACACGAATGGCTTCCAGTTCGGCAGCTTCGCGAAGTCGAAGTTTCAAGTCCAGGTCAATTCGAGTGAACAGCTTGATTTTCCAGGCAAAACGGGCCGTTTCCGCCAGCCAGGCATCTGCCGGATTTGAACTGTCTTTAATATTGAGGTGACGAGCCACAAACTTGGCGCAAAGATCATGCTCTTCCTTGTTTTCTGCACCGGGTTTTAGCGTTAATGACAATAAATCCTCATTGCGTCCACGAAACAGGGCTAATGCCCGATGTGAAGGAATTTTGTTGATGGCTTCCTGGTAATCAAAATAATCCTTGAATTTTTCGGCAACCTGTTCTTTCCCAGTGATGACGGTGGCATGGAGTATACCTTTTTGCCAGACCCGTTCGCGTAGTTCTGCCAATAATTCAGCATCTTCGGAAATGCGTTCCATGATGATTTGCCGCGCGCCATCCAAAGCGGCAACGGTATCGGGGATACCTTTCTCTGCATCAATATAGATTGCGGCAATTTGTTCAGGGATCAAGCTGCGGTCATTTAATAGGGCATCAGCCAGTGGCTCGAGTCCTGCTTCACGAGCAATCTGGGCTTTCGTGCGTCGTTTGGGTTTGTAGGGTAAATACAAATCTTCCAGCAAGGTTTTGGTGTCAGCCTCGTTAATGGCTTTTTCCAGTTCAGGCGTCAATTTGTCTTGTGATCTTATACTATCCAGAATGGTATTTCGCCGCTCGTTTAGTTCACGTAAATAACTTAAACGTTCTTCCAGCTGTCTTAATTGAGTATCATCCAGGCCGCCGGTCGCTTCCTTCCGGTAGCGAGAAATAAAAGGGACTGTGGCTCCTTCATCCAGCAACGCAATAGCAGCACTGACTTGTTTGCTATTAACAGATAATTCTTCGGCAATACGTTGGATTATATCCATTTCTTAACTTCTTTTACTGTTGGAAATGGGCGTATTGTAGCAG
>CAYVFT010000077.1:6372-14502 GCA_964450225.1 uncultured Crenothrix sp. | reverse complement strand
GATTATATCCATTTCTTAACTTCTTTTACTGTTGGAAATGGGCGTATTGTAGCAGCTGAAGACAGTTCTTCAGAATTAACCTTTACGTTAAGTAAGCCATATAAAATTTCATGCCGCTTTCGGCAATGGCAGGCGGTGTACGGATCGGCATCAGTGTCACTTGCTTCTTCTGTTTAACGGTCGCATTGGTAGTATCAGCGGCATCATCTTCGGCATAGGGCTATCGCTCTCACACATGATTAATCCAAATAAAGTTATCAATTTTCTGGATATTACCGGTAGCTGGGATCCCCGCCTGATATTTGACATGATGGGTGCATTAGCAATAGCCTTTGTTTCCTTCAGATTGATTCTTAAGTGCCCGGTCCCGATATTAGTGGAAAGTTTTCACATTTCCAGAAAATCGTCTGTTGATAAATCATTGATTTTTGGCGCAGCCATTCTTGGCACCGGCCGGGATATGAGCGGTTATTGCCCTGGACCCGCTGTTACCGGTCTCGGATTGCTGTCGTTGGAATCAGTTATTATGGTCGTTGCAATTTATATGGGTTTTATTGCCTATAAATGTGTTTCTTTTGCTTATAAAGCAAAGTCTACTTAAAATACTCTCCCGGTATTAATACATCCGGATAGACTTTTTAACAATATGAATGTTTCATCTTGTTGATTATGGATATATTTCGAGAAACATCACAACAACTAACGTAGGCATAAACGATTATAATGAGTGATCTATTTAACCAATGGGGAAACTTTCTTTTCCATACCCGTAATGTTCTTTTCCCTGTGCTTATTGCGATACTGCTGTATTTGTGGCCTCCCGTTGCGATAGATAATATTCCAGGCATCTATTTAATGGTCACGGGCTTGACAATGATCATACTAGGCCAAGGTTTAAGAATACTCGCGATTGGACTGTCCTATATAGTACGCGGTGGACGGATGAGACGAATTTATGCCGAAAATTTGGTCACGGACGGTCTTTTTTCACATAGCAGAAATCCATTGTATGTCGGTAATATACTGATTGTGACAGGTTTTGTATTTGTATCCGGGAATTTGACAGGGATTATTGTTGGCTCATTGGCTTTTATAATCATTTATCGGCTTATTGTTCATAGTGAAGAGAGTTTTTTAAGCGCAAAGTTTGGAGAACCTTATGCAGCTTTCTGTGCTGATGTCCCTCGCTGGATACCCAGATTCAATGGCCTACTGGAGACAATAAAAAACTATCAGTTTGATTGGCCTAAAGTTGCCGTTAAAGAATATGGCACCATTATGACATCACTGATGGTTCCACTCGGGCTGATAGCCTACAAATTAAATTTGGCAAATAAACTGGACGAATATCAGTCACTATTAATCGGCTTGGCGGTACTTATATTATCTGCTTATGGGTTCGTCCGTTTTTTAAAGAAAACCGAACGTCTCAAGCCAATGCGGTAATTACACTTAGAGAGCGGTTGGATAATAATGAGATACGAAGATTAGAATAGTTTAATGTTATTTCATTCACGTCTAGCCTGAAACAAACAGAACACAGTAAATAAACGGCACACACTATGACAGAACAAGATAGAGTATTTCTACAGACGGGTCGGGCGGAAGATTTTGCATTTGACGAACGGGTTGCCAAAGTTTTTGACAATATGGTTTCGAGGAGTGTGCCTTTCTACAATGAAGTACAGCGCATTCAGTCAGATCTTGTTATGGATTTTTTACCAGAAGATTCCGGTGTAGTCTGCGATTTAGGATGCTCGACAGGGACGACCATAGAGTACCTTAGCAAGCATCAGAAATGTCCGGAAAGTACCCGATTTATAGGATATGACAATTCTGATTCAATGCTGGATAAGGCGCGTGACAAATTGTCCGAGCAAATAGCTGCCGGAAAAGTCTCTTTGATTACGGCCGATCTGAGCCGCCTTCCCGAACTGCCTCCTTGCAATGCTGTCATTCTTAACTGGACTTTACAATTTGTCCGCCCCATCGATAGAGAACAGCTGCTAACAAATATTTATGAGGCGCTCAGGCCGGGTGGAATAGTCTTGTTGTCCGAGAAAATTCTTGTTAATGATCCGGTGTTAAATCGCTTATATATCGATCATTACCTGCAATTTAAGATATCTCAAAGCGGTTATACGGATGTTGAAAATCAGCGTAAACGTGAAGCCCTGGAAAATGTATTGATTCCTTATCGCCTGGATGAGAACTATGAATTATTGGAGCGAGCCGGTTTTGATCGCATTGGCACCTATTTTCAGTGGTTCAATTTCGCTTGCATGATAGCTGTTAAGGTTTAATTTCACTGCTACCCGTTTAAGCGGGATAAAAATCCGGAGAAACCTGACAGGTTTCTCCGGTGTTAACTGCAAAATCCTGAACTCTAGTTGCCTAGTCGGTTATTTCTGTCCATTGGCATTTTTCCTTTACCAGCGGGGCAGCACTTCCATTACCAATGCCTTTTGCAATCAAGGCCACAACTCTGTCGTCTTTTGTGTAACCCACATGAGCTTCCATAGGATTGGCGATTTTTCCGAGTCCAAATGCATCAAATACCTTCGCTACATTAATGTTGATATTGGTTACATTAATACACAGCCTGGAATCAAGGTATTTTTCGCTAAATTCGTGAGGAATAGCATAACTTAGCAAGTCATTCGGATCGCTAAAAGCAACAATCGACGTTTCCGCGAACATGCGTGATTTATATTGTGGACCATTTGCTTGACAATATTCGGCTTTTTTTTCAGTTACTTCCGGAAGATCTCTTCCTAATTGCAACATAGGAAGCTGATTGGACAGCATAAATAGCTGAATATGTTTTTTTTGCAACGCTTCCCTTTGTTGTTTATCTATAGTCTGGATAGTCGATTGTGTTTCCGGATGCTCCAGCAAATAGACCATACGTGTTATACCATCAATGGTTATGCGGCTCCCCAGGCTATGGGATATAAAAACAAAATTATCCTGACTAATATTTTCGCTACGGTTATCCGAAAATGTACAAGTATGCCGACCATCCTTGGGGATAGCATCCCAACTATTTTTGTTCATCCAGCAAAATGCCTGCGCAAATGCTCTTAGTATCAGCTCTCTGCTTTTTCCCAAATAAATAATCGGATCCGGCCCCGTGTCATTGCTGAATTTTTTCAACAAATCATTAACTTCCGCTCGCCGGAAAGAATACTCACCGGAATTATCAAATGCCAATAAAGCTTTTTGATCACGGGTAATTTCTGACCAGGTCAACTCATAAAACCATAACTCCTTGCTATTATTTTCATTTTGTAGCCGGGTAACTCGCAATTCGCCAAGTGGTTCATTAGAGGACATCAACTTTATGTCTTTATAAGTACTTGCTTTTGCCGTCATTTTCAGCTCATTAGCCAATTTTTCCAGGAATTCGGTGGAATATCCGGGCAAATGATCGGCCACACCATGAACCATCAATACTTTGGTTTTAGCGTATGGCTTTGCCAATCCTGGTGCAATACCGTCAAAAGATTTTCCCAGCACTTGGCAAACCCTGGTATCTTCGGCATCGGATTTTTCCAGAACAGCTTCCGCCACACCTTTACCGAAACTGGCACAGCCGGATAAAACAACAGACAGGGATATTGGTAACAAAAAATTTTTCATACTCGATTTAGTAATGTCTCTGAACATGGTAAAGCCAAATATTAAATAATACTTTTTAGATAATACGAAATTTTTGAATCAATCACAGTGTCGCACTTGCTGTTCGCACTGTAATTCAATTGAAATCAGGAACCAGGCAAAGTATGAAACTCAAACATGTAAGAAGTGCTACATAAGCGATATGACTAAACAACTTCTGCTCCTTTTCACCCTAACTCTGACTTTTCTTTGCAGTGGCTGTGCTGCTTCAATCAATAAGGATTGCCCAGTAGACAAACAAAAATCGGCAAAAATAATTTATTTGGTTAGTCATGGCTGGCATGTTGGCATCGTGGTTAAAAGAAGTGATATGCTTGATGATGTCTGGCCGAATCATAAAAACTTTGCCGATGCCGAGTATCTGGAAATCGGTTGGGGGGATCAGGATTTCTATCAAACCCCATCCCCTGGATTAGGAATTGCCCTTAAGGCAATTTTGTTGCCTACGCCAAGTGTCTTGCATATTGTTGCCTTCAATAATTCCGTAACGTCCTATTTTCCTCACAGCAGGGTCATTACAGTCCGGCTTTCAGATTCTGGATTTCAACACCTGATAGCTTATATTGCGGCCAGTTTTGACAAAGATTCGGCCGGTAATGCAGTGCCTTTAGGTGCGGGTCTCTATGGCGTTAGTCAGTTTTACCGGTCACGGGATACTTATCACTTATTCAGGACCTGCAATATCTGGACAGCAAAAGCCCTATATACCGCGGGTTGTCCGGTCAGTCCGTTCTATGCAATGACAGAGGATAGTCTGATGAATCAGGCACTATCATTTGGAATGTCTATCCAGGAAAGTCCACCAAGCGAGTAATGTTAGCCGATGCTATTTTCGAACAAACACTTTTGCAGATTGTCACATGGATTGATCTGAATTAGCGATAATCCATAAAAATAACGGATTCGGGCAGCTTTCAAAAAGGTGATTCTTAAAGGTCTCGGTATCAACAACTTTTTATTGTTCAAATAAACAAACAGGTTAAATATGAAAAAAATAAAGCATGTTGTTGTTTGGCTTATAGTTATTGGTCTTATTTTACTGTTGTTTTCCAGCCATGTCATGGCGGAAGATGTTTTTCTGCGACAACGTCAGGAATTAGTGGACATTATTAAGGCCGATGTTGTCGAGACCCACGCTTTCCTTGGTCAGGAATCGCTTGATGGGCGCGTACTCGATGCCATAGCCAAGGTGCCAAGACATGAATTTGTTCCAGATGATCAACGTCCTTACGCCTATGAAAACAGGCCTCTCTCTATAGGTTATGGACAGACGATTTCCCAGCCTTATATCGTCGCGATTATGACAGACTTGCTTAAGCCGAAAAAAACGGACCGGGTTCTGGAAATTGGCACTGGTTCAGGATATCAGGCAGCCATTCTCGCTGGACTTGTTGATAAGGTCTACACCATAGAAATTGTTAAAGAGTTGGGAGAAATAGCCACAGAGAACCTTAAAAAAAGTGGTTACAACACTGTCCATACCCGAATCGGTGATGGCTATTATGGTTGGGAAACGGAGGCGCCCTTTGACGGTATTATTGTGACTGCGGTTGCGAGCCACATTCCGCCTCCATTAATCAAACAGTTAAAGCCGGGGGGGCGCATGGTCATACCAGTGGGCGGTCAATTTATGATGCAATATCTGGTTTTGGTGACTAAAGATGCTGACAATAATATTACAACTCGACAAATTCTACCGGTAAGGTTTGTTCCACTCACCGGCAAACATTAAAAAATGTCGCTAAAGCCCAGCTTTTCTTTTTTGCTTGTTATTGCCATTATCTCGGCGTCTGCGCTGGCTTATGAAGTTTTGCTGATGCGCCTGTTTTCTATCATACAGTGGCACCATTTCGCCTATATGATCATCAGTCTGGCACTGCTCGGATATGGTGTCAGCGGGGTTTTTGTGGCCATGAACCGCGACCGGTTAGCACGTAGCTTTCCTACTGTGATAATCGTTAACCTTTTATTGTTCAGTTTTTCAGCACCTGCCTGTTTTCTGCTGGCTCAGCAGATACCGTTTAATCCCGCTGAAATCCTTTGGGCGCCCGTGCAATTAATGTATTTATGCAGTATCTATCTATTGCTGACGCTGCCCTTCTTTTTTGCAGCCAATATTATTGGCTTGTCTTTTTATCAATATCAGGAACAAGTGTCCTCAATTTATGCGGCCGACCTGTTTGGAGCGGGGCTGGGCAGTGTGGGTGTCATTTTGCTACTGTTCGCCGTGTTTCCAGTAAAAATATTAACCGTGTTGATGTTATCGGGTATTGTCGCAACCTTGATATTGTCGCGTTATGCCTTTCCTGGGCTGGATCTCAATACAAAACGCTGGACCGGTGCCTGCATTATCATCGGGATGGTGAGTGCTTATGGATTGACGGGATGGATGACGCTGAATGTTTCTCCGTATAAGAGCCAGAACCAATTTCTGCAGATTTCCGGAACAAAAATAATTGACCAGTATTCCAGCCCTCTGGGTTTGATCAGTATAGTTAAAAGCTCTGTTATTCCTCTGCGCCATGCGCCCGGTCTGAGCCTTAATGCCACCACTGAACCGCCTGAACAGCTTGCTGTCTTTACCGATGCGGACAATATGACGGCGCTAACCCGATACGATGGCAACCCTGAAACTCTCAGCTATCTGGATCTTACGACATCAGCCTTACCTTATCATTTAAAGAAATTATCTAACATCCTGATTCTTGGGGCTGGTACCGGCAGCGATATTCTGCAGGCAAACTTTCATGCCATCAAGCATATCGATGCGGTTGAACTGAACTCGCAAATCACCAATCTGGTTAAGAAAAAATATGCTGAATTTGCCGGTCGGATTTATGCCAATGCCAATCTGAGTCTTTACACAGATGAAGCCCGCGGCTACGTTGCAACAACCAATAAATCATATGACCTGATCAATATTTCTTTATTGGATGCTTTTGGTGCCTCAGCGGCTGGGGTTTATTCAATGGCTGAAAGCTATCTCTATACAGAACAGGCCATTAAGCAATATCTTCAGCATGTTAGCCCAAACGGTTATCTCAGCATTACCCGCTGGACCAAAATTCCGCCACGCGATGAAGCGAAATTATTGGCTACGGTTATTAATGCGCTTAAAAAGACTAATGCCGGGCAACCCGGCCAGCAACTGCTCATGATACGCAGCTGGCAAACCAGCACACTGATTGTAAAAAATGGCGTTATATCGGATGAGGAAATCAACCGGCTAAAACAATTCTGCAATGATCGCAGCTTTGATCTGGTTTACTATCCCGGTATATCGGCTCAGGAAGTTAACCGGTTTAATATCCAGCAGCAGCCCTACCTGTATCAGGCCGCCATGGCATTATTGGGCGATAAAAGCCAGGCGTTCAGGGATGACTATAAATTCAATATCGAACCTGCAACAGACGACCGCCCCTACTTTTTCCATTTTTTTAAATGGCAATCCTTTGCCGAGATATTATCCCTAGTGGACAGCGGCGGAACCTTTTTACTGGAAAGCGGTTATTTATTATTGATCGCTGCCTTGCTGCAGGCGATACTCGCCAGTCTGTTGCTGATAGCGTTGCCGCTCTGGTTATGGAAAGGCAAGCTGGGCATCAAGCCTGGAGGTGGAAGGCATTTGCGCATGCTGGTGTATTTTTTCTGTCTGGGTCTGGCATTTTTGTTTATTGAAATCGCATTTATCCAGAAATTCATACTGATTCTGCATCATCCTCTTTATGCCATTACTGTGGTGCTGAGTGCATTTCTGTTGTCAGCCGGTGCAGGTAGCCATTTTTCAAGAAAGCTATCCCAAAGTTCTGCAAAATCTGTAATTATGCTGCCGGTAGCAGTCATTTCAGTTGTGAGTTTATCTTACAGCTTCGGCTTTGAGTACATAACCACATTTCTGCTTGAAACCGGAAACCTGAGCCGTTATGTTTTTTCCATTTTTATGATTGCGCCGCTAGGTTTCTGTATGGGCATGCCGTTTCCTATGGCATTGGCGAGAATCAGCCAGACGACCCCGGCACTAATACCCTGGGCCTGGGGTATTAATGGTTGCGCTTCAGTCATCAGTGCCATACTGGCAACGCTAATTGCAATGCAGTTTGGATTTGCCGTTTTAGTCTTTCTTGCAATTGCCTTGTATTGCGTGGCGGCATTTTGCTTTCCTGATACAAATCTCACACAGTAGCAGATTAAAATTTGGTGGCCTTTTAGAATCACATTAAATCTGACCAAGAACCAAACTCTGAAACCCTGAGCTTTAACGCCTTCTCATCACTCATCCAAATTAATGAACAAATCTATTCGGTTAAAAAATTTTTGCTCTGTGCAATTGGGGTTGTCATTGCTTGCGCTGGCCTCGGCGCTGGTGTTAGGAATAATGCTGTTTAACAGTTTGTTGGTATCTGTTGATATTAGCGGCTGGAGTAGCGGTTTCACCCATCCCTTGCACGG
>CAYVFT010000077.1:0-6272 GCA_964450225.1 uncultured Crenothrix sp. | reverse complement strand
TGGTATCTGTTGATATTAGCGGCTGGAGTAGCGGTTTCACCCATCCCTTGCACGGAGGTGATCATCTGCTCACCATGCTTGCTGTCGGTATTTGGGCAGCGCAATTGCGCGGACAAGCAATTTGGATGCTGCCTGTTACTTTCGTAGGTGTCATGAGTCTGGGTGGTATAGCTGGGGCAGCAGGATTATTGATTCCAGGGGCTGAAGCAGTTATTTTACTTTCTTGCCTGGTTTTCACTGTATTGGTAACTCGAAAAATCAGTTTCAGTAGCCAAATCAATGTTGTCATTGTGGCGTTCTTCGCTTTTTTCCACGGTTTTGCACACGGACAAGAAATTTCCGCTTCAGTCAGTGTTATTTCATATACCTTAGGCTTCATGGTTGCCACCTTGCTACTCCACGGTACAGGTATTTTAGTCGTACGCTTGTGTTTGCTGGTTTGCGCGGTTTTTCTCAGTCATTTCGCCTACGCACAAGATACATCAACCCCCCACGCTACTAAATCCAAAACTAAAGCCGCCGCAAACAAAGCCAAAACCGATGAACCGGTTGAGCTTTCAGTTATGGAAGTTACTGCCACCGAACGCGCCGATGATCTGGTGGGTATTGCCGCCAGCGCATCTGAAGGCAATATTGGACAAGAACAAATAATGTATCGCCCTATTTTTCGGCCTGGTGAAATCCTGGAAACTGTACCTGGGATGATTTCCACGCAACACAGTGGTGAAGGTAAAGCCAGCCAATATTATTTACGCGGATTTAACCTCGATCACGGCACGGATTTTTTAACCCAAATAGATGGCGTACCTGTGAACATGGCATCGCATTCACATGGTCAAGGCTGGATGGATACCAACTTCCTGATTCCGGAACTGGTAAAAAGCATACATTATCAAGAAGGTAACTATTATGCCGATACCGGTGATTTTTCCAGTACAGGTTCGGCTGATATTGAATATTTTAATGAGTTACCCGACAACACCAGCATTAAGTTTACCGGCGGGAGTTTTGATTATTACCGTGGCTTGATGTCTGGTTCCAATAAAGTGGGCGAGGGTAATTTACTGTATGCAGGAGAAGTTGTACACAACAATGGTCCGTGGGATGTGGGCAACGAATATTTGAAATTCAACGGCGTATTACGCTTCAGCAGAGAACAGGCTGACTCGGGCTGGAGTATCACAGCTATGGCTTATGAAACCGATTGGAATGCTACTGACCAAATTCCCAAACGCGCAGTCGAGCAAGGCTTGATTAACCGGTTCGGTGCCATTGACCCTACCGATGGCGGCAATAGTCAGCGTTATAGCCTGACAGGCGAATGGCATCGTCAGTCCAGCGACAGCGAGTCCAGGATCCTGGTTTACGGACTCTTTGCCAAATTGAAGTTATATTCCAACTTCACCTATTTTCTGACTGACCCGATTCGAGGCGACCAGTTCGGGCAGCCTGATGAGCGCTGGCAATCGGGGCTCAAAGCCACCCACACTTTTTTTCATAATATTGGCAGTTCAGAATCGGAAACCACTATCGGTTTACAAGTGCGTAACGATAACATACAAAATGCCTTGATACTCACGCAAGCCAGACAACAATACGGTATAACCCGCCAGGATGATATTTGGATAGCCAATGTTAGCCCTTATGCGGAAAATAAAGCCCGCTGGAACGATTGGTTTCGCAGCACGCTTGGCGTACGTTTTGATGGTTTTCGTTTTAATGTCAGCAATAGTAATCAGGTGCAAAATGACGGCACAACAACCGATGGCATAGTTAGCCCGAAACTGGGTCTGGTTTTTGGCCCATGGGCAGATACCGAGCTTTATTTGAACGGTGGCTTGGGCTTTCACAGCAATGATGCGCGCGGCATAAACCTACAGGTTGATCCTGTTACTGGCGGATATACCGATGCCGATAACAATCTGATTAATCAGGCCGTTCCGCTGGCGCGTACTTACGGCGCTGAAGCGGGCGTACGGACAACGTGGCTAAAGGGCTTGCAAAGTACTTTGGCATTCTGGTGGCTGGACATTGAGTCCGAACTGCTGTTTATCGGTGACGCAGGCACAACCGAAGCCAGCCGCCCCAGTCGCCGCTATGGCGTGGAATGGGCAAATTTTTATTCGCCCACCGGCTGGATTACTGTTGACGCGGACTTGAGTGTGTCTCAGGCAAGATTTCGCGGTGATGATCCCGCCGGCAATTATATTCCGGGTTCAGTGGAAACGGTGCTCGCATCCGGTGTGACCGTGCATGATCTTTGGGGTGGTTTTTTTGGTGGCCCGCGGCTGCGTTACTTTGGACCGCGTTCATTAATTGAAGATAACAGCGTGCGCTCCGACTCGACCATTATGCTGTCGGCTGAGCTCGGCTACAAATTCAACCCGACCTGGACGCTACAAGCCGAAATCTATAACCTGTTGGATCGTAAAGACAGCGGCATTGATTACTATTACGAATCCCGCTTACGTAATGAGACCGAGGCGGTCAACGACATACATTTTCATCCGGTTGAACCGATTAACTTTCGCATCAGTTTGATGGCGAACTTTTAATCACTCAGAACAATAGAACCTTAGGTTGGGACTCATCGTTACAAACAAATCCGCATTCCCGCAAGGAAGTACATCAGGTCAATGCGAATCTGTTCCACACAGATTCGTGCCGGAGCTGAAACCGTAAAGTGACCCTTCAAGCATGAAGTGAATTTACGCCACATGGAAGCGCCCACCATGTCGCCGGATTCCCGTTTGATGGCACTTGTGTATAACGATGAGCGGTCGGAGATAGGTACGAATCCCACCACCGCTTATTATTTAACTGATTTTCTCATGTTTTAAAGAGATGGACCCATTTTCCTTATTCCGAACTAAGGTTATTTATTGTCCCTATGTGGCGAAGCGCTCAATGTAATAATGAATACATCCATTGGTCACATAAATATATTTTTATGATAAAATCCCACCTCCTCCGTAGGAAATTAATTTGAATACTCTTTAACATATATTGAAAGACTCATCTTAATTAACTAGGCCTAAAAAATATCAACTATGAGTTTCAATCATCATGAAAGTATCAAAAAATATTCTGGTTTCTCTTGTTATGGCAGCATTTATGGCTGTAGTTTCGTCAACCGCTATTGCTGCACCAAAAGGCGAAGCTGAAGTTAAAGCAGCCATTGAAAACACGCTTGCCGGAATCACAGCTGCACAAGCAGCAGCGAAAAGTGGCGACTTGTCAGGTGTTACAAAATCTATTAATGAGGCTCGTCAAGCGCAAAAAGAATTTCGCTTTGAACCGACCGAACGTCAACGTCAAAAAGCGAATGATAAGTTGAGAGCGGCTCGCGAGGCATTTGAAGCAGGTGACACTGCTGCTGGAGAAGCAGGGTTGGCGGAAGCTTTAAAAGCTTACACAGAAATGAAAGCTCAATACGACGCATCTCACAAATAGCTATAAGCTCAAATCAGATTCGATTATGCCTTGCTGTCTTAATTGAGTCTGATTCCTAAGGCTTATTACAGCCTAAAAACTTCTTAACACTGCACTTTTAACTATCTTAATAGGTTAAATACTTGCTAATTGTGTTAGAATTGTAACCGGCATATACTTAATTGTTATTTTGCCAATATAACTATAAATAACAACAACTTGAGGATCAGTGAAATATGAAAACATTGAAAACATTGAAAACATTGAAAACATTGAAAACATTGAAAACAATCTTGCTATCTTTATTTATTGCGGCTTCCATGGGAGCTTTTTCAACTTCAGCTTTAGCCGAAGTTGATCCAGGCAGAATTACTTATAAACCTGCTGAAGCAATTGATATTACAGTTGCTAAAATACAAGCCGCCATTGATGGAATTAGCCATGGCGCTAGTGGTGAAGAAGCTGCTGCTCTTATCAAACAAGCAAGTGATATGAGTAAAGAAATCAATGCTAATGATAAAGTAGATAATGCACGCTCAAAAGCTAACAGAAAGTTGAAATCTGCTATAACACACGCTAAAGAATCCGCGTTACAAGAAGCTGAGGCGGAATTGAGAGATGCCAAAAAAGAATTTGAAGCTCTGAAAAGCCTGCTCTAATAGCTATATGACCCTATCGGGTTCCCTTTTGGTTTCCTGATAGGGCTGTTTCCTTCCCGCTAGAACTTTTTAAATATAGAAACAAATTTTCTGCCATTGCGGGATAACCGCTAACTCAAGTCTTGAGTATTTTAGCTAAAAATTTATTGTTATCTCAATCTTCAAACGCTTTTAGCGCTCTGGGCGCCTCGCATCTCGGAATTTTTGTTTAAAAACCAGAATTGCGAACGCATCAAAATAAAGTAATTCAATATTCAATGCATTTGTCTTGTTGGCGACCTACTGGCATTTTTGATCCCTGGCATTATCCAATTCTTTATGTGGAATGGTTATTATTGGATGCAATACACCTTCATCAGGATTTTTTAGGCGCAAGCGCTTCAGCATTACGCTTAACTAATCCATCAATAACGGCACTTAATGAACCTTTGGTTTTATATTGCTCGCTAAAAGTTGAGCGGTAGTTGGTAACCAGGCTCACTCCATCAATTATAATATCGTAAACTTTCCATGTCCCGTTACTAAGCAGCATACGGTAAAACACGTCAACATTTTGATGTCCAGGCTGCATCACCACTGTTTTCACAATAATTTTTGTAGCACCACTTTCCATCTCAATGGGAAGAAAACGTATTGTCCAGTTGTTAAACTCAACAAAGGCTCTGGAATATGTCCTTACCAATAATGTCTGAAATTCACGTTTAAAACGCTCCTGTTCCTCATTAGTTGCAGTTTTCCATAGCTTTCCCAGCACTAACACTGAAATTTTGTCGAAATCAGCATGCGGATCAATAACTCCATTAACGAACTCAGTAACCTTGGCAAAATTCTGGGTAAATAATTTATCCTGCAGTCTTGTTTTTAACTGTGATGAAACACTTTGAATTACCTGTTGCGGTGGTAACAATTCATCTGCAATTACTTTCGTAACAGATATCAAGCCGAGTAATATGACAAATAAACCAACTACCATATTTTTTTTAGTCTTCATAAAGCCCCCAAAACTCAAACTATGGATTAATCTAAAAATATTAACGCCCCAAAGCTAAGCAAATCTTAACTTAGTAGCATCATTACATATTTTCGCAGAGCACATCTAATTGATATTCGAAATTTTAACTTCCCAGCTCTTCAGGCAAGAAATCGCCTGCCTGCATGGACCACAAACGACGATAAAAACCTTGTTGAGCCAGGAGCTGATTATGCCCGCCATCTTCGACTATACGGCCCTGGTCGAACACTAAAATCTGCTCCATATGTGCAATCGCAGACAAGCGGTGCGCAATCGCAATGCGCTGACGCTGACCACAGGATAATTTTACGCTACGCTCATCGACCACAGAATCATAACCTTCAGGCATTACCCGAATCAACGCATCGGCATGCACCAAGCGTGCCGCAGCCTGGATGGCTTCATTGTCCGTCTCCAGCCGGCCGTAAACGATGTTTTCCTTAAGACTGCGATGAAATAAACTGGGTTCCTGTGGGATCAAACTCACCTGATCATGCAATAAATCCAGCAATACGTGCTGAATATCCGTGTTGATAATCCGGCCATGGGTGCATGATATGTGTGTTGGCAATCCGTACCTGAATCATCTATTGGATCAAGAGGGGGCGGAAAACCTGGATATCAAAATAGCGCTGGCGAGAAGTTATGTTGATTACCGAAGTATTCAGAAGCAACTGCGAATAACGCGATCGAACCTGGAGTCGTACCACCATGAGACCGGGCACGTGCCCGCAGGACTGAGGACCAGCGAGACCCGTTTTCGCTATAACCCAGACGTCAAGAGCCTGCTGGGCATCATGCCGGCGGTTATCTCGGGGCTGCTGATCCTGATTTCGGCCATGCTCAGCACGCTGAGTGTAGTGCGCGAAAAGGAGCTTGGCTCCATTCTCAACCTATACGTGACGTCCGCCTCCGGTATCTGCCTGCTGATGTCGGCCTTCGTCCCCAGCCAGATCGATCGCCACCATCTTCCCCACTTCGATCGCCACGATCATTCCGTCCAACCGTTTTTCCGGCATGATCGTCCCGGTGTCGTCGCTGGAGGGCGGCGCGCACTTCGAAGGAACTGCGCAGCCTCGGGCGCGACACTGTCTGCTGGCGCTGAGCCGCTTCCGCAAGACCATCAGCTCGATGGTCTGAACCGGCCACGATCGGGTTATGAGAACCTT
>CAYVFT010000076.1:0-18761 GCA_964450225.1 uncultured Crenothrix sp. | reverse complement strand
TAAGTACGGATGCTTAATTTTCAATCAATGCCCTTTCGTTCATTTCGCCCTTGTATCTGCAAAGTGTACGAATGAACCCGCATACTCCTTTCTTACATCGAATACGTATTTATACGTACGTACTCGTACGAATTTTATTTTGCATTTGTTTTTGCTCTAATTTATCTCAAGGGCGATCTCCATACGACCAAACATTCTTCAAAAAATAGCCGGATGTTCGTTAAGATCGAATGCTCCCCCTCGTAGGCAGGGAGGTCGCCCGTTTTTTTCGATGTCGCGGATTATCCACTATCGGCGACATCGGGTTTTGATTCATTCTATTTCAAGGAACTACCCAATGGATGCAGATTACGATATTTTCGAGATTGTTGCCGTCATTCGCGATTTTTGGCTTGTCGATGCGGAGTCTTATCAGAGAAGCTATTGCACCGACCATGGACAGCCCTTGGTACCCGGCTATTATGTCGTCAGCTGGCCGGTAAATATTCGGGCAAGGCGATTTAACGAGCATGCCATATTTCGTGGACCGTTCAAATTACGTAAGGAGGCGCAAGCGGCGCTTGACTGGATGCATAGGCACACTTTGACTATCTCATCCGAGACATCTCCTGTTATCGCTCCGGATTCCGGTCGAATGAAAGTGAGGAAGTCCGCTTCGCAAGGGCTGCGGTCGGCAAAAAGCGCAAAAGTTAATAAACTGTCTGCGTTTGAAGCAGTGGATAACGGTATTTCTGTCTCCCGGTTACCGTTATACCGTACAAGGGATAGTGCAATAATCGGTTTTACCGGGTCTTAGGAAACTTTTTCCCAGGTCGTTGCTCTTTGAATATAGGACGTCAAAAAGAGCGAGATTTATTATGGCAAAACATTCTGAAATTGCAAAGAACCAATGGCAATCCTTTTGCGACAATTATACCCGGCAACACTGGGGATGGGTGGTGAAGGTAGATGCTTACGATCCTACTTTGGCAAAGCTATACTGCGAAGCGCCGCCTCCCCGTCTCAAAGCGATGGCTAATAATATGATCTTCCAAGGTATTGTTTTGGAGGATAGCGGTTTCCGGCTCGAACTCTTGATATGTCTTGCAAGTGGTGGCGAGCTATTCACTCACCGCGTCATACATCCGACTATTATCGTGGCGCTATGGACAGATGTCGGTCTTCATGAAGGGGTAACAATCCACGACAAAAGCGGCGGATTGATACATATACGTTTCTGTGAGCCCGCCAGTCCAGAACTTTGGGATGATTGGATGAGACTTGGAGCCCGCAACCGTAAGCGCATTATTCGGCTACCTGACAGTTCGCTTTAAGTGTTTTATAGCCCGGTAAAAAACACAATCACAGGATAGCCATCAACAGAGCATCGTTAGCCAGTTTGGCTTTCATCCGGCTAGCCATAGACCAGCCAACGACCTTTCTGGAAAGTGGCTTTATTAACAAATCGCGCTCCTGAGTTACTCTGTCTAACTCTTTCTTCAGACGTTTACCTTCATCGTAAATATGTCCGTTCTGTCGACGGTGGTTTTCGGTGTTGAATATTTACCAATCCATATATGCAGCGAATCGGGGTTCAATACTAATTTTTCAGAGTTTTTTAAGGTGTGTCCGGTTCCGTTAGCCACCTTCCTTTTGCACATGTAAATTGCTCCAATTCAAATACCGTCTGATTCTTCCTAAACTACCGCCAGCCAATTTCATATATAATGCACAGTTTATTAATAAGTCATATCACTAAAATATTTTTATCTACATGCCGAAAAAGAAAACTACGACTTTATTTGAGGACTCGCTTGCAGAACTTGAACAGTTGGTTAATCAGTTGGAACAAGGCGACATTTCTCTGGAGGAGTCATTAAAGTCTTTTGAACGAGGCGTTACACTTACCCGAACCTGTCAAAAAGCCTTGCAGGAGGCAGAACAGAAAGTTCAGATTCTGATAGAAAAAAACGGCACTCAAACCCTGGAGCCCTTTACCGATGAGTAATGCGTTAAAAGAATACCTTAGCTTGTGTCAAACCCGCGTGGAAAAGGCTTTGGAAGATCGTCTTCCCAGTGATAAGTTGCTGCCGCAAAAGCTTCATCAGGCGATGCGTTACAGTGTATTGAATGGCGGTAAACGCATGCGTCCCATGCTGACTTATTGCACAGGAAAAACGCTGGGCATAACTCCTGAGGAACTGGATGCCCCAGCCTGTGCTGTTGAATTTATTCACGTTTATTCGTTGATACATGATGATCTTCCGGCTATGGATGATGATGATCTCAGGCGCGGGAAAGCTACCTGTCACGTTGCTTTTGATGAAGCGACCGCAATTTTAGCGGGCGATGCACTACAGGCCTTGGCATTTGAAATACTGGCTCATGATTCCAGCATCACAGCTACTGCTGAAGGCCGATTAAAAATGATTATCGCTTTGGCCAAGGCCAGCGGCTCTCAGGGTATGGTGGGCGGCCAGGCAATTGATTTGCAATCGGTTGGCACGAAATTAAATCTGCCTGAACTGGAAAACATGCATATTCATAAAACAGGTGCTTTAATTCGTGCCAGTGTCAATATGGCAACGCTTGCAAAATCCGATATCGACCCAATAGTGGCAACAAAGTTGGATCACTATGCTAAATGTATAGGTTTGTCTTTTCAGGTTAAAGATGACATTCTTGATGAAGAGAGCGATACTGCCACGTTAGGCAAAACGCAGGGCAAGGACAGGGATAATGATAAACCAACTTATCCGGCCTTATTAGGATTGGCCGGGGCCAAACAAAAAGCGCAGGAGCTTCATGAGAAGGCGCTGGATAGTCTGAGTATTTTTGGCGAAGAAGCAGATTTATTACGTGATTTATCGCTTTATATTATCCAGCGGACTCACTAAATACATGAATAAATCTGGTAGTTATCCCATATTAGATACCATCAACAGCCCCGCCGATGTCCGCAAGCTCAAGAAAGACCAGTTAAAACCGCTGGCGCAAGAACTGCGCGAGTATTTAACCCATACCGTGAGTATATCCGGCGGTCACTTTTCTGCCGGTTTGGGTACCGTCGAGCTGACCATCGCTCTGCATTATGTATTCGATACCCCCTCTGACCAGTTGGTCTGGGATGTCGGTCATCAGGCGTATCCGCACAAGATTCTGACCGGCCGCAAAGAGCGGATGACGACTATTCGTACCCTGCATGGCGTATCGGCATTTCCCAGCCGGGCGGAAAGTGAATACGACGCCTTTGGCGTCGGTCATTCCAGCACCTCGATCAGTGCCGCATTAGGCATGGCGATTGCCTCGGAGCTGCAAGGTGAAGACAAGCAGATGGTAGCGATTATCGGGGACGGCAGCATTACCGGTGGTATGGCTTATGAAGCCATGAATCATGCCGGCTCGATAGATGCCAATCTGCTGGTGATTTTGAATGATAACGACATGTCGATTTCACCGCCGGTCGGGGCGATGAATAACTATCTGACCAAGATTTTATCCAGCAAACTGTATTCCTCGGTGCGTGAAGAAAGCAGGAAGGTCTTGAGTAAAATGCCCAGTGTCTGGGAACTGGCGCGTAGAACCGAAGAGCACATGAAAGGCATGATTGTGCCGGGTACTTTGTTTGAAGAACTCGGCTTTAATTATATCGGTCCGATTGATGGTCATGACCTGGATATGCTGGTGCCGACACTGGAAAATCTGAAAGCGATCTCCGGCCCGCGGTTTTTGCATATTGTCACCAAAAAAGGTAAAGGCTACCCGCCTGCCGAGAAAGACCCGTTGGCCTATCATGGCGTACCGGCATTTGATCCGGCCAAGGATTGCCTACCTAAAGCAGCCCCTTCTCCGCATCCGACTTATACCGAAGTATTTGGCAACTGGATATGCGATATGGCGGCACAGGATGAACGTCTGCTGGGCATTACCCCGGCCATGCGCGAGGGTTCGGGTCTGGTCAGGTTTTCGCAATGTTATCCCAAACGTTATTTTGATGTCGCCATTGCCGAACAGCATGCGGTGACGCTGGCGGCGGGTCAGGCCTGTCAGGGTGCAAAGCCGGTAGTGGCCATCTATTCAACATTTTTGCAACGGGCTTACGACCAGCTGATTCACGATGTCGCGATACAAAACCTGGATGTTCTGTTTGCACTGGACCGTGCCGGATTAGTGGGTCCTGATGGTCCCACCCATGCCGGCAGTTTCGATTACAGTTATATGCGCTGCATACCCAATATGCTGATCATGGCGCCGGCTGATGAAAATGAATGTCGGCAAATGCTGACGACCGGATTTATCCATCAAGGCCCGGCTTCGGTGCGTTATCCACGCGGCAAAGGGCCGGGCGTTCTCGTCGAAAAAGCCTTGACGGCGTTACCGATAGGTAAAGCCGAGCTTCGTCACCAGGGCAGCCGCATCGCTATTTTAGCCTGGGGCAGCATGGTCACCCCGGCCTTGGCCGCGGGCAAGCATCTGGGTGCTACCGTAGTCAACATGCGCTTTGTCAAACCGATCGATGAACAACTGATACTGGAGTTGGCGAAGAGTCATGAAGTGTTTGTCACCGTCGAAGAAAATGTCCTTGCCGGTGGCGCAGGCAGTGCTGTGAATGACTTCCTGCAAGCACAACGCATACTCATGCCCGTGTTAAATATAGGCCTGCCGGACAGCTTTGTAGAGCAAGGTACGCGAGAGGAACTGTTGGCTTTGTGCGGGCTGGATGCTCAGGGGATTATGGCTCAGGCTGAGGCGTTTTGTGCTTAAGCTGAGACACCTACAAGAGAGGTTAGTGCGTGAACCACCATTTTCTAGGGTGCGCTTCTTCTGGGTGCTCATGATATTCTTCATGGTAAAACAAAAATATAGCAAATAATGAACAGACTAAGAAATAAAATCCGTGACATTCCTGACTTTCCCAAGCCTGGTATAATTTTTAAAGATATTACTCCGCTGGTAAAAGATCCTGCTACGTTAAGACTCACCGTGCATCAGTTACTGCATCCCTTTTTAGGTAGGGAAATTACCGCAGTAGCAGGCATGGAAGCGCGCGGCTTTATTTTTGGTTCGTTGGTCGCATGGGAGTTGGGTCTTCCTTTTATACCACTGAGAAAACCGGGAAAACTACCCTATGATGTACAAAGTGTGGCTTATGATCTTGAGTATGGCTCAGCTGCATTGGAGGCGCATATCGATGCCTTTAACGCCAATGATCGTGTGTTACTGATTGATGATTTATTGGCTACAGGCGGTACAGCAAAGGCAAGCTGTGAATTAATTGAAAAACTCGGGGCCAGAATTGAAGCTTGCGCCTTTGTGGTGGAGCTGGATTTTCTGGAGGGAAGGGGAAAGCTCGGCGATTACGAAGTGCATTCTTTATTGCATTATTAGAAACCGGATAAACGGCGGCTTTCCAATTTTTTTAAAAATTTTTTGTAGTATCTTCAAACAAAAAAGGTGGTCATGCTACTCGATTAAGGGAACACAAATAATTCGAAATTATTGGGTTTCAGTATTGGCTTGTTTGGCAGGGGAAGTTGTTTTGTTGTCTACGGCGGTTTTGCTGCCTTTTTCAGTAGAATTTGCTTCATCTCCACCCAAATCATCGTCGAGATCTAAAGATGTATTGGATTTACCATCTGTAGCCAGATTATTACGCCACTGCAAAAATGACTCGCGAGTAAATACATAAGGATCAAGTGCAGCTTCATCAATGAATTTCAATGACCCTTCTGCACTTGCGCGAGTATTCAGTAAGGAGAGCAACTGTACCGGCATTCCCACATAACTGGTCGGGTTTGCCGCCGTATCAAATGCCGCGCCAGGAATACCTCGCATAGTCGAAGGCCCCAGAAAAGGGATTACCAAATATGAACCCTGAGGAACACCCCAAACGGCGAGAGTCTGCTCAAAATCCTCGTCATTTTGTTCTAGTCCAACATTTGATGCTACATCAACAATACCGCCCAAACCCAATGTCGTATTGAGTGCAAAGCGTCCGGTATCGTGAGCACTTTGAGCAAATTTAGCTTGTAAAACATCATTAATAACCACATTGATGGTTTTAAGATTACTAAAGAAATTGTAAACACCTGTTTGCGCAAATTGAGGCGTTATCCATTTATAGGCGTCTGAAATAGGTTTCGCAACATAGTCATCAACAGTATCATTAAATATGAACACTTTTCTATTAATGTTCTCATAAGGATCAGCCTTATGGGCTACATTTTGTTGTTCAGTAACGCCATTTGTTGCGCAGCCGCCTAAAGTAATGGTGGCGCCAATAAGCATGCCTGAGATAATTTGCTGAATTGTAGCGTTATAGCTGCCTCTGTATGGCTTGTTCATTGGCATAAAACCTGTGGCTTAGAGTTTTGAATAATTATCAATTTTTTCGTTTATTTTGGTTATTAAGGCATCAAAGCCTTCGCGCTGTAATATGGTGGTATATTCCGATCTTTTCAAGGCTAAATCACTTACGCCATTTGCAATTATGTTAATAATGCGCCAACTATTGCCTTTTTCCTTTAGCATGTAATCAAATTTAACAGGTTTATCATCTGGAATAGTTAAAGTACTATGCACAACGACACCGCCCCTTGCGGTTTCCTCTTCAGAATCAAATACGAATGATTCTCCGGAATAATCTTTAAAATTGTGCGCATAAGATGCAACGCTCAAGCGGATAAAGATATCTGCCAGATTTTGCTGTTGCGCCTCGGACAGTTTTTCCCATTCTTTACCCACAACAATGCGGGCAATTTTTGTTAAGTCGTGACTATTTAATACCGGTTCATACAGCTTATCATATCTGCCTTTATATCCTAATTGCTTACCGTTTTTCATAACGGCTATCAGCTCTGCCTGGAATTTTTCGACGACCTGTTTTGCTGTTGCTCCGCTTTCAGTCTGTGCGAAAGCATTGGCTGTCGCAAATAAACAAAATATAAAAACTACAGCTAACTTCATATTCTTTAAAATCATACACAAAACCTCAAAAAACTAAAGCCTATTGTTAACCTTTTTTAGCACTACAGTCGCGACAGTTCTACCCTCCAAATGCCAAATGGCATGTTTAAATCTGACAGAACACTGACTGAACAGAGTGCATCGTTGAGGGAGACTAGAGTCTAATCTCCACATGCGCAGCAATAAAAAAGAAACAGTGAAGGAGAGCGATCACGCTCGATATTAATCAGCTATTTCTACTCTAATAGGAATGCCTGAAAGGGTTGATAAAGGTTTCTCGTTTACATATTTAGGCATAGGTTCAGGTATCATATTGCCTTCAGTTTTAGGGCCCTTGATTGATGTCAGCATTGCTTTCAATGGATGTTTTAACATATCTTCGACTGCTGTCGCTTCATAACCGCAATGAGCCATGCAGCTCGCACATTTAGGATTATTAACATTGCCATATTTATCCCAAGGCGTAGTATCCAAAAGCTCTTGAAAACTTGCCGCATTGCCTTCATCTGCAAGTAAATAACAGGGTTTTTGCCAGCCAAAAATATTTCTTGTTGGGTTGCCCCAAGGTGTACATTCGTAGTTTTGATTTCCGGCCAAAAAATCAAGATAAAGCGATGAATGGTTTAATTTCCATTTGCGACCTTTACCAATTTTAAAAATGCCTCTGAATAAATCCTTAACATCTTTGCCCTTAATAAACACATCTTGCTGTGGCGCTCGCTCATAACTGAATCCAGGAGCTATGGTTACTCCTTCCACACCCAGTTCCATCGCATAATCCAGAAAATCAGCAACTTCCTGAGCGTTTTCACCCTGGAAAAGAGTGCAGTTAATGGTGACTCTAAAGCCTTTTCCGAGCGCCAATTTTATTGCTTCAACTGCCCGATCAAAAACACCTTCTTGGCAAACCGAGGTATCATGTCTTTCTTGCATGCCATCCAGATGGATTGAGAAAGTCAAATAAGGGGAGGGCGTATAATCATCAATCCTCTTTTTCAATAACAATGCATTAGTGCACAAATATACAAATTTTTTGCGGGCAATAATACCGGCGACAATTTGTGGCATTTCTTTGTGAATCAGTGGTTCACCGCCCGGAATCGATACCATGGGCGCATTACATTCATCCACGGCTTGCATACATTCTTCGAATGACAGGCGCTTGTCAAGAATATCGTCGGGATAATCAATTTTACCACAGCCGGCACAGGCTAAATTGCAACGAAACAATGGTTCAAGCATAAGTACTAAAGGATACTTTTTAGCTCCTTTGAGCTTTTGTTTAATCAGATAACTGCCTACTGTCAACTGCTGACGAAAAGGAACACCCACTAGCAAACCCTCCAAAATTGTTAAATTTATTAATAGTCAGTTATTTTGACCATCCTGATACCACATATAAAATGCGGAATAACAAGCATGTAGCAATAAAGCAACAGCAGAGCGCTATGTTGGTTAACTTATCCTTCGAATGCATTATTAACCGAATATTTCAGGTATTAACTCTAGCCCGCTTTATAATACAATTGCTTATCTATTGTTGATTAGAATACTATCTTTTAACTGAGGACTCCAGTTTTTACATTAAATTATCCATATCGTAGGTATAAAGAGGGAGATTTTTTGGTAATTTGTACAAATACAACATGAGCTCTTAAATCACTGTTTTCATTCTTAATTATTTACAATGCAGCCCACGAAATTAGAAGGGTTTACAATAAAACAACATTGTTTTGCAAAATACCAACAAACAGGCTATTATTGCCGTCAACTTATGTACTGAACCCGCTTGGGCCGACATCAAATACATTATGAGCGAAACCCGAATATCTCTGGATAACCCCAAATCGTTGAGTCAATTATCTGATGATGACTTTCAGACACTTTTGCTTGAAGGCGTATCCAGAACATTCGCTCTAACTATTCCCCAATTACCGGAAAAACTCTACGGCGCAGTTGCCAACGCCTATCTGTTGTGCCGCATTGTCGATACTATTGAAGATGAAGTTTCTTTAACGGCCGAGCAAAAAAAATATTTTTGTTCAGAATTTATTGATGTTGTGAAAACGGGCGTCAATGCTGAACCGTTTGCGGTAGAGCTTGCACCATTACTTTCCGAACAAACCCTTCCAGCTGAACATACATTAATCCATGTGTTACCACGAGTTATACAAATAACTCATGCCTTTGATGATGATCAAATTGATGCGCTGGCAGGTTGCGTGGAAACAATGGCCGAAGGGATGCCGATATTTCAGGCACAGAACCTGCATAACGGGTTGGCAACGCTTGCTGATCTGGACAAGTATTGTTATTACGTCGCAGGTTGCGTGGGCGAAATGTTGGCAAAACTTTTTTGTCATTACTCTCCCGAAATTGCAAAGCATAGGGATGAACTGTTGGTTTTATCCGTGTCCTTCGGGCAAGGTTTGCAAATGACCAATATATTGAAAGATATTTGGGATGATGCACAACGTGGAGTTTGCTGGCTGCCACAAGATATTTTCACCGAAACAGGTTTTGATCTTAAAAACTTAAGTCTTGAAACGAATGACGAAAAGTTCAGAACGGGCCTGGAGCATTTGATCAGTATCGCTCACGGCCATTTGCATAATGCCTTGATATATACTCAAAAAATACCTGCGCATGAAACGGGTATCCGTAATTTCTGTTTATGGGCATTAGGTATGGCCGTTTTGACTTTGAAAAAAATCAAACAAAATCTGGATTTCAAACATTCCGAGCAGGTCAAAATTACCCGGAACAGTGTTAAAGCAACAATCCTTGCCACCCGGTTAATGGGGCGCAGCAACTCCTTGCTTGCTTTACTTTTTAATTTAACCAGTCGAGAACTGAAAACCCCCGACTGGACATATTCATTACCTTCTTCAAAAGCCAATTTAGACCTTTAAGGACGTACTTATGTTTAAAGACGCAAATACAGAATCCCATATTGGAAATCTTTCCAGTTCGTCAACAGCTATTTATTCCAAGGCTTACAACCTCAATAAAGCCATTAGCAGAGCACAGGATAAATTATTAAGCTTGCAGGATAAAGAGGGATATTGGGTGTTCGAACTGGAGGCAGACTGCACGATTCCAGCGGAATACATTTTGATGATGCACTACCTTGCTGAATGTGATGAACCCTTACAAGCCAAATTAGCCAACTATTTAAGATCTCGTCAGTCTGTAGATGGCAGTTACCCGCTATTTACCGGTGGTCCAGGCGACATTAGTTGCAGTGTCAAGGTTTATTATGCCTTAAAACTGGCGGGTGACTCTCCTGATGCTTTGCACATGACCCGCTTAAGAAATTTTATTCTCAGCAAGGGTGGTGCAGCGAAAACCAACGTTTTTACTCGCATTGCACTGGCAACATTTGAGCAACTGCCTTGGAGGGGGGTTCCGTATATCCCAGTGGAAATTATGCTGTTTCCCAGCTGGTTTCCGTTCCATTTAGATAAAGTCTCCTACTGGTCCAGGACTGTAATGGTGCCGTTGTTCATTCTTTGTACGCTAAAAGCGACCGCTAAAAACCCAAACAAAGTCAATATACTGGAACTTTTTATCACTCACCCTGACGAAGAAAAGCACTATTTCCCTGAAAGAACCTTTTTAAATAAAGTTTTTCTGGGATTGGATTTTTTAGGTCGTGCCACACGCCCATTAATCCCTAAAAAATCACATGACCTTGCAATAGAAAAAGCAAAAGACTGGATTATTGAACGGCTGAACGGAGAAGATGGTCTGGGCGGTATTGCCCCGGCCATGATGGGAGCCTATGAAGCTTTGTTGCTGTTGGGCATGCCTAAAGATCATGAACTTATCGTTACCGCACGCAAGGCAATAGATAAATTACTGGTTATCAACGAGCATGATGCTTATTGCCAACCCTGTTTATCGCCAGTCTGGGACACGGGACTTACAGCGCTGGCTTTACAGGAAGCTGATAAAGGTAGAGATACTGCAAATCAGGCATCTAACGCTGCTCTGACGCGAGCTTACGACTGGCTTAAAAGCAAGCAATTGTTAGATGAGCCAGGAGATTGGCGTATTTCCAAACCTGATTTGGCGGGCGGAGGCTGGGCATTTCAGTTTGAAAATCCCTATTATCCAGATGTCGATGATACTGCGGTGGTTGCTTTTGCGATGGCAGAATCCAAATTACCTGATTTAAATGAATCAATACATCGAGCAACTCGCTGGATAGTGGGTATGCAATCCAAAAACGGTGGTTACGGGGCTTTTGATGTCGATAACACCTATTATTACCTCGATGAAATTCCTTTTGCCGACCACGGGGCTTTATTGGATCCTCCTACATCGGATGTCAGTGCGCGTTGTGCCATGTTAATGGCCAGAGTCGCCCAGAAACATGATGAATATCTGCCGGCTTTGGAGCGCACTATTGAATACATACGCAGCGAACAGGAGGATGACGGCTCGTGGTTTGGCCGTTGGGGAACCAACTATATTTACGGTACCTGGTCTGTGTTACTCGGATTGGAGCAAACTAACTTGCCTAAAACTGACCCAATGTACACCAAAGCCGTAAAATGGTTAAAAAGCGTACAACGTGAAGATGGAGGCTGGGGTGAAGATAATTACAGTTATCACGATAAAAGTGTTAGCGGAAGCTATCGTTTTAGCACCGCCTTCCAAACGGCTTGGGCTGTGTTGGGACTGATGGCGGCTGGAGAAGCAAACAGTCCCGAAGTAAAAGCGGGTATTGATTTCATTTTGCATAGCCAGCAAGCCGATGGCGTTTGGAACGACAAATGTTTTACCGCGCCTGGGTTTCCTAAGGTCTTTTATCTCAAATACCATGGTTACGACAAGTTCTTCCCGCTTTGGGCATTAGCGCGCTATCGTAACGAACTTAGCAAAAAGTGATCACCGGAATTGTTGTCGCTTTACCTGAAGAATTGACAACCCTGACATCGATTAGTATTAAAAAACAGGGTTATGACTTCATCGCTGACAATTTATTGGTTGCATATTCAGGCGCCGGTCCTATAAACGCTAAGTTATCAGCTGAATTGCTCGTTGCTAAAGGTGCAACCCGGCTAATTAGTTGGGGTTGTGCCGCTGCACTCAGTGGATTATTAAAACCAGGTGACCTTGTTCTGGCCGATAACCTCGTAGATGCAGAAGGTCGACGAGATGCAAAATTCTGCGTCTCTAGTGATTGGCATAGCTATGCCAAAAATATACTTTCATCGTCTTTTGTTGTCCACACAGGCTGCCTGGCCGAGAGTAAAAACATTGTTTCAGCCAGCAAGGACAAGCAGCAACTGCATGCAATAACAGGCGCAGTTGCGCTTGATATGGAAAGCGTCGCGATTGCCAAGGTTGCGAGACAACACGAATTGCCTTTTTTAGCCATCCGCGCCATAGCTGACCCGGTTGATATGAATTTACCTCTAGCCATTAGCTATTCGTTCAATGATCGTGGTGAAATTATGATAGGTAAATTATTATTATTTCTTGTTCAACACCCTGCCGAGTTACCGGCATTGATTAAACTGGGTCTTCATTTTAATGCTGCAAAGAACACATTGAAATCCATTGCCAGAAATCTTGATAAAGTGACAGGGTTTTAATCATACCCAACGAAAGCGCAGTAAGTCTGCACAACTAAAGAAAAATTTTAAATCGTAACAAAGAATACAAACAAGAGGTATACGAATACATGAGTTTCAGCATTGCCGAACTTTTTGCCCAACACAGCAATGACAAATTTGATTTGCATGAGCGGCATCTCAATAACCAGATGGTCAGAATGTTAAAGACCATTGGTTACGACCGTCATTACGAAAGAGCTATCGGACAATATCTTTATGACCAGGCTGGCACTGAGTATCTGGATTTGTTAAGTGGTTTTGGCGTATTTGCTATTGGCCGCAACCATCCTACGGTTGTCAATGCATTAAAAGAGACTTTAATGCTGGAATTACCTAATCTTGTGCAACTGGACGTTTCCATACTCAGTGGTTTACTGGCTAAAGAACTTCTAAAAACAACTCCGGATAATCTTGACAAGATGTTCTTCTGCAATTCCGGGACCGAAGCGGTAGAAGCCGCTATTAAATTTGCCCGTTACACCACCAAACGGGAAAAAGTAGTCTTTTGTGAACATGGCTATCATGGTTTGACGATGGGCGCGCTATCCTTGAATGGTGAAGAAATTTTCCGTGAAGGTTTTGGACCGCTACTGCCGGGTTGTAGTCCAATACCTTTCAATGATCTTGATGCGCTGGAAAAGGCTCTAAGCAACAGTGATGTTGCGGCATTTGTCGTCGAACCGGTTCAGGGTAAGGGTGTAAATGTACCTGATGATAATTATTTATCTGAAGTTGAACGATTATGTAAAAAATACGGAACTTTGTTTGTCGCTGATGAAGTTCAAACAGGTTTGGGACGTACAGGAAAATTCTGGGCAATAGATCACTGGAACGTTAAACCGGATATGATTTGTATGGCTAAAGCCTTGTCAGGCGGTTTTGTGCCAGTCGGCGCAGTAGCCATGACACATAAAATAATGGATAGCGTGTTTAACCGTATGGATAGAGCCGTTGTACATGGCTCAACCTTTGCTAAAAACAATTTGGCGATGGCAGCAGGCTTGGCCACTTTGCAAGTTATGGAAGAAGAAAAGCTGGTGGAAAACAGCTTGAAAATGGGCACTGATATTATCAACAGTTTAAATGCTTTGTCCGAAAAATATGAGTTTCTGAAAGAAGCGCGCGGCAAAGGCATGATGATCGCAATTGAATTTCAATCACCTAAAAGCCTGACCCTGAAAGCGGCCTGGGCGATGCTGGAAGCCGCAAACAAAGGCTTGTTCTGTCAAATGATCACGATACCCTTATTTAAGGAACACCACATTCTAACTCAGGTTGCCGGGCACGGTATGAATGTGGTTAAACTGTTGCCGCCATTAAACCTGACACAAAAAGATCGCGACCATATTGTCAGTGCCTTTGATAAAGTCATAGCAGATACTCATCAAATTCCCGGTTCGATCTGGGATTTGGGCAAGAATTTGGCCGGCCATGCTTTAAAAAGCAAAAAAAGTCATTGAGGTAGAGATATGAAAAAGTTGGTTCAGCTAACCCTGTTATTGTTGTCTTTGGGGCTGACAGCTCTGGTTTCCGCTCACGCGGTTGTAACGGATTATTCCTTAAAAATTGCGCCCATTCATGCTAACCAGCAAGACAAAGTAGAGCTTACTTTTAATTCCCACATAGAGCTGGGTTTGTCGCAAATTTTTTTAGTGCGTAAAGGCGATAGACATGAATTATTACAAGCAGAAAACGGTAGCAAGCAGGGACAGATTATTATCCATATTCCACCGCTGGAATCAGGTGATTATGCCCTCAGATTTAAAGTCTTCGCTGCTGATGGTCATTTAACTGAAGATGTTATTCATTTTTCAGTTTCTCAATAGGATTTATCAATGGCGGGTATAGCTGATTTTCTCGATTCCCTGATAGGCGGATTTGACCTGATTTGTTATTCATTAACAATCGGCGGCCTGTTTTGGGGGCTTTTTGTTTTACGTCCTTGGAATAATCAGGGCGGATACAATGCCATATTGCTGCAAAAAACTATAACCCTTATCTATAAAGGTGGTTTTTTACTGGCTGCTGCGCAATTTTTTAAGATTATTCTTAAAATCTGGCTGATGACTGCTGTTCTTGAGCGCTGGCCATTTCCTGAATTTGCAGGTACTACTCAATTTATTGGCGGCATTATCCGCACGATACTCACTTTATTTGTAGCTGGATATTGTTACAGTTACCTGAGAAAAAATCCTTTTTCCAGGACGCACTGGACAAATGCTGTCGTTGTGGCTTTGCCCATGATTATTTCAGGTGCATGGTTAGTGCACGCGGCGGGGCGTTTTGATAACGCGTTCATTCTAATGTTTCTGACGGTGATCCACCAACTGGCCGCCGCGGCCTGGATCGGAGGCATTTTTCAGTTGGTCAATCTTTGGCTTCTGCGTCAAAACAAACTGGTTCCAGCCGAATTATGGCCCCTAATGCTGAGCCGATTCTCCAGGTTTGGCATAGCTTCAGTTGCCATGATTCTAATTTCTGGATTGCCCATTGCCTTACAATACATCGATACCTGGAACGGCCTGATCGGCACGGGCTACGGCAATTTGTTAATGGTAAAAATAACGTTATTAGCTCTTGCTCTGGGTTTTGCCTGGTTAAATAAAAGCGCAGTGATGGCATTCGCTTCTTCCGGAGACTACTATGCACTCAACAACCGTGTTCCCTATTACATTGAAGCGGAAACATTTGTCTTAGTTACCTTGTTATTTACCGCTGCCAGCCTGGCTTCGCAACCTCCAGCGATTGATATTCCAACGTTGACAGCAACCTGGCAGGAAGTTTTGAATACTTTTAGTCCACAAATTCCCCAAACCAGCTCTCCCAGTCATACAGCGCTGATAGCCGGTGAGGCAGGACGTGTTGCAATTATTGATCAGGTACCCTCAATAGCGGCGACCGAATGGTCAAATTATAATCACAACATTGCCGGTATATTTTTGACGGTGATGAGTTTCTTTGCCATGCTTTCTTATTTAAAGCATTTACCGTCACCTTTGTCAGCTTTCGATAAATATTTGCCGTTAACCCGATATTGGCCACTGGGTTTTGTCTTTCTGGGTATTTTTCTGTTTTTCCGTAGTGATGCTGAAACCTGGCCATTGGGACCGATAGGTTTCTGGGAAAGTACCTTTAATAATGGCGAAGTATTGCAGCACAGAATTGCGACCTTGCTGGTGTTTGTTCTTGGTCTTATTGAACTGAGTGCCAGGATGACCAAAAAAACCGATAGTAAGCTACCCTTTGTATTTCCTCTACTGGCAGCGTTTGGCGGTTTAATGTTACTCACCCATTCCCATGTCGGCTTTCAAGCCAAAAGCGCTTTTCTTATTCAGGTTGGCCACACCACAATGGGTATTTTTTCTCTCATTTTGGCGGTTGGCCGCTGGCTGGAATTAAAACTGGATAAACCCGGTAAAGATATTGCCGGTTTTATTTCAGTTGCCGCTCTTTTTCAGATTGGGATTATCCTGATGTTCTATCGTGAACCTCTTTATTAATATGAACACATTACCTAACTACCCATTGCTTAACTGCATCAACAGCCCCGCCGATGTCCGCAAGCTCAAGAAAGACCAGTTAAAACCGCTGGCGCAAGAACTGCGCGAGTATTTAACCCATACCGTGAGTATATCCGGCGGTCACTTTTCTGCCGGTTTGGGTACCGTCGAGCTGACCATCGCTCTGCATTATGTATTCGATACCCCCTCTGACCAGTTGGTCTGGGATGTCGGTCATCAGGCGTATCCGCACAAGATTCTGACCGGCCGCAAAGAGCGGATGACGACTATTCGTACCCTGCATGGCGTATCGGCATTTCCCAGCCGGGCGGAAAGTGAATACGACGCCTTTGGCGTCGGTCATTCCAGCACCTCGATCAGTGCCGCATTAGGCATGGCGATTGCCTCGGAGCTGCAAGGTGAAGACAAGCAGATGGTAGCGATTATCGGGGACGGCAGCATTACCGGTGGTATGGCTTATGAAGCCATGAATCATGCCGGCTCGATAGATGCCAATCTGCTGGTGATTTTGAATGATAACGACATGTCGATTTCACCGCCGGTCGGGGCGATGAATAACTATCTGACCAAGATTTTATCCAGCAAACTGTATTCCTCGGTGCGTGAAGAAAGCAGGAAGGTCTTGAGTAAAATGCCCAGTGTCTGGGAACTGGCGCGTAGAACCGAAGAGCACATGAAAGGCATGATTGTGCCGGGTACTTTGTTTGAAGAACTCGGCTTTAATTATATCGGTCCGATTGATGGTCATGACCTGGATATGCTGGTGCCGACACTGGAAAATCTGAAAGCGATCTCCGGCCCGCGGTTTTTGCATATTGTCACCAAAAAAGGTAAAGGCTACCCGCCTGCCGAGAAAGACCCGTTGGCCTATCATGGCGTACCGGCATTTGATCCGGCCAAGGATTGCCTACCTAAAGCAGCCCCTTCTCCGCATCCGACTTATACCGAAGTATTTGGCAACTGGATATGCGATATGGCGGCACAGGATGAACGTCTGCTGGGCATTACCCCGGCCATGCGCGAGGGTTCGGGTCTGGTCAGGTTTTCGCAATGTTATCCCAAACGTTATTTTGATGTCGCCATTGCCGAACAGCATGCGGTGACGCTGGCGGCGGGTCAGGCCTGTCAGGGTGCAAAGCCGGTAGTGGCCATCTATTCAACATTTTTGCAACGGGCTTACGACCAGCTGATTCACGATGTCGCGATACAAAACCTGGATGTTCTGTTTGCACTGGACCGTGCCGGATTAGTGGGTCCTGATGGTCCCACCCATGCCGGCAGTTTCGATTACAGTTATATGCGCTGCATACCCAATATGCTGATCATGGCGCCGGCTGATGAAAATGAATGTCGGCAAATGCTGACGACCGGATTTATCCATCAAGGCCCGGCTTCGGTGCGTTATCCACGCGGCAAAGGGCCGGGCGTTCTCGTCGAAAAAGCCTTGACGGCGTTACCGATAGGTAAAGCCGAGCTTCGTCACCAGGGCAGCCGCATCGCTATTTTAGCCTGGGGCAGCATGGTCACCCCGGCCTTGGCCGCGGGCAAGCATCTGGGTGCTACCGTAGTCAACATGCGCTTTGTCAAACCGATCGATGAACAACTGATACTGGAGTTGGCGAAGAGTCATGAAGTGTTTGTCACCGTCGAAGAAAATGTCCTTGCCGGTGGCGCAGGCAGTGCTGTGAATGACTTCCTGCAAGCACAACGCATACTCATGCCCGTGTTAAATATAGGCCTGCCGGACAGCTTTGTAGAGCAAGGTACGCGTGAAGAACTGTTGGCTTTGTGCGGGCTGGATGCTCAGGGGATTATGGCTCGGTTTGAGGCGTTTTGTGCTTAAGGCAATGCACTTAAAGTATGTATATTATTACAAACTGCCTATCCATTATGAGTCATCTTCACTATTCATCAACCGGACGGATGTTATAACCACCGTCCGGCTAAAGCCACAAACGACAAATATTCCAAAGTTAAAACCGAATCTAATCCCCGTTGATTGGCTGAAAAGATTGCTTAAAGCCCTTATTATTGGATCTGGTATAAGCGCGATCTAGGTGGATGAGGTGCTTATTTTTTTGCTGTTGCTTTTTACTATACAAGACAAAAGCTAAAGATAAATACATAAAATATTGGACTTGGTTGCCTGAAAGACTTGGACACATTGTCTATTTTATCAGGTTCGTAGACATTGACTTGTTAGAAGAGCTTCTATCCCCCCCTATTTATCTGGTTTCACAAGATTATATGTATTTTGACTGTTTTTGATAGCAGAGTCTGTCGGATGAATCTCCGATGGCGCGCGAAGATCGCCTTCAGATAAGTAGGTAAGAAGCATCGGAAGTAATACCCAAATAGATAAAAAGAACACTACGCCGCCTATGGCGAATAAAAGCGTCTTAAAGATGCTGCCGGGACTTTCTACAGTATCATCAGAATCAGTTGAGGACAGTGGTTGGTCGGTTTTGTTGTCATGTTCGTCTTGGTTTGACATGATAATAATCTCCCGATAACTGATTAAAGGAAAAATGAAATACCATCTCATATTCAAAGCTGGCAATTATTAATACTATTCTCATTGTGCACTTCCTGCAACATATTTGCGGGGCATTAGCAGGGCAATCGCGCTTAAAAACACTTGAAAATAGAATTTAGATGAGGTAGATAG
>CAYVFT010000075.1:17353-18813 GCA_964450225.1 uncultured Crenothrix sp. | reverse complement strand
TGATTGTTGACTGTCCATACCTTTACACGACAAAACAAAAATGACTGAGTACTAGGGAACCGAGGTGATTTGAAGCCTGGATCGGTACAATGGATGACTGCCGGACGTGGCATCATCCTGATGAGCATGTGGAACTTTTAACGCGCTGGATTAACTGGAAAAGTAAGTTTTTGGTAGTTTTTAAAGAGACAATTCAGGTAAATTGGTTATAGTGTTTTACTTTTTGTATAACTTTGCATAAGAGAGGTTGATAATAAGTACAGTTGCAGTTAGACAGTCGCGAGGCGCTAATATTGTTAGTACCCCGAAATCAGTGCTTAAAGCTTTGAATTTACATCCTGGATCATCACTGGATTTGTCCTTAAAAGATAACGCTATCGTGTTAACTCCTGTTTCTGAAGAACTTAGCTTGGAATCTGTTTTGCTTGGCAGTCCAAAGGAACGCCTAAAAATGACCGAAGAAGATAAACTGTGGCATTAAACTGGAAATGGTGTTGCCGGAAGAATTAGCTATAAAAGGTTCTGTACTTGTCCATCGGTTAAAATCGCTTGATTTTGGTGAAAGAAATGCTGAGTTTATAGAAAAAACACCTCAACAAATCATCGAGCAAGTTGCGACGTTAGCGAAATTGATTGTGCAATAAGGATATTAATTGGAAATTTGTACATGGCCGCAAAATATGTCTATGTCATTCTTAACACTTGGCTTTTAACGTTAAATAAATATTTTCAATAACCTCCTTTTTTGCATAAATCAAATTAATAATATTGGCCATTTCAATCGCGTCATCTTCATATTCATGGGCCAACTGATTTCTTATTTTTCTCAAATCATGCCATTCATCTGCGATATCCATCGCGACATATTTTTCCAGTTTTCTAATTACATCCAAAAAAAACAATCTATCTGTATTTTCTTCAAACCTGCCGAGTAACACTCTAAACAGCTTTTCACCGAGGCTATCTTGAAGTTTTGAAAATCTGAACAAATACTGATCTATCGCTTGTACATCATCTTTAGATAAATTTTCATATTTGGCCGCAGTCACTGGCATAAAAGCTGACATATCGCTATAGGCTTCATTTATTCTTTGCAGGTGTTTGTCGCATTCTTTTAAAATCTTTTCCAATTTTAAATTTTCCAAATTCAATTCTATTCCCTTTGCAATCGCTTCTAATTCAATAGGCCTATTTTTATCTTTTGCTATTACAACGTCTATTTTTTGTTCGCCCAAGCTTATATCTAATGCATTTAAAAACTTGATTTTCTTCTCATACAAATTATCCTGGTTTTCAGATATAACGTATAAATCTATATCTCCACCTTTTTTACTATCATCAATTCTGCTACCAAAAAGATAAACCTTCGCAGCATCACCAAATATATTTTTGGCATTTTGATTTATAGCCGTTATTTCAAAGGTGGTTAATCGCATGATATTAATACTATTATCTGAACA
>CAYVFT010000075.1:0-17253 GCA_964450225.1 uncultured Crenothrix sp. | reverse complement strand
TAGCCGTTATTTCAAAGGTGGTTAATCGCATGATATTAATACTATTATCTGAACAACCACGATAGATGCGAAGTTTTATGTTTTTTCTTCGTACCCTTCGTGTTTAAACATGGGCTTAGCTAATGAGATTTTATATGCCAGCTAGAACCTGATTTTGTTCTAATCGTCGTTACCTACCCATTCTTCCAGTGCTGCTATGATACTTTTTGCTTGTTCTTTACTGGAAATATTAAATTTGGATTTTTGTTGATATTCGCCATTGCGCTTTTGATAACGACGAATCGTATATTTATCGGGCCCGTATTCTTCTTTAGTGCGATTCCAGTCCTGATAACGGAACATAACCGTAGCCCAGGCACCTTTAGTTAGCACTTTTTTATCCAGCTCTTTAACTGTTTCGATCCCGCCTTCTTCGTATGTTACAGTTAATTCATCTACAGTTTCAGCCATTTCATTCTCAAGTAATTAATATTCAATTTATAACAACAACCCAATAGGCAAATAACACTGATCTATTGAAATTTCATAAGTTACTCGCAAACCTGGGAGGCCAGCTCGCTTAATTTACGCAAAAGCTCGATATTAGAAAAATTGTGCTTTTGCTCGTGCACCTCTTAACAATAATCCAGGTCACTTGCCAAAAAATTGCCCAAATGCACGGCTACCTTTACCAGCTTTAATTGTATCAAGCACTTTCATAGTTTTTGCATCGATCACAGATACAGTGCTGTCAAACCAGTTAGCCACATAAACATGCCGATCATCGGGATGCGTATTAATACCCTCTGGCTTATCACCCACTTCAATCAAGCCAATTTCTTTTAAGGTTTCCGTATCAATAACCGACACAGAACCATCATCCTGATTAGTCACAAACAAACGGCTGTCATTAAGCGCCAATGCACAGGCATAAGGCAACATATTAACCTTTACAGTAGCGATAGGCAGCAAACGTTTGGCTTCTAATACCGTTACATCATCACTTTGTACATTGGCGACATAAATGCGCTCGCCTCTGGCATCAATGGTGAGTCCAAAAGGATGTGAGCCAACTATAGTGGTCTTGTCGAGAGTCAGTTTCTTGAGATCAATTTTAGAAACTGAATCACTAAGCCGGTTAGCGACATACAACCAACGATTATCGGGGCTGACTACCAAACCCGATGGCGAATCGCCTACAGGGATGGTTTTTATAATATTAAGGCTATCAGCATCAATAACATCGACATTGTCATTGTACCAATCCGCCACATAAATCCTTTTACCATCGGGCCCGGCAGCAATACCTAATGCCCCGTCACTCACCGCAACTTTAGCTATAATCTCGCGTTTTTTTACATCTAAAACTGCAAAGCCCTTGGCTTCCGGCGTGCTTATATAGACCTTATCGCCTGCGGGCGCAACGGCCACACCGGCCGGCTTGCCATGCACACTTATTGTATCAACTACTTTGCCCTGTTTAGTGTCAATAATGGAAACACTGTCATCCAATTGATTTGTGATATAGGCAAACGGTGCAGCTGTGACTGGTGTCGCAAAAAAAGCTGTAGCGACTGCTATCGCTACAACTTGGCGTTTTACAAAAAACACCTGCTTAATCCTTACTTTTCAGCTAAGGCTTTCAGATTGATCAAACCTGTTTTCAAAACAGCGCTCACTGCTGCATTAGCGGCTTCTTCATTCATTTCCGCAGGAGGATTGTTGTTTGTGTAAGCACGGTAATAACCCGCCGTCCAATTAACAACAGAAGTATCACCTTTAGCTTCTACTTCAATACTTGCTGAGTAGTTATCTACAGGCAACACTGGCACTTTTTCTTCAACACCCGCATGCGTAATTGTTTTTGCGGTACTCATCTCGGTAATCTTGTAGGCATAAGACATTTTTGCCTCATCATACTTTTTCATTTCTTCTTTGATTGTACCGCCATCTTTTAAGGTCAGCACGCGAGTTGCGCCTTTATTATTTCCACCTTCAGAGCTTGTATTAAAGATATCGGGATGCCAGGACATATCACCGAAATTTTTGATAATAGCCCATACTTTATCAGCTGGTGCATTGATGGTGATTTGTTCCTCTGCTTTTTGACGAACAGGGCCATGAGCATTGGCAACCGCGGTAAAAAAGAACAATAAAACTGAAACAATTAACGTCATTTTCTTCATAGTAACTCCTGGTTGTGAACATAAATAACTGAGTGAAGCATTATATGACAACTGGAAACTGCAAGCATCAGTTGGCTTATTTTAAAGTTTGACTCCAAAGAAAAAATGCCACGTTTTTTGACATTGAAGTGGTTTAGCCTTTATTGACAACAGGTTTGTGAGCTGCTATTTTGCCAAATTGGCACTCGTCTTGATAGAGTGCTAATTTTAGTTTATACGAGGTATATGTGAGTAATAGTTCTCGGAATTTAAATGAACGGTCATTACAGCTATTAAAGACGCTGGTTGAACGCTATATCAACGATGGACAGCCGGTGGGCTCCAGGGCATTATCAAAAGATTCTGAGCTAAACTTGAGCCCTGCAACCATTCGTAATGTGATGGCGGATCTGGAAGATTTGGGACTAATACAATCCCCGCATACATCAGCGGGTCGCGTACCCACTGTCAGCGGCTATCGCTTGTTTGTTGACAGCTTATTAACAGTTAAGCCCTTGGATGCTAAAGATATAACGCGGCTACATCAGGGTTTGTCGGAAAGAGATGATACCAGTAAGGTTATCGGTATTGCGTCAAGGTTGCTTGCAGAATTGACAAAAATGGCCGGGGTAGTAACTTTGCCCAGACGAGAACTGGTTTGTTTGCGGCATATTGAATTTTTGCCTTTATCACACAAACGCGTGCTGGTTATTTTTGTCACCAATGAACAGGAAGTTCATAACAAAGTCATTCATACCGACAAAGCCTTCAGCGTCGCTGAATTACAACAGGCTGGCGGGTATCTCAATTCAATTTATTGCGGACGCAGTCTCATTGCTGTTCGTGAAGCCGTTTTGAAAGAATTGCATGACGACCAGGAACGCATGAATCAGGCTATGCTGGACGCGATAAAAATGGCGCAATTGACTTTTGAATCAGGCGATGAAAAAGATGATTATGTGCTGGCGGGTGAGACCAATTTAATGGGTTTTTCTGAGTTATCTGACAGGGATCATTTGAAAAAATTGTTTGATGCCTTTAGTCAAAAACAGGATGTCATTCATCTTTTGGATCAATCGATGAAGGCTGAGGGGGTGCAGATTTTTATAGGCGAAGAATCCGGTTATCAGGCATTTGACCATTGCAGCCTGGTTACGTCATCTTATTCTGTCAATGACGAAGTAGTCGGTGTGCTCGGCGTTATCGGGCCAACACGGATGGCGTATGAGAAAATTATTCCGTTTGTCGATGTTACGGCAAAATTATTAGGCGCGGCCTTGAATCCAAAAACAACGGCCCCATAACAGGTAGCAATATTTTTTTGTGCATTAAGTTAGGCACTGTACCACAACTATTTTAAGGAACACTAGAAATGAGTAAAGATCAGGAAGCACCTGAATCGCAAGTTGAAGTTGAAGCTGAGGTTGTAAATGAAGCCGTCAGCGAAGAGCCTCAACACACTGAGGTAGGTGAACATGAGTACACGGTTGAAGAGCTGAAAAAGGAATTAGAGGAAGCCAAGCAAAAAGCGAATGATTCATGGGATAAAGCGGTTCGCGCCCAGGCGGAAATGGAAAACCTGAAAAGAAGAACACAAAAAGATCTGGAAGATGCCCATAAGTTTGCCCTGACCAGTTTTGCCAAAGATTTATTGCCGGTATTGGACAGTATGATTCTGGGGTTGCAAGCGGCAACAGGCGATAGTGAAGACGTGAAAAAATTTCGCGAAGGTAGCGAATTAACCATCAAACAGTTCGAAGCCCTATTTACAAAATTTAATATCGTTACTATAGACCCCATGGGCCAGCCTTTTAACCCTGAACTACATCAAGCTATGATCATGCAAGAAGTAGAAGGCGCAGAATCCAATACGGTAGTTAACGTGTTTCAAAAAGGTTATATGTTGAATGGACGTTTGCTGCGACCCGCTATGGTTGTAGTAGCAAAAGCGGCAGAAAAACCATCACAAGTAGATGAACAGGCTTGAACACTATAAAACAGCCCCCATATTGATAACAACTTTTTCATTTTTTATACAAATTCAAGTCTGGAGCATTCAATGGCTAAAATAATTGGGATAGATTTAGGAACAACCAACTCGTGTGTTGCTGTATTGGAAAACGGCGTTGCGAAAGTGATTGAAAACAGTGAAGGCGCGCGTACCACGCCTTCCATTATCGCCTTTAGTAGTGATGATGAAGTTTTAGTCGGTCAATCGGCAAAACGTCAGGCAGTCACCAATCCAAAAAATACCCTGTTTGCAATTAAACGTTTGATCGGTCGCCGTTTTAAAGATGATGTCGTGCAAAAAGACATCAAAATGGTACCTTACAAAATCATCGAAGCAGAAAATGGTGACGCATGGGTTGAAGTGCATGGCAAAAAAATGGCTGCACCGGAAATTTCAGCACGCGTTTTGATGAAACTGAAAAAAGACGCTGAGGCATATTTAGGCGAAACAGTAACCGAAGCAGTTATTACCGTACCCGCTTATTTCAACGACTCACAACGTCAAGCCACTAAAGATGCAGGCCGTATTGCAGGCTTGGAAGTTAAACGTATTATCAACGAGCCGACTGCATCGGCACTGGCATTCGGCATGGACAAACCCAAAGGCGATACCAAAATTGCAGTATATGATCTGGGTGGTGGTACTTTTGACATCTCCATCATTGAAATTGCCGAAATAGATGGGGAACACCAATTTGAAGTATTATCAACAAATGGTGATACTTTCTTGGGCGGTGAAGATTTTGACTCAAGAATTATTGAATATCTTGCCAGTGAATTTAAAAAGGAAAGCGGCGTAGATGTCCACAACGACCCATTGGCTTTACAGCGTTTGAAAGAAGCTGCAGAGAAAGCCAAGATTGAATTGTCTTCAAGCCAGCAAACCGATGTCAATTTGCCTTACATTACTGCGGATGCCTCTGGCCCCAAGCATTTAAATGTTAAATTGACCCGCGCCAAACTGGAGTCTTTGGTTGAAGAACTGATTAACCGTACAAAAGGTCCTTGTGAAATAGCGCTTAAAGACGCTGGACTTACGGCAAAAGAAATTAATGACGTGATTTTGGTGGGCGGTCAAACACGTATGCCGAAAGTGCAGGAAATAGTAAAAAGTATTTTTGGCAAAGAACCGCGTAAAGACGTAAATCCAGATGAAGCAGTTGCTTTAGGCGCGGCGATCCAAGCAGGTGTTTTGGCTGGTGATGTTAAAGACGTGTTGTTGCTGGACGTTATTCCATTGTCTCTGGGTATAGAAACAATGGGCGGTATCATGACCAAGTTAATTGAGAAAAATACCACCATTCCAACCAATGCGTCACAAGTATTTTCTACCGCCGAAGACAATCAAACTGCCGTCACCATTCATGTGTTACAAGGCGAGCGTGAAAAAGCAGCGGCTAATAAATCGCTGGGCCGTTTTGATTTAGCGGATATTCCACCAGCATCGCGTGGTGTTCCGCAAATTGAAGTGTCTTTTGATATTGATGCTAACGGTATCCTGAACGTATCTGCAAAAGACAAGGCAACCGGTAAAAAACAATCGATTGTTATCAAAGCCTCCAGTGGTTTGTCTGATGATGAAGTGGAACGCATGATTAAAGATGCCGAAGCTCATGCCGATGAAGACCGTAAATTAACTGAATTAGTCCACGCTCGCAATCACGCAGATGGAATGATTCATGCCACCGAAAAATCCCTGAAAGAATTGGGCGATCAGGTCGGCTCGGATGAAAAAGCCAGCATTGAACACGCTATTGATGCCCTGAAAGAAGCGGTTAAAGGAGATGATAAGGAAAACATTGAAGCTAAAACCAATGACTTGACCGAATTATCAGGCAAATTGGCAGAACGCGTTTATGCACAAAAAGCAGGGGCTGAAGGCGGTGAAGCTCATCATGACGGCGGCTCTTCATCATCACACCACGCTGCTGATGACGGCGTTGTTGATGCCGAGTTTGAAGAAGTTAAGGATGACGATAAGCGATAAAATATAAGATGGAAGAGGTACAAGTCCGCAAAAACTAGGCTTTATAGTATTGTGACGCGTACCTCATACCTCAACATTCGCTGCTAACCGGTTCAGATATCACACTTACCGGATTAGATGCATTGATTATCGCAGCGTCTATTCTGTTTTTGATGATTTTTTGGTTTTTCATACTGTAAAAGTAGGTCCCAGTTCTTGATAATAATGGTTAAGCATTAAAAAAAGAGAGCAAACTTAATGGAAGTCATAGCGGATTACAATAAAGACTTTTATGCATGGCTCATGAAAAATGCTGACTTACTTCGTCAACATAAGTTTAATGAAGTTGATATTGAGCATGTTGCGGAGGAATTGGAGTCCATGGGAAAAAGTGAAAAAAGGGAACTAACAAGCCGATTAACCGTTCTGCTGGCGCAATTGCTAAAATGGAAGTTCCAGCCTGCTTTGCGGTCAAGGAGTTGGAAAAACACAATTTCTACGCAACGAATTGATATTTTAGAACTGCTTGAAGATAGCCCAAGTCTGCACTTCGACCTTGGAGAAAGGGTCGTTATTGCCTACGAAAAAGCAAAGCTAAGTGCGGAAGACGAAACGGGTATAGATATCAATAATTTTCCTGACCATTGTCCCTTTACTTTTGAGCAATTGTTAAAGAAAGATTATTTACCAGAAAAATGAAAACAATATGTAAATTTATTTTCATGGTTTCCACTCCCCTGTTCGGAAACGATGCACATTAAAACCATTCCGTGCCCTCTTTGTGCTCGGCTTTTGATAACCTCGCAGCAATGCTTAATCTCCTGAACGACAATCAGGAGCGGATCAAACATGGCAACAAAAGAAGATTTTTACAAACTGCTCAACGTTGATAGAAATGCCAGCGACGCAGAAATCAAGAAAAGCTATCGCAGCTTGGCGATGAAATATCACCCCGATAGAAACGCAGACAATCCACAAGCAGCAGAAGCTAAATTCAAGCAAATTAAAGAAGCTTACGAAGTTTTATCAGACCCTAAAAAACGCTCGGCTTATGACCAGTTCGGTCATGCGGGCGTTGATCCGTCTATGGGCGGTCGTGCCGGCGGATTTGGTGGCGCGGAGGGTTTCAGTGATATTTTCGGCGATGTGTTCGGCGATATTTTTGGGGGTGGAAGACAGCGCAGCAGCGTTCAGCGCGGCTCTGACTTACGCTACAACCTTGAATTAACACTGGAAGAAGCCGTTGCCGGAACAGAAACAAAAATCCGTATCCCTGTATTTGTTAGCTGTACCGAGTGTAATGGTTCTGGCGCAAGAAAAGGTTCGAGTCCGATTATCTGTACCACTTGCCATGGGCATGGACAAGTCAGAATGCAGCAAGGATTCTTTTCTGTGCAACAGACCTGTCCCACTTGCCGGGGAACTGGTAAACAAATTAAAGATCCCTGTGGTAAATGCCATGGTCAGGGACGCGTTCAGGATTCCAAAACCTTGTCGGCAAAAATCCCTGCGGGCGTCGATACTGGCGATCGTATACGTCTGGCTGGAGAAGGAGAAGCCGGAGAACGTGGAGGTCCGTCGGGCGACCTTTATATAGAGATTCAGGTAAAAGAACATGACATTTTTACTCGTGATGGTGCAAATTTATATTGCGAAGTGCCTATCAGTTTTGCTACCGCCTGTCTTGGAGACGTAATACAAGTGCCCACTTTGGATGGCGAAGTAAAGCTGACTATTCCTCCAGAAACACAAACCGGAAAATCGTTCAGATTGCGCGGTAAAGGTGTTAAACAGGTCAGGGGCGGAGCTGTTGGTGATTTGCTGTGCAAGGTTAAAGTTGAAACTCCTGTGCAATTGACCAAAGAACAAAAAGCACTGGTTCAAAAACTGGGCGAATCGTTATCAAGTGGCGGCAAACACCACAGCCCCCAAGAACATACATGGATTGATGGCGTAAAAAACTTTTTTGATAAACTTACAGGATAAGTCATGATTCGTATTGCTGTGGTCGGAGCATCCGGTCGAATGGGGCTATGCTTAATCAGAGCAGCGGCGCAGACTGAGAAGACCACATTAGTGGTTGCGCTAGTACGCCCTGGTAGTGATGCTGTAGGAAAAGATGCCGGCGAATTGGCAGGCATTGAGACATTGGGTGTTAGAGTAGTTGATAATTTGTCCTCAGTTGTCGATCAGTTTGATGTGTTGATTGACTTTACCCGCCCCGATGCGTCAATGGCGTTTATCGAGATTTGCCGGCAAGCAGGAAAAAAAATAGTTATTGGCACTACCGGCTATAATGACACACAAAAGGCTGTAATTGCTGAGGCTGCGAAAGACGTAGCCATAGTGCTTGCGCCCAATATGAGTGTCGGTGTGAATTTGGCTCTGAAATTGCTGGAAATGACCGCCAAGGTTATGGGCGACTATACCGATATAGAAGTGATTGAAGCCCATCATCGACACAAAATAGATGCGCCATCAGGTACGGCATTACGCATGGGTGAAGTAATTGCCAACTCATTAGGACGGGATTTGAATGACTGCGCAATTTATGGCCGAGAAGGCAACACCGGCGAGCGAGACAGAAAAACCATCGGTTTTTCAACAATTCGCGCCGGTGATATCGTTGGTGAACATACGGTAATGTTTGCTGATGAAGGCGAAAGGTTGGAAATTACCCATAAAGCCACCAGTCGCATGACCTTTGCCAATGGCGCGGTTAGAGCAGCGGTCTGGTTAAATGACAAAACAAACGGACTTTACGACATGCAGGATGTTTTGGGACTTTATAACATTTGACAATTTTGTCGCTTGCTGTCACTGAAAATCCTTGTCAATGAGTGAGTAGTTTTGTATGCACGTTTAACGACTGGTTTTTACAGTTAGCTAAACACAATCACCAAGACTAATCAAAATCCCTATTTTCACTTGCTTATTTTGAAAGGCAATACTTTTCCTTAATCATAAAAAAACAAAACTGGTGCTAGCCGCAAGTAGCCGCACCAGTTTGATGCATTATTTTCTGCCGCTTAATGACAATTTAAAAACATTTTTATTTGCAGATACTTTGCAAGTCATTATTATTATTGAATAAATAATATCTAAAATAATTTTATTAAGTTTGGCATACTATATGCTGATTTAATATATAAACACTGCTTCAAATGCTCTACCGTTGGTGCACCAACGGCTTTTTGAAAAGACAATGTTTAAAATTATTACCTTTACTAACGCAATATCATGAATGTGCTTAATGTGTTATTGATTGAAAGTGATCTTGATAATACATTGCTGGAAGATTGCATAAAAGACTGTGGTTTCAAATACCTTAAAGCCCAATACCATTCCACGTTTTTAGCGCTAATCAAGGAAATCACACCAAATATCCTTATTTTTAATCTTGATACCCCCTCAAAAAAATTACTGGCTGATCTGCAAATTCTTAATCAGCAATCTCCATTACCTGTGATTATGTTTGCCAATGATGGCAATATCGACACCATAAACCAGGCTATTAAAGCGGAAGTCAGCGCTTATATAGTCGATGGTCTCGAACACAAGCGTATTAACAGCATCATCAATGTGGCTCTCACCCGATTCAAACATCAGCAATCCCTGAAAAATGCACTGGAAGAAGCACGTGCAAAACTTGAAGACAGAAAACTGATAGATCGTGCTAAAGCCATTTTAATCAAAACCCAAAACTTTACCGAAGACGAGGCTTACCACACGCTTAGAAAACTGGCGATGGATAGACATATTAACCTGGGTGAAATGGCAAAAAACGTTATTGCCATGTCGGAACTGTTTAAATAAGAAGCCCAACCGAATCAAAAACCATGAAAACTTTTATCAAAGTCACTGAAATATGGATTCCAGACCAAGTTCGTACACAACTGGAATTTGGCTCTGGTTTATATGGTGGACTTAACGACTTTAAAGCGGCCAGTGAACAACAGAAGTTTGCCTATAACGAAGGTTTACCCGGAAAAGCTTGGGCAGCGGGCCATCCGATTGTGCTGACAAAATTTGAACATTCTTACTTTAAGCGAACTGCCGCCGCTAACAAAGCAGGCTTGACTTGCGGCATTGCCATACCTGTTTTTTCCGGCGACTTTCTGATGGCCGTTGTCGTTTTTTTATGTGGCGATGATGAAGAGCATGCAGGCGCTATAGAAGTTTGGTGCGATAATCCGCACTCGGAAAATAGTCTTAGAGTTATGGACGGTTATTACGGCACACTGCAACATTTTGAAGCTATTTCCAGACAAATCAGCGTTCCTAAAGGCCAAGGACTGGCCGGATTGGCCTGGGCAACAGGTATGCCGATCCTTATCGATGATATAAGCAAGGCGGACACGTTCATCAGGGCATCCGACGCACAACAGGCTGGCATCAGCATGGGCATAGGTATTCCAGTTTCCGACAACAGCAAACAGTCTTACTTCATGACCTTTCTATCGGCTAAAGCCACACCTATTGCCAAACGAATCCAAATATGGATTCCTGACCAACACGGTAAACAACTCATCTGCCAACAGGGTTATAGTAAAAACAGCAATGACCTGGCGAAAATATTTGAAACAATCACTCTTAACAAAGGGGAAGGTGCCCTCGGTCGAGTCTGGTTAACAGGCATGCCTATTATCACCGGCGAACATGAACCTGATTACAATCCCGAACTGGATAGCCTAAGCAGTATGCTCGCCATACCGGTCATAGAAAAAGGCCGATTAAAGGCGATCGTCAGTTTTTTATTTTAAATTTAACTCATCAAGATCGATTCATACCCCCCCTTTTTTTAAAAAAAAGGGGGCTGAAGTGAACAATTATCATCCAAACAGTTCTTGTTTGGTGCAAATTATTTTCATTACCGCACATTACTAGAGCATAGCTTTAACAATCCCTCATCCTGATTATTGCAATCAGCGCTCATTCCCTTTTCAAGGAAATCTTACAAGCCACTGTATTCATAAAGATATTTTTAATAAAAATATTGATTAAAAGAGTTTGGCCCAGTATATGCTTTAACAATAACAGAGACTCCAAAGCTGGAGCCGCAATTCCAAGCTCAAAGTTGAGCACAAAGACAAAGGCGTCGACTAAATCGCTGTGTCGTTAATGACACTCGGTTTTTGCGACGTTTTTTTTTGCCCTTAATAATCTGTATAGGATAAAGCCGACATGAAAAAATCTGGGAAATTTACTATTAAAAAACTGGTTACTGCACTCTCTACTGTAGCCGCTATTACAACACTCAGTTTCGCATCCAGTGTTGGTGCGGTTGAAAATCTGGAAAAAGATAGTTTGAAACTAGGCTTCATTAAATTGACAGATATGGCGCCACTGGCGGTAGCTTTTGAAAAAGGTTATTTCGAGGATGAAGGATTGTCGGTACAACTGGAAGCGCAAGCCAACTGGAAGGTTTTACTGGATCGTGTCATCAATGGCGAACTGGACGGCGCGCATATGTTGGCAGGACAGCCCATTGGTGCAACGATAGGATTCGGTACCAAGGCGGATATCGTGACTGCATTTAGTATGGATTTAAACGGTAATGCCATTACCGTTTCCAATGATGTTTGGAAGCAAATGAAACCTCAGATACCGATGAAAGACGGAAAACCGGTACACCCTATTAAAGCAGACGCGCTAAAACCTGTCGTTGAAAAATACAAGAGTGAAGGCAAACCATTCAATATGGCGATGGTTTTTCCTGTTTCGACACATAATTATGAATTGCGTTACTGGCTGGCCGCCGGCGGTATCAAGCCCGGCTTTTATGCGCCTCCTGAAGACACATCCGGCCAGATTGATGCCGAAGCAAAATTGTCGGTAACGCCGCCACCGCAAATGCCTGCCACCCTTGACGCAGGCACCATTGTTGGCTACAGCGTCGGTGAACCATGGAATCAGCAAGCTGTATTTAAAGGTATTGGCGTACCTGTTATTAGTGATTATGAAATCTGGAAAAATAACCCTGAAAAAGTTTTTGGAGTGACCAAAGAATTTGCTGAAAAAAACCCCAATACCCATCTCGCGATAATAAAGGCTTTGATTCGCGGTGCAATGTGGCTGGATGCCGAGAACAACAAAAATCGCCCTGAAGCATCAGAAATGTTATCTCAAAAACAGTATGTCGGCGCTGACTATGATGTTATCGCAAACAGTATGACCGGCACTTTTGAATATGAAAAAGGCGATAAAAGACCTTTACCGGATTTCAATGTGTTTTTCCGTTATAACGCAACCTATCCTTATTACAGCGATGCGATATGGTATTTAACTCAAATGCGTCGCTGGGGGCAAATCAACGAACAAAAACCGGATTCCTGGTATATGGAGACTGCGAAGAAAGTTTACCGTCCTGATATTTACACGAAAGCTGCCAAAGCGCTGATCGCCGAAGGCAAAGCCAAAGCCAGCGACTTTCCTTCAGATAATGAATCAGGCTTTAAAGCACCGAGTTCTGACTTCATTGACGGTATTGCTTTTGACGGCACCAAACCGAATGAGTATCTGACCAAATTTCCAATCGGTCTTAAAGGCAAACAAAAAGTAGTAGGCGGCAAAATTGTTGAGTAATGCCCTCGTTCCCGAGTGGGAATGTAGCTGTAGGCCGGGATAAGCCTGTTTGAGCGAAAGCGAAAACAGACGTTTACGGCCTGCAAACTGACAGATGATTTATTGCAACATCGAATGTGAGATCAAAAATGAGCAACACACTAATCAAATTGTTTAACATAACCGGACTAACCTGGTTTGTGCCTTTTGTAAAATTAGCGGTCGGTGAAAACCCCGCACAGCAAATACGCCAACTATGGCTAATCATGGGCGTTCCTGTTATTGCCTTTATACTGTTTCTTGGTCTATGGGGCTTTTCCGCTTCTAAAGTCAACACCAGTCTTGGAGCCATTCCCGGCCCGGTTGCAGTCTGGCATGAGGCAGGCGGATTATTGGCTGAGCATTACGCAGAAAAAGAAAAAGAAGTTGCATATTACCAACGCCAGGAAGAGCGCAACAAACAAAAACTGGCAGAAGACCCTGAAGCTGAAATTAAAATCCGTCCCTATAACGGCCAAGCCACTTATCTGGATAAGATTTTCACGAGCCTATATACGGTTTTTGCAGGCTTTGTGATTGCCACGCTGATCGCAGTGCCGTTGGGTCTTTTATGCGGCATGAGTCCGGTTTTTAATACCGCAATCAATCCCCTGATTCAAATCTTTAAACCGGTATCGCCATTGGCCTGGTTACCTATTGTTACCCTGGTTGTCAGCGCTGTTTATGTGACCACGCAAGATTCATGGTTTGAGAAATCCTTTCTGACTTCTGCTATTACAGTTACGCTGTGTTCGTTGTGGCCAACCTTAATCAATACTGCGGTTGGCGTATCGTCGATCGACAAGGATTTGGTAAACGTCGGGAAAGTATTGCGTCTAAGCTGGTTCACACAGATCAAAAAAATCATTATACCGTCCGCCCTGCCCTTTATTTTCACCGGAATGAGATTGTCATTAGGCGTGGGCTGGATGGTGTTGATTGCCGCAGAAATGCTGGCACAAAATCCGGGACTGGGAAAATTCGTCTGGGATGAATTCCAAAACGGCAGTTCCAATTCCTTAGGCAGAATCATGGTAGCGGTATTCACCATCGGTATCATCGGTTTTATTCTGGATCGCATCATGCAGTCGCTGCAAAAAGTATTTTCTTTCGGTAGAGAACTTTAATCAGGAATCGGGAGCTAATTATGACAGCCGTAAAACTCAAAGTGGTAGATATTAACACCGCTAACCGGAAGCCATCCCCATTAAACGCTCCAACTCTGTTGAAACAAGAGCCGCTGGTGGAATTAAAGAATGTTTGCAAATCTTATGGCAATACATCTATTCTCAAAAATATCAACCTTAACATCAAAGAAGGTGAATTTATCGCTATCGTTGGTTTTTCCGGCAGTGGTAAAACCACGCTGATCTCAACTATAGCCGGTTTGATTCAGGCTGATAGCGGTGATGTATTAAAACAGGGCAAGCCGATAACTGCGCCGGGACCTGACCGTGGCGTGGTATTTCAAAACTATTCCCTGATGCCATGGCTAACCGTATTTGAAAACGTGGCATTGGCGGTTGATGAGATTTTCAAAGACTGGCCTGCCGCACAACGTAAAGCTCATACTGAAAAATACGTCAGGATGGTCAATCTTGGTGCAGCCATGGATAAAATGCCCGCCGAATTATCCGGAGGTATGCGCCAACGGGTAAATGTTGCCAGAGCCCTGGCAGCCAGTCCCGATATTTTATTATTGGACGAACCGCTTAGCGCGCTTGATGCATTAACACGCGGCAACTTGCAGGATGAAATTCTGCAAATCTGGGAACAGGAAAAGAAAACCGTCATCCTGATTACCAATGATGTCGATGAAGCGATCTATATGGCTGACCGCGTTATCCCTTTAAACCCTGGCCCTGATGCAACATTTGGCCCCGATTTTCATATCAATATCGAACGGCCGCGCGATAGAACTGCGTTAAACCATAACGATACATTCAAAAAATGTCGCGCAGAAATCACTCAGTATTTAATGGCTATCGGCATGGAAAAAACCCGGAATTTAAGTCCGGATAAAATCGTTTTGCCCAAGGTTAGGCCTAATACCAGCAACGACTGGAAACTTGACAGTTCAGCATTAAAACCCGGCCAGAATGATTTAGGACGTCCGCGCTATCTGGAGTTTTCACAGCTGTCAAAAATTTACCCGACCCCCGACGGTAACAGTACCGTTAAAGTCGTTGACGGCTTCGATCTGAAAATGAAAAAAGGCGAGTTTATTTCGATTATCGGTCATTCAGGTTGCGGCAAATCCACGGTTTTATCAATGACCGCCGGCTTAAACAGCATTTCCGAGGGTGGTATTGTTCTCGATAACAGGGAAATAGACAGCGCAGGACCTGACCGTGGCGTGGTATTTCAAGCGCCCAGCCTGTTTCCCTGGCTGACCGCTTTTGAAAATGTCACGCTGGGTGTTGATAAAGTCTATCCGCATGCCTCCAAATCAGACCGCGATGATATTGTCGAGTACTATCTGACTCGCGTCGGTTTGGGTGATTCACTGCATAAAAAAGCAGGCGATATGTCGAATGGAATGCGTCAGCGCGTCGGTATTGCCCGCGCCTTTGCCTTATCGCCCAAACTGCTGTTACTGGACGAGCCTTTTGGTATGCTGGATTCATTAACCCGCTGGGAATTGCAGGAAGTATTAATGGAAGTCTGGGAACGCACCCATGTTACTGCGATCATTGTCACCCATGATGTCGATGAAGCCATCCTGTTGGCAGACCGTGTGGTGATGATGACCAATGGTCCGCACGCAAAAATCGGCAAAATCCAAGAAATTGATTTACCCAGACCGCGCACACGCAAAGCGCTGCTCGCACATCCTGATTATTACAAATACAGAGAAAGCATACTGTCCTTTCTTGTCGAATGTGACCATACGCATTAAGCATAAGGGGCTCCTGCGGACATAAACATACGGATGAAGATTACACTCGCTCAAGTTACAACTTCACGAAACCACACGTTTTAATCAAAATATAGGGGGCTTTATGCCACAGCAACAACGAAAAATGCCGTTTTCAGCCGCACTGTTATCGTTATCAGTAGCCAGTCAGTCAGCAGTGGCAGACATTACCAAAGAAGTTGAAGATGCGCTCAACTTTTATCATTACGGTAAAAACGGAGCGATAAAGATTGATCTGAATTACCGCTATGAAAACGTTAATCAGGACAACGTCAGAGTTCCGCCACTTAGAGGTATACCTCTGCCTGCCGCAAGACAGCCGGATACGGCCAATGCCAACACGGTGCGTTTGCGCCTGGGCCTGCTTTCCCCGGTATTTCATGGCCTGCAAGGTTATGCCGAATATCAGGGACTTTATGCCATGCAATCTGATTACAATAGTACGCGTAACGATAAAACCGGATATTCAGTCATTGCCGATCCTTATGAAAATGAACTCGACCAGCTCTGGATCAGTTATGCCGGCATCCCGGATACTGTCATCAAGGGAGGGCGGCAAGTCATTCAGTTGGATGACCAACGTTTTATCGGTAACGTGGGCTGGCGGCAGTTACAACAAACCTTTGACTCAGTGCTGATTACCCACAACAATCAACAGCTTTTCGGACTGACCGTTAATGCCGGTTACCTCGGCAGGGCAAAAACGATTACGGCTACAACCGAAGGCCTGACAGCGCCGATACTCAATGTCAATTATAAACTCGGTGATTACGGCAACATGGTCGGATACGCCTATTGGCTTGATTTTACCGATCCGGACGTCTATTTCAAATCAAACCAAAGTTATGGTCTGCGTTTTACTAATTTTTTAAAACCGGGGGACTCGCTCAAATTAAGTGATAATTATGGTCTGGTTTACACTGCCGAATGGAGTATCCAATCGGATTACCAAAACAGCCCAAGAAACTATACGGTAAACCGCTACAATCTGATGGGTGGCTTTACTGCCTATAATTTCACCCTCCAAGGTGCGATGGAGCAACTTGACGGTGTTGGGCAAAATCAGACTTTTCAAACTCCGCTGGGTACAAACTTTGCCTTTCAGGGCTGGGCAGATCAATTCCTGGTTACCCCCAATGATGGCATCCGGGATGTATTCGGCACCATAATATCCACACTGGATCGCGGCGACGTTACCTTAATGGGGGTTTACCATAATTTTTATGATGACACCGGAAATATTCATTACGGCAAGGAATGGGATTTTAGGGCGATAAAAAAATTTGGCAAGCATTATTCGCTTTTAGCTCAATACGCCTATTACGATGCCGATCAATACAGTACCGATACCCAGAAAATCTGGATTCAGGGTAATATTAACTTCTAAGAATTCAGTACATGGCAGGGATAATAGCATCACTGCCATTAAATTATGTCCTGCCTTAATAAGGCGGTATCTCTCTGGCCGCTTGCGGCAATCCATCAAAACCAATATAGATATTCAATTTTTAATATATTTTGGTAATTCTGATAGTTCTTATTGCAATTCCACATTTATTCTATTTATAAAACTTAGCTACAGGTGTAAAGTGCAACACAAACAAATTAGCTTG
>CAYVFT010000074.1:0-18831 GCA_964450225.1 uncultured Crenothrix sp. | reverse complement strand
CGGAGCAAGATCAAATAGAGGAACAGACGCGTGGCCCGCGCGGTTCCTGGGTAGATTGCTTGAGCTGCAGGGTAACTTGCAGCCTAGATGAATGGCTGTTCTCGACAGAACCCGGCTTATAGGCCGACTCTTTCAATTTGTTATATTTTTTATATGAGTCAGTTGTAAGGCTCATTGTAGTCGTCTGTTTTTAAGAATCTGAATTGAACTTCTTTATTGAAAGTTTGCCCCGTAAATAATGCGGCAAACTCCCTTCTCGTTGTTCTGTCTCGCATAAAAAATCCGCTGCATTCCCTGGATTTATACTTAAAGTATTGTCTTAATAATGTCAATTAAACGCCTGATAAAAAAAATAATTTATTTTTCCCTGTTTTGTGTAGTTTAGCCACATTCGGAGATTGATGTAAGTCCTTGTCAAAAAAGAAAGAGTTTAAATGAAATCATTCTTGACTAAGAGCTGTTTGGAATTTATAGTGAGTCTAAGTGGTAATAAAGTGGGAAAAAATGGTTTTTTTTAGAATTATTTGGGGTAAGGTTTGTTTCGAGGAATCAGTTCAATTAATTTAGATGATAAGGGGCGCCTTGCAATTCCAACCCGTTACCGGGAAGAATTACAAGAATGCTGCGAACGTCAGATGATTGTAACGGTTGCCGTAGACGAGCGATGTGTAGGCGAAAACGGTTGTTTGTGGCTTTATCCATTGCCTGAATGGGAAAAACTAGAGCAAACGATCAGTAAATTACCCACTTTAAATAAAATGGCCGGAAAATTAAGGCGTTTTGTTATCGGCAATGCATCTGAGTGCGAAATGGATGCGCAGGGCCGGTTGCTATTGCCAGAGAAGCTTAGAAAATTTGCCAATATGGACAAAAAAATTGTTCTGGTTGGCCAGCTTAATAAATTTGAAATCTGGAATGAAGATGCCTGGGCTGCCAAAGAGAAGGAATGGCTGGATGGCGATGATAATGATGGACTGGAAGAGCTAGGATCCATATCTTTTTAATACGGGAGATTTGTTGGTGGAACATCTACCCGTTATGTATGCAGAAGCCCTGCAGCAGTTGGCGATAAAAAAAGACGGAATTTACATTGATTGTACATTTGGACGGGGTGGACATAGTCAGGGTATTTTGAATCTGCTGGGCCAAAACGGACAATTGCTTGCTTTCGATCGTGATTCTGATGCGATTAATTCAGATTACGCGCAAGCAATGCTTACAGACGAGCGGTTTAAGCTTATGCATAGCTGTTTTTCTGAGCTTGAAAGTATTGTTAATAGTGTAAACCTGTCAGGAAAAGTCGATGGTATTTTGTTGGATTTAGGAGTGTCGTCACCTCAACTGGATAATCCTGAAAGAGGCTTCAGTTTTTTGCGGGATGGCTTTTTGGATATGCGCATGGATGGTAATGCCGGGATTTCGGCTGAGCAGTGGCTGGCAAGTGTCGATGAAAATGATCTGATTAAGATTTTATTTGACTATGGTGAGGAAAGGTTTGCACGACGCATAGCTCGAGCGATAGTAGAGAAAAGGGCTGAATCACCTATTAAAACTACCAGGCAGCTATCGGAACTGATTGAAAATTCAATTCCCATAAGGGAGAAGCATAAACACCCTGCAACACGCACGTTTCAGGCAATACGTATTGAAATTAATAGAGAGCTGGATGAATTAAGGGCTGTCCTGGAGCAGTCTGTCCGGGTCTTGGGGCCGGGAGGTCGGCTGGTAGTGATTTCTTTTCATTCATTGGAAGACAGGATTGTAAAGCGCTTTATCAGAGATGAGTCAGGTGCTAAGTATAACCTTGGCAAATTACCCATTAAAGAAGCTGATATTGCCAAAGGTAGTTTAAAGAGATTGGGTAAAGCATTGAAAGCAAGTAAACAAGAAATCAGTCAAAATCCAAGAGCCAGAAGTGCGATCATGCGAGTTGCTGAGAGAGTTTAAGTGGTCACAAATCGACTTTTGAGCATAGCGGGTATAGTGCTTCTGCTATCGGCTTTAGCGGTAATTTATAGCAAATACTACTCTCGTTTAATTTTTATTGAGATCCAAAAACAGGAAAGAGCACTGGATCAGTATGAAGTTGAATGGGGGCAAATGCAATTGGAGTTGACCATGTTGGCGGAACAGAATCGGGTAGAACTGGTGGCGCGGGAGCAATTAAAACTGGTTATGCCATTACGAGAAAAAATTGTTTATATAAAACCGTAAATGTTGGATTTTCGAGTTAGAAGTAAAACAAAGCAACCAACACACGATTTTTCGGGTAGAAGAAAATTCCTGGTTCTTTTTATGATGGCTTGCATGCTGACGGTGCTGTGTCGGGCTATTGATTTGCAAGTTCTGAGTAAACAGTTTCTTAAGTATCAGGGCGATATCAGGCAGATAGATGATGTTTCTGTTTCGGCAAACAGGGGGATGATCAAGGATAGAAATGGTGCTCCGTTAGCTGTGAGCACACCCGTTGAGTCTATTGCCATCAATCCCAGAGAGCTAAAAACCGATGACAAGAATCAGCTCAAGCAAATGGAAAAGGAATTTAGACATAAGAATAATATAGAGAAGATGACCGATAGGGATAAGGCCCAGGTATTGAATGACCTGCACCAGGAAAGGGCCGTGAAAATCAGGCAAATGGAAAAGTTGCTGAATTTACCGTCAGAAAAAATAGCTGAGTTACTTAACGAGGAGCCGCTTAGACCCTTTGCATACATCGCAAGGAGGATTAATCCCGGGCTGGGTGATCAGATAAAAGAATTAAAACTGGCAGGAGTTTATATAGAGCGCGAATTCAAGCGTTTTTATCCAACAGGTGGTGTTTCTGCGCATATAGTTGGCTTTACGAATGTTGACGATACAGGGCAGGAAGGAATGGAGGCCGGGTATGAAAAACTGTTGCAAGGAACTTCTGGCAGCAAACGGGTCATCAGGGATGGGCAGCGTCGAATTATTGAAGATGTTGAAAATATAAAAGAGCCTGTTCCAGGAAAAAATCTTGAGTTAAGTATTGATCAGCGCATCCAATATTTGGCGTACCGGGAGTTGCAACTGGCGGTCAATGCTAATAAGGCCAAATCGGGGGTGGTAGTGGTATTGGATGCAAAAAACGGGGAAATTCTGGCGGCAGTTAATCAGCCGTCGTTCAATCCTAATACCAGAAGTAATTTGAAAGAGAGTTTGTACAGGAACCGAGCACTTACCGATGTTTTTGAGCCGGGATCAACGGTTAAGCCTTTTGTTGTTGCCGCAGCTTTAGATGGTGGTTATGTAAGTCCAAATGCTACTTTTGCCACGCAGGGAACGTATCAAATTGGACGAAATACGGTTAAAGATGTGCATAACTACGGCACACTGGATTTAACACATGTATTAAAAAAATCCAGTAATGTCGCAGTTAGTATGATGGCTTTGAAAATGCCGCCGAAATATTTTTGGGGGGTTTATCATCGGCTTGGTTTTGGAGCTTCTGCTGGCTCAGGTTTTCCAGGTGAAGCTAGTGGTACTTTGATGGATTACAAAAGGTGGCACGATTTCGACAGGGCGATTTTATCATTCGGCTATGGCTTGAGTAGTTCGGCGTTGCAACTGGCCAGAGCTTATACGGCTTTGGCAGATGATGGAATTTTACACTCAGTGAGTTTGCTGAAACGTGAGGAAGATGATGATGCGGTCCGGATATTTTCAGCCAAAACGGCTAAGAGTGTCAGGAAAATGATGGAAACCGTGCTTATGAAAGACGGCACCGCTTATGAAGCGAGAGTCGACGGTTACAGTGCCGCAGGTAAAACCGGAACAGTAAAAAAAGCCGGGGCCAGAGGCTATACCGAGAAGAATTATTTTGCTGTGTTCGCCGGAATGGCGCCCGCAAAAGATCCAAGGTTAATTATTGTTGTCATGATTGATGAACCTTCTGCGGGTCAGTACTACGGTGGACTGGTCTCGGCTCCCGTATTTTCCAAAGTCATGGCGGGAGCATTGAGAATAATGGAAGTTGCTCCTGACCAAGAAGAAACGATGCCCATTTTGTTAACTCAGAAAAGTCAGTAAAAGAGCTGATGAGACTAAAGGAGCTATTAGAAGGCTACGTTTCATTGCCAAACCCAAGCTTGGAAACGGCTCAGGGTATACAAATTACCGGCCTGGCGTTGGATAGCCGGGCAGTTGTAGGGGGGGATTTGTTTATTGCCTTGGCGGGCGCTAGACAGCATGGTCTGAATCACGTAGCACAGGCTATTGATAAAGGAGCTTGTGGAGTTGTTTATGACCCAGCCGGGGGCGGTAAGCAGCTGATTGAGCGGGCCAATAATGTGCCGATCATTGCGGTAGAAGATCTGGGCTTAAAGCTGGGTGATATAGCCGCTCGTTTTTATGGCAATCCTTCGGGTGTTATGTCTGTGATTGGCATCACAGGGACTAATGGCAAGACTTCATGCAGTCACTTTTTAAGTCAGATGTTGGAAGACTGCGGAATAATCGGCACACTGGGTTGGGGCGAATGGGGCAAGCTCAGTAAAACGCTAAATACCACGCCAGATGCCCTGGAAACTCAAAGAATACTGGCTGAATTACAAAAAAATAGAAAGAAAATAGTAGCGATGGAGGTTTCGTCGCATGGTTTGGAGCAAGGCAGGGTCAATGGTGTTACTTTTAAAGGCGCGGTATTCACCAATATTAGCCGGGATCATTTGGATTATCACGGCACTATGGATGCCTACCTGCAGGCTAAATTGGAGTTACTGAACAAGCCGGGCTTACACTTTGTAGTTGTAAATCTTGATGATTTCTATAGCGGCCAAATCATTGCCGCGGTGCCGGAAGCAGTCGTTGTATGGGGTATCAGTGTTCAAGGAAAGGCATTGGCTTCTGGTGAATGTATTAGTGCGGAAAATATATTGCATAAAGAGGATGGTATTGAATTTGATGTGCGTTGGCGTGGGGATAGTCAACGGATAAAGGTACCACTTTATGGTGTTTTCAATAGCGAGAATGTCTTAACTGTTTTGGCTGTGATGCTGGCTATGGGTGTTTCAATGCCTGATGCGGTAAAAAAGCTGAGGTTTATCAAGCCGGTTACAGGACGCATGGAACGTTTCGGCGGAGATGGGTTGCCACTGATTTTTGTAGATTATGCGCATACACCGGACGCTCTTGATAAGGTTTTATCCGGCATGAGAAAGCATTGCAGGCAGGCCTTATGGGTGGTTTTCGGTTGTGGTGGCAACAGGGACAAGGGTAAACGTCCACAAATGGGACGCATCGCTGAACAGTGGGCAGATCATGTGGTTATAACCGATGACAATCCGCGTTACGAAAATGGCCTGGACATAGTTAATGACATCTTGGCCGGATGCAGTTTGACGGGTCGCAATTCGGTCCAGGTAGAAGTGATTCAAAACAGGAAAGAGGCAATTCAAAATGTGATAGCGAGAGCCGCAGAAAAGGATTGTATTGTCGTTGCGGGTAAGGGTCATGAACATTATCAGGAAATCAATGGGGTGCAAATAGCATTCAATGATAGCCAGATTGTGACAAATGCATTGGAAATGAGAGCCGGAATAAAATGAAAATGATGCTGAGTGACTGTGCTGAAGCTGTGGAAGGAAAGCTCATCGGGGAAGATGTGGCTATCACTTCTGTCAGCATAGACACGCGAGCAATTCAGCCAGGGCAACTTTATATTGCAATCAAAGGACACAACTTTGATGGTAATGAGTTTGTTGATCAAGCTGAAGAGGCCGGAGCAATTGCTGCAATCGTGCATAAGGGAGTTAAATCTAACGTATCGCATATTGTCGTTAAAGATACGCGGTTAGCTTTAGCCAAATTGGCTGGGGCTTGGCGATGTTCCCTCGCCGAGCATGGCAAAGAGACACTTTCAGTTATCGGTATAACCGGCAGTAACGGCAAGACGACCGTCAAGGAAATGGTTGCAGCAATACTGTCCGTCAAAGCTCCGGTCTTGTTTACTCAAGGTAATTTGAACAATGACATTGGCGTACCTTTGACGTTACTGCGTCTTAATGAACAGCATCGCTATGCAGTGATTGAAATGGGCGCAAATCATGTGGGTGAAATTGCCTACACCAGTATGTATGCACAGGCTGATGTGGTGATTATTACCAATGCAGGAGCGGCGCATATTGAAGGTTTCGGCAGTCTTGAGGGCGTTGCCAAAGCGAAAGGAGAAATCATCGAAACTCTTCAAAATGAAGGTATTGCTGTTATTAATCATGATGATGAGTATTTGGAGTATTGGAAGTCAGTCGCCGGAAAAAGAAGGGTTATGTCATTTGGTTTGCATAGTGACGCCGATGTAACGGCCAAAGCGGTTAAAGCTGAAATCCGTAATAACGCGTTTGTCACCTCATTCGAGTTAGTTACAGCGCAGGGTACGGTTGACATTATTTTAAAACTGGCTGGTCAGCATAATGTTATTAACGCCTTGGCGGCAGCCGCTTCATGTTTGGCTTTGGGTATAGATCTGAAACTGATCAAACAAGGGCTGGAAAATGTAAAACCGGTAACTGGACGCTTGCAGCCACTGGTTGGCCGTTTAGGGAATATCGTTATTGACGATACCTATAACGCAAATTCCGCTTCCCTGAAAGCCGGTCTTGATGTGCTGGCTAATTTTACGGGTAAGCAATGGCTGGTTTTGGGAGCATTTGGTGAATTGGGGCCTGATAGCTCGAAAATGCATGAAGAAATAGGCGCGCTTATTAAAGCCAGCGGAGTTGTCAGGTTGTTGGCTGTAGGTGCGGATAGTAAGAATACCGTGCAGGCATTTGGTAATGGAGCGACATTTTTTGAAAAACAACAAGATTTGATTGATGCGCTGAATCAAGAATTAAAAGGCGATGAAACAATTTTGATTAAAGGCTCTCGAGCACAGCACATGGAAAATGTAGCGGCAGCTTTGGTTGATAATTTCCGGAATTAAACAATGTTACTTTACTTTGCAGATTATTTAATGACCTTTGATGGCGGCTTCAGGGTATTTCATTACCTGACTTTCCGAGCCATTCTGGGCGCATTAACATCATTGGTTATTTCTTTTATTATCGGCCCGGTAATGATCAGGAAATTAAGCCGTAGAAAAATCGGGCAAAGTATCCGTGAGTTAGGTCCGCAATCACATTACGAGAAATCAGGAACGCCGACTATGGGCGGTGCCTTGATACTGGTGGCTATTGCCGTTAGCACTTTGCTGTGGGCAGATCTTGGTAATCGCTATATATGGGTCATCTTACTGGTAACAATGGGTTATGGGATCATAGGTTTTATTGATGACTACAGGAAAGTTATCAAGCGTAATAGTGATGGTTTATCAGCCAAGTCCAAATATTTGGCGCAATCAATAATAGGCATAACGGCTGCGGTATTTCTGTACAAAACAGCAGTTCTACCGGCAGAAACCCAATTCATCGTCCCTTTTTTTAAGGACTTCATGATGGATATGGGCTGGATGTATGTAGTGCTGACCTATTTTGTCATCGTGGGAACCAGCAATGCAGTTAATTTGACCGATGGATTGGATGGTTTGGCCATTATGCCTACAGTGATGGTTGCCAGTGGCCTGGGGATTTTTGCCTATCTATCAGGGCATGTGACTTTTTCGGATTATCTGGCTATCCCTTATCTGCCTAATGCTGGAGAGCTCATTGTATTTTGCGCAGCCTTAGTGGGTGCCGGATTAGGTTTTTTATGGTTTAACGCTTACCCCGCAATGGTGTTTATGGGCGATGTCGGGGCGCTTGCGCTGGGTGCTGCTTTGGGCGTACTGGCTGTATTGGTCAGGCAAGAAATCGTGTTAATGATTATGGGCGGTGTTTTTGTTATGGAAACCGTATCTGTCATGATTCAGGTCGCCTCTTTTAAAATGACCGGGAAACGTATTTTTCGGATGGCACCAATACATCATCATTTTGAATTGAAAGGTTGGCCAGAACCAAGGGTTATCGTGCGCTTCTGGATTATTACGGTCATCCTGGTGCTGATCGGATTGGCAACATTAAAACTGAGATGAGAAAAATGCATAAGGAAAATAAAAGTACTTCGCTGGTCTTTGGTTGGCTAGCGCTCGTGAGATGAAAATGGATAGCGCAGCGATTATAAACTCGTTAAAAAGGAATTTTGCACTGGAGCCAGAAAGCTCCAAGGTTTTGGTTGTGGGCCTTGGGGATACCGGCATTTCGGTTGCGCATTTTTTACAAAAACTCGGCTTTAACTTTGCCATTACTGATAGTCGTGATAAGCCGCCGTTATTAGATGAGTTTTTTCAAGTGATGCCGGATACGCCTGTATTTACCGGCGGTTTTGATGAGGCGGCTTTTAAAGTTGCCTCTCATTTGGTTGTCAGTCCAGGTGTGTCACTAAATGAAAAGTCGATCGTCAAAGCCGTCGCGAATGGCGCGAAGATAGTCAGTGATATTGATTTGTTCGCGTGTTCTGTTGACGCGCCGATTATTGCAATTACCGGATCCAATGGTAAAAGTACGGTTACAACCATGCTTGGGGAAATGGCGAAAGCCGCTGGCAATAAGGTAGGCGTTGGTGGCAATTTGGGTACGCCGGCACTGGATTTATTGGAGCAGGCAGCAGAGATGTACGTATTGGAGCTTTCAAGTTTTCAGCTTGAACGAACCACTGTTTTGAATGCCGCTGCAGCAACAGTGCTTAATGTTTCAGCTGATCATCTTGACAGGCACGCAGATATAGTTAAATACGCGCAGGAAAAGCAAAATGTTTTTAGAGGAAATGGTGTCATGGTTATCAATATCGATGACCCCATTGTCAATGCGATGCAGGAAGCAGGGAGACGTACTCTTACTTTTTCAATTAAAAACGACGCTGATTTTTATATTGCTCACAAGGGTGATGTGGAATATTTGATGCACAAAGAACAGTATTTGATGCCGTTAGCGGAATTACCGCTTGAAGGCAGGCACAATGCGGCCAATGCACTTTCAGCATTGGCGTTAGGAGTGTCTATAGGATTGGATGAGTTGGTTATGTGTAAAGCATTGAAAACATTTAAAGGATTGAATCATCGAATGCAACGGGTCGCAGAAATAGGTGGTGTTACGTGGGTTAACGACTCAAAGGCAACCAATATTGGCGCGTGTGTGGCAGCCTTGCAAGGTTATACGAACAAAGTCATTCTCATTGCAGGCGGTGACGCCAAGGGAGCAGATATGAATGAGTTGACACCTGCAATTAAAGAAAAAGCGAAAAGTGTAATTTTAATGGGCAAGGATGCGGGATTGATAAAACAGGCACTGAATAATTGCGTTCCCGTTTATGCCGCTGAAAACATGGCGCAAGCTGTACAAATTTCAGCCGGTATTGCGAAGGACGGGGACAGTGTATTGTTATCCCCAGCCTGCGCCAGTCTTGATCAATATAAAAATTATCAGGATAGAGGCGATCAATTTGCTAAAGCTGTGTTGGGGTTGCTTGCATGAGGAAACGAGCGAAACCCTCCCGGATCGGACGCTTTCATTTTGATCCTTTGCTAATCGCTGTGTCTGTGAGTTTATTGCTCATTGGTTATGTCATGGTGGCATCAGCATCATTGCATTTGGGAGTCAAAATGGCCGGCAGCAGTTTCTATTATCCGATCAGGCAGTCATTACACATAGGTCTCGGACTGTTTTTAGGCACCTGTGTAGCGCTAACACCCATTCGTGCCTGGGAAAAATCGGGACAGTGGTTGTTTATTGGAGGATTGTTGTTGCTCGTGATTGTACTGGTGCCAGGCCTTGGGATAAAGGTTAACGGCAGTACACGGTGGTTGTCTTTAGGCGGTTTGAGGATTCAGGTATCAGAAGTAGTTAAATATTTTGCAGTTATTTATATGGCAGGGTATGTAACCCGGCATCAGCAACCAATACGAGAATCAGCTTTCGGTTTGATTAAACCATTAATATTGTTTTCAGTAGCCAGTTTACTGTTGCTGATGGAGCCTGATTTCGGTTCGGCAGTGGTGATTTTAATTATCGCTATGGGCATTATGTTCTTAGCGGGCGCCAGGTTATCGCAATTCATCATGTTGTTGTCCCTGGTGGCGGTGCTGGCTGCGTTGCTGGTGTATTTTGAACCATATCGGATGAAACGTGTAACCAGTTTTGTAAACCCGTGGGCTGATGCTAAAGATACCGGGTATCAATTGGTGCATGCATTGATTTCATTCGGACGTGGAGAATGGTCAGGTGTGGGACTGGGTAGTGGTATCCAAAAACTGTTTTATTTGCCTGAAGCGCATACCGATTTTTTATTTTCAGTAATAGGTGAAGAACTCGGTCTATTAGGCGTTTTTACGGTTATAGCCTTATTTTCATTATTGATATGGCGTACTTTTGAGATAGGCGTGGCCGCAGAGAAAGCTGGAGAACGTTTTTCTGCCTTTCTTGCTTATGGTTTGGCTATCTGGTTTGGTTTTCAATCATTCGTCAATATGGGCGTCAATATGGGAATTTTGCCAACGAAAGGGTTGACATTGCCATTAATGAGTTATGGCGGTGGCAGCATGATGATTATGTGTTGCGCGGTCGCGTTATTATTCCGTGTGCATAGCGAAGTCGCCGAGATAAATGCAAACACTCCAAATGAAAGGTCGAAATGGGTAAGCGTATAGTTATCATGGCTGGTGGAACAGGTGGTCATGTGTTTCCGGCACTTGCCGTTGCGGAGTCGTTAAAGGAAAAAGGCTGGCAAGTCAGTTGGTTGGGTACACAAAAGGGCCTGGAAAGCCGAGTGATTCCGGAAAATGGTCTTGAAATCGACTGGTTGTCCGTTGCCGGTGTGCGGGGTAAAGGCTTAGCGTCGAAAATAACAGCAGTATTTATGCTGTTCAAAGCCTGCATTCAGGCTTTGAACATATTGCGCAGGCGCAAACCTGATGTGGTGCTGGGTATGGGTGGATTTGTTGCCGGTCCTGGCGGGTTGATGACAAAATTATTGGGTTTACCCTTGATTATCCATGAACAAAATCGTATTCCAGGTACAACTAATCGCTTGCTTGCACGCTGGGCCAATCAGGTATTAGAGGCATTTCCCGGCAGTTTTGGCAAGAAAGTTAACGCGAAATGCACGGGAAATCCTCTAAGAAAACGGTTTCTTAATGCATTGGAAAAAGGACGCCGGCAATCAGAAAATGAGGTCAGGATATTGATTTTTGGTGGTAGTCAGGGTGCTCAAATATTGAATGAAACTGTGCCTGACGCTATTGCCGAATTTCAAAGGTCGGGTTTGGCAAAGCAATCTGTGCAAATAAAGCATCAGACGGGTGTAGCCATGTTGGCCCAGGTTGAAAGCAGATATAAGGCTTTAGATATAAAAGCGGAAACCAGTGCTTTTATTGATGACATGGTCGCAGCTTATCAATGGGCTGATTTGGTTATTTGTAGAGCAGGTGCCATGACTGTGAGTGAAGTTGCAGCAATGGGGGTTCCGGCCATTTTTATACCGTTACCGAGTGCCATTGATGATCATCAGACGGCTAATGCCCGCTATTTAACCGACGCTGGAGCAGGACTGCTATTGAGGCAAAACAATTTGAATCCGTTAACACTGGCGGAACATATAACAAAGGCGATTGAAAATCTGGATGTCATGAGCACTGCGGCACTACGCTGTGCCTGGCTGGATGCAACAGCAGTTGTTGCGGAATATTGTATTGCTGAGGCTGGATTATGAAGTTTCCGGATAGTGCACACATCGTGTCTACGTTAGGCGATATCGAGCGCATACATTTTATTGGTATAGGCGGCACGGGCATGAGCGGAATAGCTGAAGTGCTATCGAATCTTGGTTATAAGGTTTCGGGATCCGATATTAAGGAAAGTGCAGTAACGAAAAGACTCGAAGATTTGGGACTGACAATTACAATCGGACATAAGAGAGAAAATGTTTCGAACGTCGATGTAGTAGTGGCATCGACAGCCATAGATCGGCGTAATGAAGAAATTGATCAGGCCTATCTTAATAGAATCCCTGTTATTCCTCGCGCGGAAATGCTGGCTGAGTTGATGCGCTTTCGATTTGGTATTGCCGTCGCGGGCACTCATGGAAAAACTACTACGACCAGTTTGACTGCCAGTATGCTTGCAGAAGGTGGGCTTGATCCTACGTTTGTTATTGGCGGACGATTAAACAGTGCAGGAAGTAATGCCAAATTGGGTTTAGGGAATTATTTAGTTGCTGAAGCTGATGAAAGCGATGCGTCGTTTTTATACCTCCAGCCCATGATGGCAGTGGTCACCAATATAGACCAGGATCACATGGAAACTTACCAGAACAGTTATCAGCGATTAAAAGACACGTTTTTAGAGTTTTTACATCACTTGCCTTTTTATGGCTTGGCGGTCTTGTGTCTTGATGATGAAGGTGTAAGGGAAATTTTACCGCAAATATCCAAACCGGTAATAACCTACGGGGTTCATGAGGATGCTGATATTCGTGCAGTAGATATTAAACAGGAGGGTATGCACACTGCTTTTAAAGTAATTCGAAGCGGCGATTATCCGACGTTGCAAGTGATACTGAACATGCCTGGTTGGCATAACATGCTCAATTCGCTTGCTGCTATTGCTATCGCGACCAAGCTTGCTGTGGCTGATGATGCCATCGTTAAAAGTCTGGGTGCTTTTAAGGGCGTAGGTAGACGTTTTCAGATTCAAGGGGACTTGCCATACAACGGAGGGAAGCTGACCTTGGTTGATGATTATGGGCATCATCCGCGTGAAATTGCCGCAACTCTGGAGGCATTGCGCCAAGCCTGGCCGGACAGACGTTCAGTCATTATTTTTCAGCCGCACAGATATACGCGAACCCGCGATTTATTTGAGGATTTCGTGCAGGTACTGTCGACTGTAGATGTGCTGATTCTGATGGATGTTTATTCGGCTGGAGAGACGGCAATCGCAGGCGCGGACGGCAGGGCATTAAGCCGAGCAATTCGTATGCGAGGTCAAGTCGACCCGGTGTTTGTTGATGTATGGCAAGAGTTGCCGAAAATTTTGGCGGGTATAGTAAAACCCGATGATGTGATCTTGACTATGGGGGCTGGTAACGTTGGGCAGATTGCTACCCAGTTGCCCGAGTTGTTGACTGAAGAGCTGGAGTGCAGGGTTACGTCGCCGCTGACCCGATCTGCATGAAGGGCAGATTGCTGAGCAATGAAAAACTGGCTAAATATACCAGTTGGCGTGTAGGAGGCGTCGCTGACCGGCTTTATATTCCGTTTGACCGGCAGGATTTGTGTGACTTTATAGCTGCATTGCCGGATTCCGAGCCCGTGTTCTGGATGGGCTTAGGTAGCAATTTGTTAGTCAGGGATGGCGGTATACGCGGCACAGTTATTAATACCAAGGGACGCTTGAAAGAAATGAAGCTTGCCGAAGATGGCTCGGTTTATGTGGAAGCGGGCGTTCCTTGTGCTCATGTGGCGCGTTTTTGTGCAGAACAAGGCTTAATTGGCGCTGAGTTTTTGGCAGGTATCCCCGGAACAATGGGCGGTGCTTTGAAAATGAACGCCGGAGCATTTGGCGGAGAAACCTGGGGTATTGTCAAGCAGGTAGAAACGATCGATGGTGCGGGCAAAATATCGCTTCGATACCCTCATGATTATAAAGTGAGCTACCGATCTGTAAAAGGCTTTGAAAATGAATGGTTTTTGAGCTGCCGACTGCAATTGCAGCAAGGTGATACTTCGGCAAGCCAGCAAAAAATAAAAGGTTTATTGGAAAAGCGGGCAAAAACACAGCCGACAAATCAGCCTAGTTGTGGATCGGTATTTAAAAATCCGGAAGGTGATTATGCGGCACGATTGATAGAGCAAACAGGATTGAAAGGGTATGCGATTGGTGGCGCTTGCGTATCGGAAAAACATGCCAATTTTATTGTAAATACCGGCAATGCTACCGCAACTGATATTGAAGACTTAATTTACTATGTTCAAAATAAAGTAAAGGAGTATCAAGGCGTGGTATTGCAGACTGAGGTTTGTATGGCAGGTGAAGTTAAAGACACGCGATTTGCTGTGTCTAACCCGGAAAAATTTGGACGTGTTGCTGTATTGATGGGTGGTTCGGCTGCAGAAAGAGCCGTTTCACTAAGAAGTGGCGCCGCCGTATATGACGCTTTAAAACGTAAAGGCGTGGATGCGGTTGCTATTGATGTGACGGGTAGTCCTATTGATGCTTTGACCGGAATAAATGTTGATCGGGTATTTAATATTATTCATGGACGCGGCGGCGAAGACGGTGTGCTTCAGGGTGTTCTGCAGGTTTTGGGAGTTCCTTATACCGGCAGCGGAGTTATGGCTTCTGCATTAACGATGGATAAACTTAGAACCAAATTGTGTTGGCAGGGATACGGTCTGGTGACGCCTAAATGGTGTTTATTGCAAGATGAAAATGATCTTGATGCTTGTATTGAAAAACTGGGCTTTCCGGTTATCGTCAAGCCTGCTCAGGAGGGTTCCAGCATAGGTATGAGCAAGGCAAATTCACGGGATGAATTGCTGAAAGCACTACAAGTAGCATTGGAATATCGCTGTGATGTTTATGCAGAAAGCTGGGTTGCGGGTAAGGAATATACGGTTGCAGTATTAAACGATGATGCCTTACCCGTTATTCGTCTGGAAACCCCTAATGTTTTTTATGATTACGAAGCAAAATACAGCGCGACGACGACGCAATATCACTGTCCTTGCGGTCTGGATCAAGAACATGAGATGTTTTTGAGGAATTTGGCGGTAACGGCCAGTAAAGTGGTGGGCGTAAAGGGTTGGGCAAGAGTCGATGTCTTTATTGATGATGCCGGGCAGTACCAATTGATTGAAATCAACACTGTGCCTGGCATGACCGATCACAGCCTGGTGCCGATGGCGGCCAAACAGGCGGGTATTGATTTTGATGAGTTGGTCTGGCGGGTGTTGGAAACCAGTCTAGGGTAATGAGCAATGTAGGCACAAAAACCTTGGCGATCGGATTACTGTTAACAGGTCTGGTTGGAATAATTGGGTATGAAGCAGTAACGAAAGCACATATCGGGCCGTTACCGATTAAAAATGCGTCCTTGCCCATTAAATATGTGAGAACTGAAGGCGTTTTTCAATACCTTGGCAAGAACGAGATAAAGGATGCTTTACAGCCATTGGTAATGACCGGCTTTTTTGATGCCGATATGCAGGCGATACACTCAGCAGTTTCGACCTTGCCGTGGGTAGATACGGTGACAGTAAAACGCATATGGCCTGATGCGATTGACATTAAAGTACACGAGAAGAAGCCCTACGCGCGCTGGGGCAAAAACAGCCTGATTACGGAACGAGGTGTGATATTTACACCAAAAAATATTGATCAGTTTCAGAATCTGACTGTAGTGATGGGACCGGAACTACAGCAAGTAAAAGTACTGGAAATAATGAAGGGTATTAAAACAGCACTCGCGGATCAGTCCATGGAATTGACGGAATTTAGTGTTAATGATCGTTGGGCATGGAAGGTCAAGTTGGCAACCGGCCTGGAAATACTGTTGGGGCGCAATGAGCAACTAAAAAAGTTACAGCGTTTTTTAAAGACGTTGACAGTGTTAAAACAAGAGTACTTTGATGCAATGGCAATAATTGATTTGAGATATCCCAATGGATTTGCCGTTTCATGGAAGCCTGGAACTGCCGAGATTGATTGGAAGGCCATTGCAAACCCCAATAATGAACAAGCAAATACACGAAAACGCGATACAGAGTAGATAAAATGGCAAAAAAAACAGAGCGTAATTTAATAGTCGGACTGGACATTGGTACTTCAAAGGTCGCGGCTATTGTTGGTGAGCTCACCAGTGATGGCAACATAGAGATAATAGGCATAGGTACTACGCCATCGCGTGGCCTTAAAAAAGGCGTTGTGGTTAATCTGGAATCGACTGTTCAGTCCATACAGAGGGCAATTGAAGAGGCTGAATTGATGGCGGGATGTCAGATTAAGTCAGTTTTTGCAGGTATTGCAGGCAGTCATATCAGAAGCCTGAATTCTCATGGCATTGTGGCAATCAAGGATAAAGAAGTGACTCAGTATGACATAGACAGAGTTATTGATTCCGCACGTGCAGTCGCTATTCCCGCTGACCAGAAAATTTTACATATATTGCCACAGGAGTTTGTAATTGATCTTCAGGATGGGATTAAAGAGCCTATCGGGATGTCAGGAATTCGCCTGGAAGCCAAAGTACACATGGTCACCGGCAGTGTTAGCGCGTCCCAGAATATTATCAAATGTATCCGTCGCTGCGGACTGGAGGTTGAAGATATAGTGCTGGAGCAATTGGCATCGTGTAATTCGGTACTCACAGAAGACGAAAAGGAATTAGGCGTTTGTTTAATCGATATTGGCGGCGGGACAACGGATATAGCCATTTACGTCGAGGGTGCGATCAAGCACACGGCAGTTATACCAATTGCCGGCGATCAGGTGACTAATGACATCGCCGTGGCATTACGCACGCCAACGATCAATGCAGAAGAGATCAAGCGAAAATATGCTTGTGCGTTAACGCAATTGGCGAATGTTGATGGCGCTATTGAAGTGCCCAGCATTGGAGACAGAGCGCCACGCAAGATTTCAATGCAAAATTTGGCCGAGATTATAGAGCCGCGTTATGAAGAATTGATGTTGTTGGTACAGTCGGAGCTTAGACGCAGTGGCAATGAGGAGCTAATCGCAGCCGGAGTCGTGTTAACGGGTGGCAGTTCAAAAGTAATGGGATTGATTGAGCTGGCAGAGGAAATTTTTCACATGCCGGTACGCATGGGTGGGCCGCAAAATGTAACGGGCTTAACTGAAGTGGTGAGAAATCCGATTCACTCTACAGGGGTCGGATTGTTAATGTATGGAAAAGATCATCAGATCCTGGGTAGAGGTATTGATTCTGACGGTTTAGGTTGGTTTTCGAAAATGAAGAACTGGTTTCAAGGTAATTTTTAATGGTGTGTAGTGTTAATTTAAGGGGCAGCGAAAATGAAATATGAATTGGTGGATACGTATAGTGAAACCGCCGTCATCAAGGTTATTGGTGTAGGAGGAGGTGGTGGTAATGCAGTTAATCACATGGTTGGCTGTCATATTGAAGGGGTTGAGTTTATCTGCGCAAATACCGATGCGCAGGCGCTTAGAAAATTAACTGTTGATACGATAATTCAGCTGGGTGTCGAGTTAACCAAAGGTTTGGGTGCGGGTACCAATCCGGAAATTGGCAGACATGCAGCAGAGGAAAACAAAGAACGCATTAAAGAAGTTTTGCAAGGTGCAGATATGGTTTTCCTGACTGCAGGCATGGGTGGTGGTACAGGCACAGGGGCAATTCCTGTTATTGCGCAAATCGCTAGAGAAATGGGTATTTTAACTGTCGCCGTAGTTACCAAACCCTTTCTGTTTGAAGGTAAAAAGAAGCAAGCCGTTGCAGAGCAAGGCATTCTGGAGCTAGAAAAATATGTAGATTCTTTGATTACGATTCCAAATCAGAAATTATTGCCGGTACTGGGCAATAATGTTTCATTGATGAATGCGTTTAAAGCGGCTAATGATGTGTTACTGGATGCTGTGCAGGGTATTACCGAGCTTATTGTTCATCCTGGCATGATTAACGTCGATTTTGCGGATGTTAGAACTGTTATGTCTGGAATGGGTGCAGCTATTATGGGTATGGGTTCGGCGTCAGGCGAACATCGTGCACGGGAGGCTGCTGAAAAGGCAATTGCCTGCCCATTACTTGAAGATATCAATCTGCAGGGCGCACGCGGTATTTTGGTTAATATTTCTGCCGCTGACATGGGCGTTGCCGAATTTAATGAGGTCGGTAACATAGTTCACGAATTTGCTTCAGAAGATGCCATTATCAAAATCGGCATGGCTATTGATTCAAGCCTGGGTGATGAGATTAAAGTTACTGTCGTGGCTACGGGCATGGGTGCGCCTCCTCTTCCTGTTAAAGCGCCGGTTAAGGTTATGCAGAAACCGACTACAAGCAACGCCAATTATGATGAATTGGATAAACCAACGGTCATGCGTCATCAGGGCGGCAAGAACGAAAACAGGGAAACACGATTTGGCGCGCAAAGCAAAAAAGATATTGATTTAGATTATCTGGATATTCCTGCTTTTTTAAGACGTCAGGCTGATTAGTTCAGAAACATGGTACAAACGTAACGGGGTATTTATCTCGTTACGTTAGTTTCCAAGCTTAGGTATGAGTCCGGCTTTGGAGGCTTTGATTGTCAGTAGCGTATTCTCTTGTGTTATGCAAAGCATCAGTAATTAAAAAATCAAAATCGCATGGATGTAGGTGCTCCTCTGCTTTCGAAGAAAGTTTCCGCAGTTTTAGATGAACCAATAATAAAAGTCCACAGGCAACGGATATTTCTTGTTATCCCCTGTAGCATTCCCTCAAGTACAGCAAGAACGACACATCGCTTGTAATGATTTTGTTGCCAAGATTATCTGTGGCAAAAATAGTCATATTTACTTATAATGCATTGTTAAATAACCCTTTTCAAAAACCCTGTCAGTACAAAGAGTCTGCTTCTTGGTGAACTGTTTGCACACTCATGAGCTAATCAAACATAAGCATTATGGATCAAAAAAACCTTACCCTTGGAATCCCCAATTTTACTTACGCAGATTTATATAATGCTGCACGTCTAAAAGATTTACTGGATGTTTTTGATGCATCGGTTAAACATCATGATGTCGAGCTCTACGATAAATTTGCCGCCTATCGCCAAAACCAGGGCGAAGGGCTGAAACCGGAGGAAGTTTCTGATTTGCT
>CAYVFT010000073.1:0-18986 GCA_964450225.1 uncultured Crenothrix sp. | reverse complement strand
TACTAGGCGCATTTGTGGTGATGGATACTGGTTCAACATTATCCTGGGTAAACACGTTTTTAAATTGGAAAAAACGAATGGCTCTGGATAAAACCAGCAATGCATTGGTGTAATTGGCGTGAGTGGCGGTAATTAAAATTTGAAAGTTGAGAAAAACAGGTGGGTTTTCATACACGGTGTTGAGCGTTATGTCATTGCGCGAATAATTAGGAAGGTTTTTTAGGGTTTTTTCCTCTTTGATATTCACCATGGACAGGATCAACTTTTCTCTTGAATCTCCTCCGGTAACAAAGCCCTCAGCAAGGTTGCCCAATTCAACTTTTGTAGGATTGCCTAATACATAAGTATCAGTGAGATGCTTATCCAGTTCGTTTATCACTATGGTCAAAGCATGAGATATCATAATGACTCTCAGGGCTCAAAGGACCCTGTACAGCAACAAGCCAGTAAATGATACGACTCAACTGCATCAGCGTCCGTCATCAATGTGTCATCAGATATATCCATTTTGGCCAGCCTTTAAAATGGGAAATAAACTATCGACTCTAGCAGAAATTATTAGCGTCTTTCGTTCATTTATAGCACTTCAGAAAATACATGTAAATAATAAAATTTAAAATGGATGTGCCTAGAACACATCTATCAAGCGAAAATCAAATAAGCAGGCAGGCTTTTGTTAATCTAATTGAGATTTTTATGGAAATGGGTGAGTTATATAAGCGGTGACATCTTCAATAATATGTGGCGGCAAAAATAATTGAATAGATCGACTGGTCAACTACAACAGTCTATAGAATTGTGATCCCGGCATGGAATTACCATAACCTGGGCAAAGCCTCCGCCGGGAGTACGGAAATTGGTGGTTTGCCCTTGATATAAACGGGCGCTAATTAATTGTGTCCGGCCTTTATAAACGTAATGACGCAGATCAAGTTTGAAATCGACGATTTTGTTTTCTATTTCCAATTGTCGCTCACTCGGTTGCACCAGCGTTTGGGCAACATAGTCACTTTGCAGGATTTCACTGAACACTCGCCGGGTAAGTTTGTCGCCACGGTATGTTGCTTTACTGCCGTAACCTTTGGCGGGTTTAAAAAACAAATGCTTACGGGCAGCCCATAAGGTTTCGGCCTCGTCAGGATCTACCTGAACTGTATGGGCGATGCCGGTCATAAGTATGGCTCTGGTTCTTGCGTCAACTCCGATATCTATTAAGGCTGATTCGTCAGTCAGTAGCGTCAGGTTTCTTTTGTCTGCGTAAAGTGCGTGAGCCCGTGGATGGGGGGTAACGACTACCGCTTCTGCCAGATAGGCTTCGAGTAAAGACTTATGCGCGGTCTCTGTCAATCCGAAATCTGTTAGCCGATTGTAGACAAGATCGATACGCTGATTTCCATGCCAAAGTGCTAGTTCCCGGTAAGCAAGTTCAGATGGATCACAAATAATTGCGTTAATGCTGTTTTGTTCAAACAGTTTTTTAAACAAAAGAAACTCCGGCAGCATGTATTGGGTTTGTGGATTTTCATCGACGATAGCAATTGTACGTAAAGGCTGTTGACCTCGTTCAGCTTGCCACTCTTCAATAAACATCTCAATAAATGTCTGTTCCGGATTATAGGTGATCGTTACGCCTGTTGTGTGTGCCGGGAATTCTTCCTCTACTAGTTCACAACAGGCTTTTTGGGTGCGCGCCACGATAGCATTGAGTAAAGCTCCACCGGCATTAGTATTTATTTCAATCAATTGTGGCCCTTCGGCACTCAGATGAAAGTCATAACCGAAAAAAACACCGAGTGCTTTGGGCATGAATTTTGCCGTGTCGGGAGCGTATGCAAGTACCTGCTCCTGATAAGCGGGCATGGTTATGACCCTCTCTACAGCAGCAATGATGTTACGCTGTCTGTCTATACATGCATCGGTGACAAATACTGCAGATTCGGCAAACAGGTATGGGCGTTCTTCAACGATCATTCGGTACAGATTAATATCGTCTTGTTGGTGCCATAATTCTGCGCGCATTGCTTCTCGATTAAGTGATACGCAGCGGCATTGGCTATTGAGTTGTTCGGCCCTTTGTTCGCATTGAAGACCTGTGGTCGCTTGTGGCAGACCAGAATTAGAAGAGAGAGTCATTTAAATTTTATGTTTTGCTGGTAAAGATTCGGGCCAAATCATGAGTTATATCAGTGATTCCAGATTTGCGGATTATTGATAAATATCAAGGGCCGATAATAATAGAACAAACTACAGCTTATACCCATTACTTATTTTTGCAGCTCAATCGAGATGTAAGAGAAAATGCTTTTGAAAATATGGGATTTAACGTGATTTTTTATTAAACTGTGTTATATAACATAGTTTAATAAATGTGCATCAGCTTTTTTATAAAAATAATAAGCAAATCAATAAGATAATATTTTGGCACTTATCATGCTATATATTATTAATATTTTGTTAATTATTTGTATCGTAGAGGTAAATAATGAATAAGCAACTAGCACAAACAGCAGTTAAAGAAACCAATAATGGCTCCTTGTTATTAGGTACTGGTTTAGTTGTTGCATCCATGATTTTAGTACCGGCTTTGGCTGTTAGACTTGGTTTGGGTGCCAGCTTGACTGGAGCATTAAGAATTGCTCTGATGAAGGCGTCGAATCGGGCAGTTTCGGGTGCAGCTAATGCTTCTAAAGCAGCCTGATCTTTAATCTGTTGTTCAATATTTTTGGGCAGCCAGGACTTTAGGGAACCACTAAAAACAGCTTTTTTGATAATATTGACCAATGTAAGTTATTGAAATTTATAAGCATCAATTTTTTAAAAATGAACTAAAAACGAACTATTGAAAGTTTCCTTAAGCTTTTTTGGAGAACTTGTGGTTTGGAAGTGGCTATGTCTGAGTTTTTGTAAGTTAAGTGCAGGGATGTGTTAAGAAAAATCGGCTTTCCCTGAGGTCAGAAGAACATACTGGCGGCAGAGAGTTTTATGCAAAGCAAAAATTCCTGGCTGTTGTAGACAAATTCTTATTTTGCTAATATAGCTAACGGCCTAAAATATATAGATAATAACAATGACTGAAACAAAAGAAGTGTGTGATCTTTGTGGGTTGCCCGTCGAAACGTCTGGTTTTACATTGAAAACTAAAGAAGGTGATAAAGTATTTTGTTGCGAAGGGTGCAAGGGTATTTATCAATTGTTGAATGAAGATCAGATTTTGGCTGAATCCAGCCAGAATTAATTATCCGCTAATTTTCAATTTATTAAGGAAAAATCAATATGAAACACGCACATGGCAATGCTGCTAATTCTGTGGCTAAAGAAGTTGTTAAGGGGTCAATTGTTTCATCTACAGTACATACGGGGAGTAGACTGATGAGTAATGTCGCTAAACATCCTGTTCTGGTCTTTGGCTTGGGCGTGGTAGCCGGCTATCTGGTCTACAAATACAGAAAAGAAATAATTTCCAGCACAAGTAAAGTGGTGGATGCCGGTAAAGATTTTGTATTACAGCAAAAAGAAAATCTCGAAGATCTTGTTGCGGAAAGCAAGGAGTAATTGCAGATTGTCCGCTTAAAGTTGCTTCATTCTCTATGGGATGAGTGACTTCATTAACGGGTGTTTTTCCTGTCTATACAAATGCAGGGCACCCGTTTTGTTTTTTAGAGGCTTACTTATTTTATGTCTATCCAAAAAGAATTTGTGCTGCGTTATCGAGCGGGCGGGCATGTAAGGTTTCAAATACCCGTCCGTATTTGTAATGTTGATGTAGCCAAAGCAGTAACGGATGGCATTTCTGAAATCGATGGTGTTTACCGCGTCAATCTGTATCGCAATCAGCAGAAATTATCAATACGTTTCGAAGAATCATTTTGTGATTTCAAATCACTGGCGAGGCAATTGTTTCATTTGCTCGCTGATCTGGAAAAAAAAGGTGTCTTAAAACCAAAAGCTGTTTCAAAATCAGCTCCGTGGAAGGAAAAAGTTAAATCCAAATTAGACGTTTTTAAAGCGACACGCTGGGCCAAAGAAAGATACGGCGATGCAAAAGAGACGGTTCAGGCGGCCAAAGTCATTACCAGGTTGGGTATGCAAAAGCCAACAGCTTTCATGAAAGACCCGGAAAAAGCCATCATAGATTTTTTAAATGATATTCTGGTGCTCTTTCTTATAAGGCTGCACTGGAACGAAATTACTCAAAATTGGCTTGTTAAACCCCTCAAGTATCGTTATGAATGGATGGCTTTGTTTTATATGTTCTTTTTGCTGGTTCGTTCGCGTAAAAAAAAGTAAATCCTTGAATGTAGATGATGCATTTCATTACGTAAGCGCATCCCATTACACGAGCCTGATGCAGGAAAACTGGCAATAATCGTATTGCAACCATAATTTCCTGATCGGGCTACAGCCGGCTGACATATTCCCCGACATATTTCTGATAACTTTCGCTATGGATACACAATCTTCTACCCCGAAAAATTTCGAGCTGGTTCATCAGTTAACCAGACGTATCAGAATAATGTCTCCGATCTTGAAAAATGACCAAGAGCGCGGTTACATTTTTGAAATTCTTTTAAAAAAAAGGCCTGAAATAAAAAAGGTCCGGTCGGTTTATGCCTTGGGCTCTGCTGTTATTGAGTTTGATCCGGCCGGTTTGCCTAAAAAGAATTTACTCATATTGCTCGATGCTGTGCTGGGCAATATTGCCAGGAAAAAGACTGATCAGGGCAAACAACAGAAGAAAATCTTTAACGGTCCTGTACAGGAAGTTGATCTTGCTGTTGAAGGCATGACCTGCGCATCTTGTGCCTTGTTGATCGAAATGGTGTTAAAGCGTGATCCCAGAATCAAGCAGGCCAGCGTCAATTTCGGCACATCGACCCTGACGGTTTACGGACAGTTAGCCAAGGATGATGTGCGTGCCAAGGTTGCCACTCTAGGCTATAACACCTACGCGATGGATACCTTATCCCAGCGCAAAAACCTGATTGAAAAGGAACAGCAGCGGATTGTTATGTCTAGGCGCCGTTTTATCTGGTCCGGGATTTTGAGTTTCCCTGTCGTAGTTGTTGGTATGAGTATGCCGACATCCCGCTGGCTGCATTGGCTACAGTTTGCGCTGACAACGCCCGTAGTTTTTTGGTCAGGCGGAACATTTTTTGCAAAAGCCTGGCGCTTGGCAAAACAACGAACGGCCAATATGGATACGTTAATTGCACTGGGAGTAGGTTCAGCTTACGGCTATAGTTTGCCTGCATTATTCAGGCGCCGCGGGCATCTCTACTTTGAAGCGGGGGCGGCCATTATCACTTTTGTATTACTGGGGCGCTTTTTAGAGGAGCAAGCCAAGGGTAAAGCTGGCGAAGCCATACGTAAACTGGTCGATTTGCAACCGCAAACCGCAACCCTTCTCCGTGATGGGCAAGAGTTAGTCATTGCCGTTGACGATTGTGTTATTGATGATGTATTGCTGGTTCGTCCCGGTGAGAAAATTCCTACCGATGGCATAGTTATACACGGTGTATCGACGGTTGATGAGGCGATGGTGACGGGAGAAAGTTTGCCTGTCGTTAAAGATGTTGGGCATAAGGTGGTTGGTGGTTGTGTTAATGGCAGCGGCGCACTGCGGGTTCGGGTAACGGCTGTAGGTATGGATACCGTATTGGCCGGCATAGTGCATATGGTTGATCAGGCCCAGGCAACCAAGTTACCGATTCAAAAACAGGTAGACAAAATTTCCGCCGTATTTGTGCCTTCAGTGATGTTGCTGTCGGGTTTAACCATGACCGGTTGGTTATTGATGGGCGCGCCATTCAGCTTCGCGTTTGGTAATGCCATCACGGTATTATTGATTGCCTGTCCTTGTGCATTGGGCCTGGCAACTCCCGCGGCAATTATGGTGGGTGCAGGTCAGGCTGCTCGAGAAGGGATATATATCCGCAACGGAGAAAGCCTGGAAACAGCTGCGAAGCTCAACGTCGTTGTTTTCGATAAAACCGGTACGATTACGGAAGGTAAGCCTAAAGTCACAGATTTACTCAAGCTGTCTGGACTAAGCGAAGAAAAACTAATCAGCTTGGCAGCTTCGGCTGAAAATAATTCAGAGCATTTTTTAGGCAAGGCGATAGTTGCTTATGCAAAAGAACAGTCTATTGAATTGCAGGAATGCACGAGTTTTTATAGTGAAACCGGTCGCGGAATTGAAGCGGAAGTTGATGGCAAAAAAATGCTGCTGGGCAATAAAGACTGGCTAATTGAACAAGGGGTAGCGGTCGATGGCCTGTTAACTGCCGCCAGTGATTTTTCCGGACAGGGTAAAACACCTGTATTTATGGCGATCAATGGTAAAGCCGCAGCTGTAATTGGCATTGCCGACAAGCCACGGCCACAGGCAGTACAGGCTATTCAACATCTTAATAAATTGGGTATAAAGACACTGATGGTAACCGGTGATACTGAAAAAACAGCGCATTATATTGCCGCCGTGGTGGGCATTGAAACGGTTATCGCCAATGCCAAACCGGAACAAAAACTGGCCATCATTCATCAGTTTCAAAGTGAAGATAAAAATGTCGGCATGATTGGTGACGGTATTAATGATGCGCCGGCATTGGCAGCCTCGAATGTAGGCTTCGCTATTGGCACGGGAACTGATATAGCAATTGAATCAGCGGATATGACACTTGTTCATGGGGACATTACCAAAGTGACTGATGCTATTCAGTTAAGCACCGATACTATTAGAGTTATCAAGCAAAATCTGTTCTGGGCATTTGGTTATAACGTTATCGCCATTCCGGTTGCGGCGATGGGTAAACTCAACCCGATGATAGCTTCGGCCGCCATGGCCTTAAGTTCGGTATCGGTTATTGTTAATTCATTACGGCTAAGTAAAAAATAGGGTTACAAATGGATCATTCGACAATGGATCATGGCATGCAGCATGTTGTTGCTGCCGCCGGTGGATTTGATTATGGACTGGCATTTATGGCTGGCGTACTGGGTAGCGGGCATTGCTTGGGGATGTGTGGTGCACTGGTTTCCGGCTACTTTATGAAGGCTGGCGCCTCCAGAACGCTGCTACCTTATTTCTTTTATCAATTTGCCCGGATATTCGTTTACACCATGGTCGGATTTGCCGCTGCTGCGCTTGGGTTCGTTCTGGTTTCCAGCGGCGTGTTTGGTAAGGTTCAAAGCATCTTGCAAATGTTTATTGGTTCTGTCGTTATTATTCTAGCCCTGGGTATTTTAGGCTGGATCCCTTTTCAAGGATCAGTAAGGCTATTGCCGATGAGTTTATTACGCAGAGGTTATGCTGAATCACGAACCAAAGGGCCTATACTCGGTGCCACCATTGCCGGATTGTTAAATGGCTTGATGCCGTGTCCATTGACGTTTGCCATGGCGGTTAAAGCAACGTCAGCCACTAGCATCATGGAAGGAGGTTTGTTAATGCTGACATTCGGCGCTGGCACATTGCCTACCATGCTGTTTATTAGCGTGGCGTTTGGCAAGATGAGCGCCAATTTCAGAGGACTCATGTTGAAGTCTGCGGCGTTCATTATGATTGTAATGGGCTGCAATACCATTTATATGGGGATGTCATTTTATGTTGCAGAAAGCTTCCAGCATCATAATTTTATCCACGATATAAAAAATGAAATTGATGCGATCATCCTCTTTCTGGAACAAATGGTTGAATACTACGCTGGCATGATAAAACACATTCAGGACCAATAAAGGTTAATGATCTATATCTCCTTGTAGGGTTTGTTTGTGGTAAAGCCGTCGATCTTAAAATTCCTGTGTTGCCTGGCTTTCTGGTTTTCAAGTCAGGCGGTCGCTGTCGATTCAGCTGAACTTTTGTCGTCTGAACAAGCTTTTCAATTTACATCCAAGGTAAAGAAAGCGGACAGGCTCTTGCTAACCTGGGATATTGCCAACGGCTATTACCTTTATCTAAACAAATTCAAATTTGTCTCGTTGACTCCCGGTATAAAAGCCGGTAAACCGTCCTTTCCAGCCAGCCAAACCAAGCAGGATGTAACTTTCGGAAATGTGGAAGTTTTCCGGGATCACCTTGAAGTAGAAATATCTCTTCAGCGTCAGGATCCAAAACTGAATAAATTGATGTTGGAAGTGTCATTCCAGGGCTGCGCTGATGTAGGCGTTTGTTATATGCCGGTCAAAAAAGCACTTACGTTCGATTTGTCCGATGACAGTTTCAACTGGTGGGGCACGACTTCCACGCCAGACAAGGCCATACCTTTTATCTCCGAACAGGATCGCATTGCTGATTCATTAAAAACGGATTCTGCCTGGCTCATTATGTTGAGCTTTCTCGGCTTCGGGCTGTTACTGGCATTTACGCCATGTATTTTCCCGATGCTGCCGATTCTTTCCGGCATTGTAATTGGCCAGGGCACAAACCTGAACACCCTCAGGGCCTTTTGGCTATCTCTGAGCTATGTACTGGCTTCCGCACTGACATACACAGGCTTCGGTGTCCTCGCCGGACTTTTCGGCAGTAATCTTCAGGCTTTGTTCCAGGAGCCCTGGGTGATTATTGCTTTCAGTGGTATTTTTGTACTATTGGCGCTGTCCATGTTCGGTGGTTTCCAGCTTCAAATTCCTTCCTTCATACAAACCAAAGTCATGGCGATCAGTTCCAAACAGCAGGGAGGAAGGCTGTTAGGGGCAGTCATGATGGGTATTCTTTCGGCGCTGGTAATCGGGCCGTGCGTCTCGGCACCCTTGGCCGGCACATTGATGTATATCGGGCAAACCGGAGACCCTTATTTGGGTGGAATGGCATTGTTTGCTTTGGGTATCGGCATGGGCATGCCGCTGCTTATCTTCGGTACCTATGCCGGCAAATTTCTGCCCAGGGCCGGTGCCTGGATGGGTATCACCAAAGTCATTTTTGGCGTTGGGTTACTGGCAGTGGCAGTGTGGCTATTAGGGCGCATCCTGCCACCGACAGCTATATTGGCTTTATGGTCGTTGCTGGTAATCTTGCCAGTAATACTATTGCTATGGAAACAGTATTGGAAGGGTGCCGGACTGCTTGCAGTGGCTTACAGCATCCTTTTGTGGGTGGGGATTTCCACTAACAAGCCTGACTCTCTTCAGCCCCTTTTATGTAGTGTGGCTGTCGCTTGCAAAGAACAATTATCGCTCACGCTCAAGTTTAAAAAAATCGGATCCATGGATGACTTACTGCAAAATCTGGCTGAAGCGCAAGCGAAAAATCAATGGCTCATGCTTGATTTTTATGCAGACTGGTGTCCATCATGCCAGGAACTGGTGCTTAATACCTTTGCTGATTCCAGGGTGAGGGCGGCTTTGTCGCAAGTTGTGCTGGTGCAAGCTGATGTCACGCAAAACTCCCCAGATGATCAAGCCATGTTAAGACACTTTAATCTGATCGGCCCGCCAGCTATTCTTTTCTTCGGCCCGGACCAGCAGGAGCGTAATGCTTACCGGGTTGTCGGTTATATCAAGGCTGATAAATTTCTGGACATCATTAGCCAGGTTTTTAATCCGCCGCTTTCTTAATAAGATATCCTGATTATGGGAATCCCGAACTTCCCGTTAGTGTGTTTTGTCATAGTTTATAAGCATCCGTTAAAATACTGGTCCGGATACTTAACAAGAAGGTCATTATGCATTTTCAAATACAAGTCCCAAATGCAAAACCAGCGGGTGTCGCCCGGATTTTCTCGCCCTATGACGGCAAATGTGTCGGTTCAGTAGAAACTATAGATTCGGTTGGAGCTGAGCAGGCTTTAAAAAATATGGCTGCCGTTTTTCGGGATCGCCAGCACTGGCTACCTGCTCACGAACGCATCGGTATATTGGAACGCGTCGCTTTATTGATGCAGGAACGCGCTGAACAATTGATCATGCTCGCCGTTGCCGAAGGCGGCAAGCCTTATCTTGACACTCGGGTTGAGCTAATCCGTGCCATTGACGGTATAAAAATTTGTATCGACTGCATCCGCACCGAACGGGGTTCGGAAATACCCATGCAACTTAATCCGGCCTCAATGAATCGTCTGGCTTTTACCAATAGAGAACCGATCGGGCCGGTTGTTGCCGTGAGCGCCTTCAATCATCCATTGAATTTAATCGTTCATCAGGTAGGCCCTGCCATCGCCAGCGGCTGTCCGGTGATTATCAAGCCCGCCAAGGAAACGCCTCTGTCAGCTTTTGCCTTAACCGGGATATTTCATGAATCCGGCTTGCCAAAAGCCTGGTGCCAGCCGGTTGTTGTTGAAGATATTGCCGTTGCCGAACAACTGGTAACCGATCGGCGCGTCGCATTTTTCAGTTTTATCGGCAGTTCCGCTATTGGTTGGATGCTGCGGTCAAAACTGGCGCCAAGTACTCGCTGTGCTTTGGAACATGGCGGTGTCGCGCCGGTGATTGTCGCCGAGGATGCCAATCTGGATAACATTCTGCCGTTACTGGCAAAAGGCGGTTTTTATCATGCCGGACAGGTCTGTGTTTCTGTGCAACGCGTTTATGCGCATCGCTCGATTGCCCAATCGGTCGCGGATCGCTTGGCTTCGCTGACTGAAAACATGATCGTAGGCGATCCCGCCAGTGAAAAAACCGATGTCGGCCCTTTGATCCGTCACAGTGAAGTTGACCGGGTCGAATCCTGGGTCAATGAAGCGTTACAGGAAAATGCCACGCTCATGACTGGCGGCATGCGGCTATCGAACTCACTTTATTCACCTACCGTGCTATTGAATCCCCTAGAACACAGCAAAGTCAGCCAAAGTGAAATTTTTGGCCCGGTAATCTGTGTCTATGACTTTGACACCATTGATGAGGCTATCAATCGGGCTAACGCCCTGCCTTATGCCTTCCAGGCAGCTATCGCCACACAAAACATCGATACGGCCCTCTATGCCTACAAACATTTGGCCGCTTCTACGGTTATGATTAATGATCACACTGCTTTCCGGGTTGATTGGATGCCCTTTGCGGGATTGCGTGAATCCGGTTATGGTACGGGTGGTATTCCTTATACCTATCGGGATATGCTCATTGAAAAAATGGCGGTTTTTCATTCAGCAGCATCATAAATTTATACGTTAACCAGGCGCGATTTATGCTTTTTTAAAGCAGTAACTCTCGATTGGCCAGATGAAAATTTCAACAGGTGGATTATTTCCAAACTAGACCAATCTACATACCTTTTATCTTCGAACAGAATCGTATTACTGTCTCAATAAACAACATAGGGATAAACATTTATGGCGCATAAGCGTATTTTAATTGTAGGCGGCGTTGCCGGGGGAGCTACCTGTGCAGCTCGAATCCGGCGTTTATGCGAAGATTGCGAAATCATTATTTTTGAGATGGGTTCATTCGTTTCATTTGCTAATTGCGGGCTACCCTACTTTATCGGGGATGTCATTGTTGAAGAAGAAAAGTTGCTGGTAGCAACGCCTGAATTGTTTAAAAACCGGTTTAATATTCAGGTTTGCACTGATACCGAAGTGCTGTCGATAGATACAGCCAACAAAACGCTTGAAGTGTGTGATCAGGCAACCGGACAGAATCGAGTCGAACGTTATGATGCTTTGGTTTTATCGACCGGAGCTTCTGCGGTTTGGCCCGATATTGACGGCATCAACCTCCCGGGAATTTATGCCTTGAGAACCATCCCGGATAGCCGGGAGATTCGTGCGGCTTTGGAAAATATGACGCGCGCTGTCGTGATGGGGGCGGGCTATCTGGGTCTGGAGCTGGCTGAAAATTTAAGTAAGCGAGGGGTTAAGGTGACTGTGTTGCAGTCGTCCAATCAGGTTATGCCAGCATTGGATCTGGAAATGGCTGCTTTTGTGGCTAAGCATCTGGAACAACACGGAATTGAATGCGGGTTGAACAGCCACGTTTCTTCTTTTCAACAAAATTCCGATCAAACTCTGACCGTTAATCTGGCTTCAGGAGAGCAAATTACAACGGATGCAGTGATGATTTCTATCGGTGTGAAACCACGAGCAGAATTGGCAGTTAAAGCGGGTCTGGAGATAGGGCTGCTTGGCGGTATAAGAGTCAATGAAACCATGCAAACCAGTGATCCCCATATTTGGGCGGTTGGCGATGTCGTAGAGGTTCGTAATTTTATTACCAACGAATGGCAATTGTGTCCTTTAGCCGGACCGGCTAATCGGCAAGGCCGTGTTGCTGCTGCCCATATTGTGGGTAAAGAGGTGGCTGGAATAAACTCGTTTATGCCTTATCGAGGGGCTCAGGGAACCTCGGTTTGCAGTATTTTCGGATTAACAGTGGCAACCACAGGTGTTAACGAAAAAATGCTGAAAGCTGCCGGTTTTCCTCACTACGAAAAAGTCTATCTGCATCCCGGTAATCACGTCGGTTATTATCCCGGAGCAAAACCCATTCATATAAAAATGCTCTATGATACTCGCAGTGGCAAGGTTCTTGGCGCACAGGCCTTGGGCGAGTCAGGCGTAGCCAGGCGAATTGATGTTATTTCCGCATTCATACAAATGGGCGCTACAGTATATGACCTGGAAGAAGCTGAACTCTGTTACGCGCCGCAGTTTGGCGCTACCAAGGATCCGGTTAATCTGGCCGGGATGATAGCCGCCAACCATTTACGCGGTGATCATCCGCTGGCGAAATGGGAAGAATTGCTGGACACGCATGTACAAGTTTTCGAAAATCAAGATCAAGCCGGTCAATTGCTTGCGCTGATCCTGGATGACCCGTTTGCACAGGCGCAAATTGTCGATGTAAGGACGACCGCCGAGTATCAACAAAAACATATTCCTCATGCAATCAATATCCCTTTGGACTCCTTGCGTGATCGTTTGCAAGAGTTATCCCGGGAACGGGAAATCTGGGTCGTCTGCGGTGTTGGGCAAAGGGCTTATAATGCTACCCGAATCCTTCAGCAGAACGGTTTTCGAGTCAGAAACCTGTCCGGTGGCATGCAAACATTTAATACTTATGAGGGATTGCAGGAACACGGCGGGAAGACGCCTTTTAAAGGTTAACTAATGCTTTTACTTACGCATCAACGTGGGTTGCTCTGTCCTTGCTAAAAAATACCACAAAACCCGGATGACCTGAGTTGGGTCCAATTAAGAAAAATACCAACAATACTATACCTATGTATCAAGCAGCTGACTTTAAGAATTTCACCCTCGTGCATCAAACAAAACATCGCGTTCGTATCGTCGCACCGAGTTTACGCAAGGATCAGGAGCGTGCTTACGTACTGGAAATAGTGTTATGCAAACGGAAGGGAATTCAAGCGGTAAAAATCGTTCCGCCGTTAGCTTCAGTAACCATTCATTTTGACCCGGAATACCTGCCTGTTGCAAATTTGTTGCATCTTTTGGATGCAGTTATAGGTAATATTGGCCTGAAGCCCCGTAATACTATTAGCGCCATAAAACAAAAAAACACTTATACCAACGAAGTGTTACAGGATTTTGTTATCGGGATTGGCGGAATGAGTTGTGCGTCCTGCGCCCTGTTTCTGGAAATGGTTTTGCAGCGTGAACCGGATATCATTAAAGTGGCGGTCAATTATGTGTCGGAAACGGCTCGAATCAAAGGCTATCTCTCTAAAGAAACACTTTTTAAAATTATTTCTACAAATGGTTACCAGCCCTTTTCAATCGATTCGCTGGCAGAACGAAAATTGTTGTTCGAATTTGAAGGCAAGCATCTGCTTGCGGCAAAAAAACAACTGATGATGTTAGGTGTACTGAGCTTGCCGGTGACATTACTGAGCCTCTTACGATCAAGGTCGCTTCCGCTTTTGCTGTTGCAGGCATTATTCGCTACGCCCGTGGTTTTTTGGGAAGGCCGGGATATTTTCAAGAAAGCCTTAAATCAGGCTAAACAAGGTTCCGCAAACATGGATAGCCTGATTGCGCTAGGGGTAGGTGCGGCATACAGTTACAGTCTTGCGGCGTTATTTCGCAACAGCCGCCGTGTTTACTTTAGTGCGGCAACCGCCATCATTGATTTTGTTCTGTTAGGCAGATATCTGGAAGAATTGGCAAAAAGAAAGGTAGTCAACGACATCCGTAAGCTGGTGAACCTGCAACCCCCGGAAGCGACGCTGTTACGTAATAACGAAGAAATTAAAATTAGCGCCGATAAAATTAAGGTAAATGATATTTTACTGGTTCGCCCCGGTGAAAAAATCCCTGTCGACGGTGTGGTGATCAAAGGTCTTTCCAGTGTTGATGAGTCCATGGTAACCGGTTCCAGTACACCCAGCATCAAGGAGTCCGGGCATAAGGTGTATGATGGTTGTATCAATGGCAGTGGCGTTTTGCATGTCCGTGCCACGGCAACGGGCAAGGATACTGTGCTATCCGGGTTGATACATATGGTCGACGAGGCCCAGGCTTCCAAATTGCAGATACAAAAAACGGTTGATGCTTTTTCGTCGGTGTTTGTGCCGTCAGTCATAGTGCTATCGGGCATGACTTTTGGCGGCTGGCTGCTGGCCGGAGAACGCTTTGCGCAAGCGTTAGCCAATGCCATTTCTGTATTGTTGATTTCGTGCCCCTGTGCACTGGGCTTGGCAACGCCGGCAGCAACCATGGTGGGTACAGGGCAGGCAGCACGGCGCGGTATTTATATTCGTAAGGGCGAAGCGCTGGAAACAGCGTCAACCATCGATATCGTTATTTTTGATAAAACTGGCACCCTTACCGAGGGCAATGCCAACGTTACCGACTTCCTTAATGTCTCTCATTTGGATGATGAAAGTATTATTCAATTGGCGGCATCCGCGGAATTCAATTCAGAACACTATCTAGCACAAGCGCTTGTCCGATATGCCAAAGCACGAAATATTAACCGCTTGGAGTCTGCCCGTTTCCACAGCATTCCTGACCAGGGCATTCGTGCGGACGTCGGACAATATGAGGTATTGCTGGGCAATGAATCCTGGTTGCAAGGCCAACAAATCGATTTAACTGCGTTAAAAGCAACGGCGAAGAATTTGGCGAAACAGGGGAAAACACTGTTTTATCTGGTCATTGATCATCACGCGGTGGCATTATTTGCTGTTTCTGATCAAGTGAGAGCCAATGCCAGGCTTGTTATCAAACAGTTGCATGATAGCCACATCGAAACGATGATGGTGACCGGGGATACCGAGGAAGCGGCTTGGCCTATTGCCGGCCAAGTTGGCATAACAACGGTTATAGCTCAAGCGAATCCGGCGAAAAAGCTGGAGATTATTCGAAGCCTGCAAAAACAAGGGCGCCAGGTTGCGATGATCGGCGATGGCATAAATGATGCGCCCGCGCTGGCAGCAGCGGACCTTAGTCTGGCGATTGACAAAGGGACCGGCATTGCCATTCATGCAGCAGACTTGATTCTGGTCAATGGTGATATAGGCAAAGTAGCCGACGTGATCGTATTGAGCAAGCAAACGTTGAGCATTATTAAACAAAATCTGTTTTGGGCTTTCGGCTATAACGCCGTTGCTATTCCCTTTGCCGTGGCTGGAAAACTGAATCCGACGATTGCTTCAGCGGCTATGGCGCTCAGTTCGGTCTCGGTAATCATCAATTCATTACGGTTGAACCGATCATCCGGGCACGCGCAAGAAAACAGTGTCGAAAAATTTTAAAAATAAACACTAGAACTCAGTCATTTTTGTTTTGTGGTGTAAAGGTATGGACAGTCAACAATCACATATTCGCTTCCCCCTTTGAAAAAGGGGGATTGAGGGGGATTTATTTAAAAAATCTCCCCTAACCCCTCTTTTTCAAAGAGGGGGATTGAATAATACGCAAAGTTTACCCGTCATAATTAAAATGACTGAGTACTAGATCACTTGCTGTATTAAAACTGAAATGCCCGGATGCTTAACAGGCTATCCGGTTACCCTGGCCAAGGATTATATTAATTCGCAAGAAGAGATAAGTTTGATGCCGATCCTTCCCTTAACCATGCGCCGCTATCGAAGTGTTTAACAAAGAGTCTGCCTATGGCGTAAGTGATGCCGGCTGCAACGAACGGCCGGGCAATTGAATTGCTGATTATGGACAAGCCGGGCAAGACCTTCTCGATATTGTCTCCCAGATAAACTGTAATCCACTCAGAATGAGCGCCACCGAGAACAGCGGCGATGATAGCTTTATTTTTTTGTTTAGTCAGACTTGATCCATAAAGTTTACTTAGATCATAAAGCATTTTACTCAGCAATCCGCCCACAGCAACTTGATTAAAAAAAGGCATTGGAATTAATCCCGCACTACCCGCTAACAACGTGTAGTTGTGGACGATTTTCAGTGCTCGCTTCCTCAGCTTTTTGTGTTTTTGAATAGAGCTCGATTGAGAATCAAATTGTTGGCTATTGTCTGCCTGGAGTACCGAGCCAGATCCGGACTTGTTGGTTTGATCATCAATAGCCATGTTATAAGACCCTCAAGAATGCTGTTATCTACTATGCGCACGGGGTACCATTTTGCAATTACCTCATGTAAAAGGCAAATATAATGCCTTGACCCAGCCTTTATATTTTTTAAGAAATAGTGTTTTCATCTAGCACAGCAATCGCTTCTTCACAGCTAATGGTATTTTTGGTGTTATTTAGTATGTAAGAAGATAGACGTTCAATAGCTTTCCAATGAACAGGCGAGTCTATAAATTGAAACGCTTTGTTAAACAGCTCGGCAATCTTTTCTTCATGCAGACTATTATCCGAAATAAAATTTTCCAGATATTCATAAACCTTTTCCAGATCGGATTTACCGCCATAATAATGTAGCGCATTGACGTTAACCAAATTTTTACTGAAACGTTCATTATTACGAAGAGCGACATGCTTTGCTTCAGCGAGTGGCCCAACCAGCAAATTGATCATGTCTGCTTCAAAAGCAGTCCGATAAGCATCTTGCTCATCAGATGAGAAATAATTTGCACTTTCTATCAACGTAACTGGCAGACTATGAATTAAGCATCCTCCCTCAATCCATGCGACAAAATGATCATCCGTGACTGCTCTGCACGGAAACGGATCAGCCAGAGGGTAATTGGGTTTTTTAATGGTGATTTGAAAATACACCGGAGGGAGTTGTTTTAGTTTATTGCAAAGATGAATGGCCGCTGCGTGACCAGCTTCATGAAAGACAATTTGCCTGATCAAATCTTGATCAAGAACGGAGCTCATCGCGTCAAGGGGGTAATTTCGTTTCATTGTTTCTCCCATAAACAAAAAAAATGCGGTCAGGATTTTTGACCGCTTATAGAGGAAGGATATTTAAACTCTAATCCCTTTAGGAGAGGAAGCGCATACAAGAGTTGCATAGAGTTTAACGGCTAATAAAAATCCTGAAAATGTGGCAAATTGACGCGCGACGATATGCCGCGACAAATGGCACGTTAAATGCTAGTAATTTAGGTTTGCCTCATGGAAAGAACTTCAGAAAACCATGGCGACTGGGCTTAAACACAAGCTATCAGACCAATTACTGAGGCATTTCACTCAGAAAAATAGGGCATATGACGCACAAATCTGTTTTGACTGATTAAACGAATAACCACAGGGACTCAGCATGACCAAATCAGAACTCATTGAAGCCTTAGCTAAAAAACAACCGCATCTGGCATTAAAAGATGTTGATCTCGCGGTTGACTGTATTATCGAACAGATGAGTCAGGCGCTAATCGCTAACCGTAGAATAGAAGTTAGAGGTTTTGGGGCATTCTCATTGCATTATCATCCTGCTCGTGTAGGACGAAATCCAAAAACTGGCGAGTTTATAAATTTATCAGCTAAATATTTACTCCATTTCAAGCCGGGCAAGGAGCTAAGGGATCGTGTTAATGAATCCAGGCTTGTATGCCAGATTGGCAAGGAGAATCAATGTTGACATGGATCAAAAGAGTGCCGGCTTATTTCGGACAAACTGCAAGATAACTTCTGGCAGTCAATTTTGGCACACATGAGGCTTTCATTAAGCTCTGTTTACTCGTTGTCCTGGAAGGGATTGAGTGATATGACGTATTTTATTAGGGGATAAGCCGCATAAAAACGATAAAAATTTATTTGTCAGCCCAGGATATCTTGAATTAGCTGACTTTATTTCAAGCAAATCAAAAGAATTAGCAATTATCTTGCCAAATATGGCGGCATATTGCCGCGCGGCAATATGACACATTTTCAAGAGTCGGATAAGCCATTAAACTTTGCCCAACTCTTGTTGATGCGCCAAGCAGCAGGGTTATCTTCCTTCCTCTCGATATGCGGGCATACTTTTTTTGCCCGCATCTTTTTTTCGGGGTTATTCATTATGTACCTTAACTGTCCATCAAAAGCTGTTAGCCAGACAACAGATAATAAACTCAGCAAGAAAATCGCCATGCATGTGGCTGGACATGTAGTGGCAATCTATCATGGTAACAGACAAAAGCCATTTTCACCGTTTTTTCAAATTCTTGTTAACAGACACAGTAACGACTTTCAGTTGTCCTGGCCGTTAACTCGTCTAAATGATAAATCTATCGCTAACTCCGATGATTATCGGAGGATTCTTGCGTTGCCTGTTACAATCAAAAAACCGGCATGGCCTATTTCATCCGAAGAGATGCAACTAGCTGAGATGACCTTTGAAGCCGATATTATCAGTTTGCTGGCCGGGCCGTTAGCAGAGGCAAAATATGAGGCGATGTGTGATGGTGAACCGATTAATCCACGCTTGGTGAATCTTAATGCACTGCATTATTATGGCGGTTCATCTGACCTTGAGATGGTCAACGAGTATCTGGAGTGTTTTATTACCGACCAGGACGAGAGGGAAAAGAAAATTTCCGGGCTGTTTCTGGAGGCCTTCAGTTTTATCAATGACAGGACAAGCTGGCTCGTGATCACAATGTTGGCTAATTATATTTTAACCACCCGTAAAAATTTTATTGATTACGAAGAAGTTGTGCCGTATTTATTATCCAGTCTGTCAAAACTTGATTAG
>CAYVFT010000072.1:0-19059 GCA_964450225.1 uncultured Crenothrix sp. | reverse complement strand
CCGGGTAAAAAATAATCTATTTTTACGACTTCATGAATCGGACGGACTTTATCCAGCAATAATGGCAGCTCCGGATCGCTGGGGATTTGCGCATTTTCAACGCCAATACCATCCAGATAAGCTTCATTCAGGCATTCTTCCAGAGGGATAAAATTACGCATTGCGGGTAATCCGCCGTTAATGGCGCAAGCACCTACTGCAACAAGGATCTTGCAGTTTTTTCGAAACTCACGTAACACATGCACGTTTTCAGAATTACACACGCCACCTTCAATCAAACCGATATCGCAGTTTGTGCAGTGCTCTATATCGGTAATCGGTGAGCGGTCAAATTCAACGGCTTCTGCTAACTGCAACATGCGCTCATCAATATCGAGAAATGACATGTGACAGCCGAAACAACCCGCCAGCGACGTGGTTGCTACCCTAATTTTATTCGCCATGCTGACGCTCCGTTTCTAAACTGACTTGGTCGATTTGTTTATGATCGTAAATACGCTCACCAATCGGTACTTGATAACCGGTGCGTTTAAGCAGAATCGCGCCGGTTGGACAAATGTGCGCGGCCTGGTCTGCGGCATCCAAATTAGTATCTTTTAGCAGTCCGCTTTGAGCATTAACAATCAGGTGTTTATTGATTCCACGTCCACTGATGGCAAACACATCTTTACCATCTTTTTGCTGGCTTGCCCTGACGCACAGCGTACAAAAAATGCAGCGGTTATGATCAATCATGACATCTGGATGAGAAGCGTCCACTTCCCGGTTGGGGTAGAAAAGCGGGAAATGGTCGTCGAGCATATTCAAATGATAGGCAACTGCCTGCAATTGGCAGTTGCCGGTTTTTTCGCAGGACGGGCAGAAATGATTGCCTTCCACAAACAGCATTTGCGTGATTTTTTGACGGTCATCGGTTAATTCTTTGGTGTTATTAAGCACATCCTGACCTTCCATTGCCGGGAAGGTACAGGCCGAACAGGTGCGTCCATTCACTTTTACCGTACACAACTTGCAACTGCCATGCGGGGTGTATTCCGGATGATGACATAAATGCGGAATATAAACACCGGCCGCTGTCGCGGCTTCCATGATGGTCTGTCCGTCTTCAAAAGGGACGGTGTTGCCATCAATAGTGATTGTTTTACTCATAATTCTTCTCCTTCGGCAATTGCTCCCTGCGTTGCTCTACCTTCTACATCCATGTAGTCGACCTGAGCCAAATGCGCCCCGGCATCGTTGCGTTTTGCCAATCGTCTGGCCGTTTCCAATGCGCCATCCAAATCAAATCCCGGTTCATAACTGATTTCTTTCAACCGGCTTTCATACAACTCGGGATAGCGTTGCAACGTTGTTAACACGGGATTCGCCGCAGTCTGCCCCAAGCCACAGTGGCTATGGTTTTTAATTAACTGACAGAGTTCTTCAAGCGCGACTACGTCACCCGCTGAACCATGTCCTTCAATAATTTTATCAAGCTGTTTTTTCAGTAACGATGTGCCAACACGGCACGGCGTACAGAATCCGCAACTTTCGTGAGCAAAAAAGTGGGTGAAATTATTAACAATATCGAGAATATTGCGGCTGTTATTGAACACAATAAATGAGCCGCCGGTGGCTAAATCTTCAAAAGCCAGCTTGCGGTCAAATTCCTGGTTGGAAATAAACGTTCCCGATGGTCCGCCTATTTGAATACCCAACACATCGCTCGCCCCGCAATCATTCAATACGGACTGGATGGATGTGCCAAAAGGATATTCGTAAATGCCGGGGCGGGAACAGTCACCGCAAATACTCAGGATTTTGGTGCCTTTTGATTTATCTGTGCCGACACTGGCAAACCAGTCGCCACCGTTTACAGCAATACTCGCTGCCGCCATAAAGGTTTCAACGTTGTTTACGACGGTGGGTCTACCTAAATATCCTTGAGTTACAGGATAAGGAGGACGATTACGAGGAATACCCATTTTCCCTTCCAGCGATTCTATTAATGCAGATTCTTCACCGCATATATAAGCACCAGCCCCAAGACAAATTTCAATATCAAAATTCAATCCTTCCTTGAGTATGTTGTCACCCAATAAACCAGCCTGCCGGCGCTCCTCTAAAATACCTTGCAGCTTGTCGTAAAGATGCAGATATTCGCCGCGTAAATATAAAAAGCCTTGTTGAGCGCCGATAATCGCGGCACATAAGGTCATGCCTTCAAATACCTGATGCGCATAAGAGTTTAATAACACTCTGTCTTTAAAAGTGCCGGGCTCGCCTTCATCGGCATTGCAAACGACATAGCGTTGATGCTGTTTATGGGTAGCGACATCACAAAATGCATCCTCCTCAGGCCCTTCATAACAAAGGTGCCATTTCCAGGCCGTGTTATAGCCGGCTCCGCCGCGACCGCGCAAACCTGATTTATCAAGCTCTGTTAAAGTTTCTTTAAGACCACGCTTAAACGCTGATTGCAGAGCAGAACCTTGATTTATCGGCTGACTTAACAATAAACCTGGCTCAATGATATTGTCGTCTACGTGAAATAGTTCGCCGGGCCATTGGTCCAGTGGTTTTTGCTGATTAATCAAACCGGTAATTTGGTCAATCCGAGGACGATCCAGACGTGTTAAGGCATAACCATTAACCAAACCGGCCGGGCCTTGATCACACATGCCGGTACAGGAGGTATTATCCAGACTAACCACGCCATCCTGCCGAACTTCACCAACAGACACATTCAATTTTTCAGACAGATAGTCGATCAGGCTTTGCTTGCCTAACATGTGATCGGTAATGGAATCACTAATCAAAAGTTCATATTGTCCACGTGGCGTAAGGTGAAAAAAACTATAGAACTCAATAACACCGATAATCTGGGTTCGAGATATGTTTAATAACCCCGCCAACTGAGCTATTGCTGCTTCCGGAATGTAATGATAGTGTGATTGAACCTCCCTTAGAATTTGCAACAAATGCGTTGCCTGATAGTGATTTGTTTTCGCGAGATCCTGAATAAATTGTTTCATTTTATTTCCTTTGCCTGATCTTTGTGAATACTTACGGAGGTAATTATAAAGGAATATTAGCTCGAGCCTTCATCATTAATAGTAAAAACACTTTCTATGCCAGCGCAATAATGATCTTAAGTAATTGCGCTACATTAGCCATGCCGACATGGAGGTGCTGCTCAATTTCTGCCATGGTGATTTCACCATCTGTTTTGCCTGCCGCCCAGTTGGCAATAACAGAAATGGCGGCATAATCCATGCCGAGTTCTTTAGCCAGAGCGGCTTCCGGCATACCTGTCATGCCCACTACATCGCAACCATCTCTTTCCATGCGTTTAATTTCCGCGGCAGTTTCCAGGCGCGGGCCTTGGGTACAGCCATAAGTGCCTATCGGGCTGATGTTTATATTGGCTTTAGCGGCTGCAAAAATCAAAGCGGAACGCAGTTTTTGGCTATAAGGATATGTAAAATCTATATGAGTGACGGGGGAGTTTTCATCTTCAAAGAAGGTATGCTTGCGGTCATGGCTGTAATCGATTATCTGATCGGGAATGGCAATGTGCGCAGGGGCCATTTTTTCGGTTATACCGCCCACTGCGGCAACCGCAATAATCTGTTCAACACCCAGTTGTTTAAGCCCCCAGATATTGGCGCGATAATTTATGTTGTGTGGAGCAATGGTGTGGGGACACCCATGTCTGGCCAGAAATATGACTGTTTTTTGGTCAAGTTCACCGGTAATAAAGTCAGATGAAGGCGAACCATAAGGTGTAGTGAGGTTGTCGCGTTTGATGATGGTTAAATCACTAAGCTGTGTGAGGCCTGTGCCGCCAATAATCGCAAGCTTGGTCATAATATTGTTTCCTTGTCGTATTCTTTACAGGCATAAATGCCGGAAGCGTTGCGCAAATAACCTTTGTAGTCCATGCCGTAGCCAAACAAATAACGGTTTGCTACTTCCAGTCCAACAAAATCAGCAGTGATAGGTTTCTCGTGGTCCAGAGTTTTATCCACCAATACGGCGCTATAAACGGATGTCGCGCCCTGATCCAGGCAATACTGGCAGATCGCTGCCAGGGTTATGCCTTCATCCAATACATCATCAATGATCAGCACAGTTCTGTCTTTAAGGGGCGTCCCGGGTTTAAGAACCCATTCGATGACGCCGCCCGAGGTCTGGTTTTGATAGCGACTCGCGTTTATGGCATCTATGGTCAGCGGGATGTTTAAGCGGGTAATTAATTTACCGGCAACGACTATGCCGCCATTCATGACACAGAGTAATAACGGGTTACGATCAGCCAACAAAACGTTAATTTGTTCTGCCATTGTGTCCAGAGCGGCCTCTACTTCCTTTTCGCTGTAGAGCAAATCGGCAGTTGCCAGTATGTGCTTGATTTCTTTAAGCATGGTTTTGATTGAATTGGTTGATAAGGTTGGAGATTTGTAGCCATTTTTCAGCGTTCATGTGTATTTGTGATTTATCAGACTTACCTTGCATTCGACGGAGCCGTTGTTCTCTTATCGGATCTTCCGTGATGGGCAATGTTTCAAGAACTTGTTCCGCCGCAACCGGATTATTACAAACTAAGATCATATCGCATCCGGCTTGTTGCGCCAATCGGGCTCGTTCAGGAAAATCACCCGCTGAAGCCGCGCCTGCCATGCTCAAATCGTCACTGAATACTGTACCGGAAAAGTTTAATTCCCGGCGCAAAATCTTTTGTATCCAGAAAGCTGAGAAACCCGCCGGATCAGGGTCGATGTTTGGATAAACAACATGCGCGGGCATAATGCCTTCCAGGCCTTCTTTTATCAACTGTTTAAAGGGCAACAGGTCTTTTGCCCGAATGCTATCCAGGTCTCGTTCATCAATAGGCAGCGTCAGGTGTGAGTCCGACGCCACTGCGCCATGTCCGGGAAAGTGTTTGCCAGTCGCCGCCATTCCCGCCTCCTTCATGCCTTTTCTAAATAAACTGGCAAGATGAGTTGCCAGTTCAGGATCGGTTGAAAATGAGCGATTACCGATAATTTCACTGACACCGCAATCAATATCCAGCACGGGCGCAAAACTGAAATCTACTCCTACTGCCAATAACTCCGCCGCCATAACCCAACCTGCGGATTCCGCAATGCCTGGGGCTTGAGCATAGCTGGACGCAGGCGGCAAGCGCGTAAAACCGTTTTGAAATCGTTGCACTCTGCCTCCTTCCTGATCCACGGCAATCAGAATATCGCCTTTACGAGCCGCGCGAATGCTGTTGATTAGCTCGGTAACCTGTTCAGGGTTTTGGTAGTTGCGTGAAAAAAGAATAACGGCGCCTGTGTTGGGATGGTTTATTTTTTCTTGTTCATGTTGTGTCAGGGTTAAGCCTTCAACATCCAGCATGACTGGGCCTAGGGGATAGTAATTGGTCATTATTTAGAGTTGGTATGAGGTGATGATGTTTGTCATATAAGGTGACGATTTTCCATCCACCCGCTTTTACCGGCAAATGGTGGACTCATGTTTTAAAGCCGGATTACGCCTTGGGGATTTACGGGTTAATTTTGTATAATTGAAAAATATGTAAAACTTTAAGAAACCAATTTCCAGCAGGAACAGGCAGAAGCAGTTATCCGTGTTATTGCCGAGGCACAAGACACACTGGTTACCCAAACGTATTTTGACCACAAACTTGACAAAGAACTTGCACCCATCAGAACCGATCAGGCTGTGCAGAAATGGATGGCAGGCGTTTTGCTCGCAGGTGTGTTGTTTCTGGTATTGAAAGCGTTTTTTTACGAATCCGAATGCCTTACCGTTTGGCAGTCCAAGCTTTACGTTGACCCATCATCATTGAAAAAAAGAATCCTCGTCACTACTGTTTTCCTGTTCCAGCGATTCCCCGGGAATTCTTTTTTCCTCCATTACCCATTCTCCCAAGTCTATTAATTTACAACGTTCACAGCAAAAAGGCTTAAACTCCTGTTCAGGTATCCAGGGAACAGGATGTTTACAAGTTGGGCATTTAACAATGTGTGGTTTACCGGGTGATGACATTAGAAAAAACAGCAGGTTAAAGTGAACGGAATATCATCAATGCTTTGTGTTGGGCGTTTGTCATCAGCGGATGGCTCCATAAACCGGATGGTGCAACGATGTTTGCCACCACTGATTTCGGCAAAGCAGCGCACTGACTTATCCAAACTTACCTTGATCAGTTGGAAGGGCTGGCTTCGATCAAGCGAAATCTGGAAAAAGCCCGCTACAGCTACTTCCTGACTGGCTGAACGACTGTTACGTATAAAATTAAGAATAAAATCGATGGCTGTATGGATATCGATAAACGGACTGCTCCAGTGTTGCAGGTCATTTAATCGAACAGATTCATCCTGTTCCAGCCAAAAATGATATTCAGGCAAATCAAAAGAACAAGTGCCGCCGGGGATAGAACTACGCTGGGTAATGCTTTGGAATAAATCACTCTCCATGATATTGATACCAATCTTTCCGGTTACAGCATAAATTCTTTTACTGATTTGGGCAAGTTGATCAAGGATGCTTTGCAATTTGTCGCTATCAACACCTTCGCTATTAGCGATTTTGCCCATCACTGTTGCTTGACGATCAAGTTCTTTCAGAATTTCCGATTTAAGATCGTTACGTCTGAAAATCGACATAATATCAAGCAGGACGGTAATAGCAGCGCGTGTGTCGGCAACCGTCCCGCCCGCTGAAAAATGGATAAATTGTTGAAATAGTTGTTCGAGCCTTATGAAAACACGGATTCGTTCATTGAGTGGAAATTCATAAGTAATAGTGTTATTCACAGACAAGTTTATCCTGGCAAGCGCTTAATGAAAGGTACAAATTGTGCAGTTTTTTGACCTCTTCTGCAAGTCTATCGTCGGTTTCCGAATTATCGATGAGATCATTGGCTTGATCTTTTCTGAAAGTGCGTGATACCTGGCTGTCGATAATGGATTGTATTGTTTCCATGGTCATATTATCCCGCTTACGTACACGTTCAATCTGTGTCTCGACAGGGCAGTCGACTACCAGTATCCGATCTACAAAACAGCTCATGTGGGTTTCGAATAATAACGGAATACAAATAATGCAGTACGGGCTGTTCAGCTGCTCAAGTTTTGTCTGCATGGATTGATATACCAAAGGATGGAGAATGGCTTCCAGTCTTTGTTTTTTTTGGGGGTCGGAAAAAATGAGCTCCCTGAGTTTCTTTCTAATCAACGAGCCGTCCAGATTAAATACATCAGCGCCAAATTCCTCCTGTATCCGAATGAGCGCCGGTTGCCCGATGGCAACCAGTTGATGAGCTATTTCATCAGCATCAATAACAGGTATCTTTAATTGCTCGAAGAGCCGGGCTACTGTGGTTTTGCCACAGCCTATGCCGCCTGTGAGACCGATTTTTAACACGGACTATAAGCCTGCTGTTGATAAATAAAATTGATTGAGATCATTACCCCACATTAGAGCGATCCAGCCGGCGGCGGCCAAATAGGGGCCAAAGGGAATGGGGATATTGTGATCGCGTTTAACAATGATAATCATGGATAGTCCTATGACTGCTCCGACCAATGATGATAATAAAATAATAACGGGTAAATATTGCCAACCCAGCCAGGCGCCGAATAAAGCCAGCAATTTAAAGTCACCATAGCCCATACCCTCTTTGCCAGTAACCAGTTTAAATAAATGATAGACAGCCCAAAGAATTAAGTAGCCGGCAATGGCACCAATAATACTGGTATGCGATTCAGTAAACAAACCAAACAAGCTTAAAAACAAGCCCAGCCAAAGTACGGGAAGAGTTATGTTGTCGGGTAATAGCTGGTGGTCAATATCAATAAAGCTCAGCGCAATCAGTGACCAAGTCAGTATCAGGGCAAAAATGGTTTGCGGTGTGTAGCCAAAATGCCAAGCCACCATGGCAGAAGTTATTGCAGTGAATGCCTCTATAATCGGATAACGCGATGAAATTGGCTTGCTGCATGTTGCACATTGCCCTTTTAAAAACAGGTAACTGATGACAGGTATATTTTGGTATGGCTTAATCGGCGTCTTGCAACTGGGGCAGCGTGATAAAGGCAAAACCAGATTGAAGGGCTCATCCTGGGGTTCCGCTTCGGGTGAGTCGATTTGCAGATACTCGGTGCATTCCCTGCGCCAGTTTCGTTGCATCATTATAGGTAGTCGATAGATAACAACATTGAGAAAGCTACCCACCAGTAAACCAATAAGGCACGCCAAGCCCGTGAGCAAATAAGGTAAATTTAATAGAATATCTAGCTGTTGCATCATTGGAATATTGAAAAATCCTGTGTGTCTATGTAATGCCGTATTTGTGAGCAGTATTTTTACAATAATTCAAGCGTTTATGAATGGGAGCTAAACAACCTGGGCAAAGTGGAGTTATCGTGAGAGCGGCTAAAACCGTTCCAACAAAAAGGAAATACTCAGGTTATTTTATTTTCATTCCTTAGCCTAAAAACTGTTGTTCATGACAAAGACACAGACCGGGGGATAGAAAAATTCATTGCAACTGTCGGCTGAGTGATAGGTAAATGCTGCTAATTTGACTCTCTGCAAACGCGGTGTATCCTTGTTGCATAACGGCTTTTGCCAGGTTCAGCTAATAGCCGCACCCATCTTGAAAATGGGTAAATACATGGCAACAATTAAGCCGCCAATCAGAACACCCAAAATAACCATAATAACCGGTTCCATCAAGCTGCTTAAATTATCAACAAGATTGTCGACTTCTTCCTCGTAAAAATCAGCCACTTTAGCCAGCATTGCATCCATGGAGCCGGACTCTTCACCTATGGCGACCATTTGTTGCACCATGTGAGGAAAAAGTTTGGCCTGCTGCATGGCAACCTGAAGCCGTTGACCTGTTGCGACTTCTTCACGCATTTTCAAAACAGCTTCGGCGTAGATAATATTGCCACAAGCTCCGGAAACAGATCTCAATGCATCTACCAAAGGAACGCCTGCAGCAGACATGGTTGATAAGGTTCTGGCAAAACGGGCAATCGCGGACTTGTTTAAAATCAAGCCGACCACAGGCACTTTCAGTAATGTTTTATCCAGAAAGTGATTAAAAGGTCGTGAACGTTTTTTGAAATAACCAAACACATAAATAGCAAGAATAATGATGCCAAGAACAATCCACCACCATTCTTTGAGCCATTCAGACATATTGACAACCATTCGAGTGAACGCAGGTAAATCCGCGCCAAAGCTCTTGAACATGTCTTCAAATACAGGCACTACAAACAGCAAAAGAATGGCGGTGACAATAAAGGCCACTACGATTACTGCGATAGGGTAGGTCAGAGCCTTTTTGATTTTCTTCTTCATGGACTCGGTTTTTTCTTTATAAGTCGCGATTTTATCCAGAAGCGTTTCCAGTACCCCCGCGTGCTCGCCTGCTTCAACCAAGTTACAGAATAATTCATCAAAATACATTGGTTTTTTCTTCAGTGCCTCGGCCAGAGTATCGCCGCCTTCAATATCGGTCTTTATGCTCAACAGCATAACCTGCATACTTGGATTTTCATGGCCTTTGCCGATGATATCGAATGCCTGTACCAAGGGTACACCTGCGCTAAGCATGGTGGCCAATTGCCTGGAGAAAATAGCTATATCACCGGGCGTGATAGCTTTAACTCTTGGGCTGAACAGCGGCTTGGATTTTTTCCTGATTTTAGTGACACGACAACCTTGTCGTCTTAATTCGGTACGCGCTATGATTTCACTTTTAGCGGGGATAACCCCGTTGATTTTTTTTCTGTTTTTGTCTACGCCTTCCCAGATAAAATCAATTTGTTCAGTTTTTTCTGCCATTGTTATTCCTTGGTCACTCGGTCAATTTCTTCAAGAGTCGTAATACCTTGTCGAATTTTGTTTAATCCTGATGCGCGTAAATCATTGATACCTTCTGATTTGGCCAGTTCTGCCAGTTGCAAGGCGTTGCCGCCTTCCAGTATGAGCTCGCGCATTCTGTCACTCAACGTCATTACTTGATAAATACCGACTCGACCTTTATAGCCATTAGTGCAATGCTCACAGCCCACGGGACTATATAATTTAAGCGTTTTCAATTCGTCTTCTTTAAAGCCAGCGGAGAGAAGAATGTTATCAGGAAAATTAGCTGGGGTTTTGCAGTACTCACATAAACGCCGAGCCAGGCGCTGAGCCATTATCAAATTTACTGCGGAGACTATATTAAAGGGGGCGACGCCCATTTGCATGAGCCGGTTCAATGTTTGTGGGGCATCATTGGTGTGTAAGGTCGATAATACCAGGTGGCCGGTTTGTGCGGCTTTCACGGCAATATCTGCTGTTTCCAGGTCGCGAATTTCGCCGACCATGATTACATCTGGATCCTGACGCAGGAAAGCTCGTAAAGCACCAGCAAATGTCAAGCCGGCCTTGGGATTCATATTAACCTGGTTAATGCCTTCAACCGTGATTTCTACTGGATCTTCGGCTGTGGAAATGTTGCGGTCAATACTATTGAGAAGATTTAAACCCGTGTAAAGTGAAACAGTTTTGCCGCTGCCTGTAGGGCCGGTAACCAGTACCAAGCCATAGGGTTTGTTAATGGCAGTAAGAAAAAGTTGCTGTTGATCGGGTTCAAAGCCCAATTTTTCGATGCCAATTTGGGCGGCAGTGGGATCTAAAATACGCAGAACGACTTTTTCACCAAACAATGTAGGGCAAGTATTGACTCGAAAATCAATTGCCCGGTGTTTGGAAATAGTCATTTTGATACGCCCGTCTTGTGGAACCCGGCGTTCAGCAATATCCATTTTGGACATGACTTTAACTCGGGATATGATCCTGGTCGCGATATTTGCTGGAGGGTTGGCGACTTGATAGAGCATTCCATCCGCTCTGAAGCGAATACGGAAGCTTTTTTCATAGGGTTCCATGTGAATATCAGAAGCGCCCTTTTTTATCGCATCTAACAAAATTTTATTAACAAAGCGCACTATGGGCGCATCGTCAAAATCTGAATTGATTTCAGGTTTGATGGTGTCCTCATCGCCTCCGGTGATATCAAGATTCTCAAGATCTTCATCGAGAAGAGCGGACATTGAGGTGTCAGCGGCTTCCAAGGATGTTTCTATGGCTTTAACCAGTTTATTTTCATCAACAAGAATGGATTCAGGATGAAGTCGACTTTGAAACTTGATGTCGTCCAGAGCATGAATGTTGGTCGGATCTGACATTCCGAGAAACAGAGTTTTACCCCGGATAAAAAGAGGAAGTGCGTGGTGTTTGCGAATAAGTTTTTCACTGACCAGGCTTAATGGAAGGCTACGCAAGTCTATAGCATCGAGATCAAAAAAAGGGACGCCAAACTCTATTGAAGCTTTGGCGGCTACAGCTGTACTGTCCACAAGATTGTTTGCAACAAGGTAGCTAATTAACGAGATTTTCCTTTTTTGTGCTTCCTGACTATGAATTCTGGCTTCGTTTTCAGTAAGCAGACCATCCTGAATTAAGTATTTCGCAAAGCCACTAAATTGAATATCAGTTGATGCAGTAGCCATTTGATAATTAAATTGTCAGGTATATAGAAATAGGATGAAAGTGCAAAGGTTCAAATAGTTTAGTATATTTCGAATAGTCATATTTGCGGATAAACAAATGTTAAGTAAATCATAAAGCCTTAATCCTGGCTTGCTGTTGTTTAAGGTTGTTGAGCGTTGACTGTAAATCAGCAAGTTTGGCTTTTTCTTTATTGATAACTTCCGTTGGCGCTTTATCAATAAACGTTGGGTTGCTTAATTTGCCTTCAACTCTTGGTAGGTCGTTGTTGATTTTTTGTATTTCTTTTTCCAATCGTGCCAATTCAGCTTCTTTATCTATCAGGCCAGCCATTGGAATCAGAATTTTCATTTCGCCGACTAATGCAATCGCTGATTCAGGCGTTGTGTCATTATTGTTTAACCAGGTTATCGACTCCAGGCGTGCCAGTTTTTGTAAATAAACCGTATTGTTAGTTAAATAATTCTGGTCAGTAGCAGAACCACTCTGTAGTAATACAGGCAAGGGTTTGCCTGGGGCGATGTTCATTTCACCGCGAATCCGGCGTACACCGAGAATAAAGTTCATCACCCAGTTGATTTCGGCGATGGCGTTGGCATCAACTTGGGCCTCATTAGCTATGGGATAGGGTTGTAGCATTATGGTATCGGCATGAATGCCCGCTAATGGCGCAACACGCTGCCAGATTTCTTCAGTGATAAAGGGCATCAATGGATGCGTTAAACGTAACAGGGTTTCCAAAACTGTCAATAACGTTTTACGCGTGCCGCGTTGAAGGGCGGAAGCATCGGATTGCAGTGATATTTTTGCCAGCTCCAGATACCAATCACAATACTCATTCCAGGTAAATTCATAAATCGCTTGCGCCGCTAAATCAAAACGATAGTTGTCAATAGCATTACTGGTCGTAACTGTTACTTGATGGAGCCTGGAAATAATCCAGCGATCAACTTGGGTATATGAACAGGGCGCATCAGATAAACCGTTATCCTGTTCTTCGGTGTTCATTAACACATAGCGCGCCGCATTCCAAAGTTTATTACAGAAATTGCGATAACCTTCTGTTCTGGCAAGGTCAAAACGAATATCCCGGCCCGTCGATGCCAAAGAGGCAAAGGTAAACCTCAAGGCATCCGTACCGTAAGACTGAATGCCATCCGGGAAATCCTTGCGCGTGGCCTGCTCGATTTTTTTAGCCAAATGCGGCTGCATCATGCCTGCTGTCCGTTTTTCTATCAGGGCATCCAGCTTAATGCCATCAATTATATCAATCGGATCAAGTACATTGCCTTTGGATTTGGACATTTTTTGGCCTTCGGCATCGCGCACCAAACCGTGTATGTAAACTTCTTTAAACGGCACTCCATCCTGGAATTTCAAACCCATCATAATCATCCGGGCCACCCAGAAGAAGATAATATCAAAGCCCGTTACCAGTACGCTGGTTGGATAGTGTTTAGCCAGTTCCGGGGTGTTTTCCGGCCAGCCCAGCGTAGAAAAAGGCCATAACGCCGATGAAAACCAGGTATCCAGCACATCTTCATCCTGTTTAAGCGGATAGTCTGCTGATAAGTTGTGTTGGTCGCGGATGTCCTGCTCGGAACGAGCAACATAAATATTGCCCTTATCGTCATACCATGCCGGAATGCGATGACCCCACCAGATTTGCCGGGAAATACACCAGTCCTGAATATTTCGCATCCAGTCAAAATAAGTGTTTTTCCAGTTGTCGGGGACAAATTTGATGTCACCATTTTCAACCGCGGCAATCGCAGGAACTGCCAATGGCGCGACCTTGACATACCACTGATCAGTCAGTAGTGGTTCGATAACGCTATGAGTGCGATCGCCTCTGGGAACCATCAATTTATGCTCGACGATTTTTTCCAGCAAACCTTCTGCTTCGAGATCAGTAACCATTTGTTTACGAGCTTCAAAACGATCAAGACCACTGTATTTTGCCGGAATCAGATTATTTTCATTAGTATCATTGCTGCGTATCGTCGCATCAACCGTAAAAATGTTAATCAAGCCGCCATGAGGTAAATCTTGCAGAACAGAAGTATTACGGTGACGTGTCCATACCTCGTAATCATTAAAATCATGAGCGGGGGTGATTTTAACGCAACCTGTGCCAAACTCAGGATCAACGTATTCATCGGCAATAATCGGAATCCGGCGCCCGGTTAAAGGGAGTTCCACGAATTCGCCCAGCAAATGTTTATAGCGGTCGTCATTGGGATGTATCGCTACCGCCGCGTCACCCAGCAAGGTTTCAGGGCGGGTTGTCGCGACAATCAAGTGCCCTTGACCATTAGATAAGGGGTAACGCAAATGCCACATTGAACCGTTTTCTTCTTCCGAAAGTACCTCCAGATCTGATACGGCTGTGTGCAGAACAGGATCCCAGTTAACCAAGCGCTTGCCCCGATAAATCAGGCCTTCTTCATACAAGCGTATAAACACTTCCTGAACGGCATCAGACATGCCTTCATCCATGGTGAAACGTTCCCTGTTCCAGTCCAGCGAAGAGCCCATGCGCCTTAGTTGACGGGTAATCATACCACCCGATTCTTCTTTCCATTGCCAAACTTTTTCCAGAAATTTTTCCCGTCCATAATCATGACGAGTTTTGCCTTCAGCATTACACAACCGTTCAACCACCATTTGCGTGGCGATACCCGCATGGTCAGTTCCGACTTGCCATAAAGTACTATAACCTTTCATCCGGTGATAGCGGGTGAGAGCGTCCATGATGGTGTCCTGAAACGCATGACCCATGTGCAAGCTACCCGTGACATTGGGCGGAGGTATCATAATGCAATAAGACTCACCTTCCGGTTTGGCGGCAAAATAACCTTGTTCTTCCCAGATTTGATACCAGCGTTGTTCAATTGCATGAGGGGTGTATGTTTTTTCCATGGATAGGCGCTATGTTTTGTGAAAAGTTACTAAAGGTGAACGATTGTTTAAAATCCTCACATTAATGCTCTATTTTATGAGTCGATATATTTATACCTGACTGTTGATATTGTCGGTAGCGATTTCTTCCTGCCTCTTTGGTGGCTTCGCTATTGTCCAGTATCTCAAGGATACGCTCGATTTTTTCGAATTCTTCGGGGCAACTCGAAGACAGGTTAATTACAGTTTTTTGCCAGTGTTCAGGTGCGTTGAGAGAGCCAATTAAAATGATATTAAGGTTTCCCTTTGCGTTAAGTATCGAGGGTATTTCACCAGTGTACAATTGATGCGGGATAAAACTTCCTGGGCGGAAAGTCCAAAGAAGATTGTCCAGTTGCCTGCTTTGTTCTATAGAGTCAGTGAGTACATAACAAAAACAACCGCTACGATACACTTTCTCTATGAGTTTGCAGGCAAACAGATAGCGATCCGGTAATGATTCCGACGGCAGGACATAAAAGCTGACTTCAGCCATGCGCCCGGTTGATGAGGTATTGGCTTAATAATGGTACCGGCCGACCTGTTGCGCCTTTGGTGGGGCCAGTGCGCCACGCTGTACCTGCAATGTCGAGATGCGCCCAGTGGTAGTTTTCGGCAAACTGCGACAAGAAACATGCTGCGGTAATTGTACCCGCATCCTTGCCACCAACGTTTGCCAGGTCGGCAAAATTGGATTTAAGTTGTTCCTGATACTCCTCCCACAAGGGTAAGCGCCACAGGCTATCGGTAGCAGTTTCACTGGCAGCCAGTAAGTCATTACATAAAGCATCATTGTTTCCGAGTAAACCGCTAGGCACACGCCCCAATGCTACCAGGCAAGCACCAGTCAAGGTTGCCATGTCTATAACCACATCGGGGTTATATCTTTCCGCGTACGTCAAGGTATCACAAAGCAGCAGACGACCTTCAGCGTCTGTGTTTAAAACTTCAATGGTTTTGCCGGACATGCTGGTTAAAATGTCACCCGGTTTATTGGCATCACCATCAGGCATATTTTCTGATGAAGGGATCAAACCGATAATGTTCAATGGTAACTGCATTTGTGCCGCGGCCAGCAGGGTACCCAGAACCGTCGCACCGCCGCACATATCGTATTTCATTTCATCCATGCCGGGTGCTTGTTTTAATGAAATACCACCGGCATCAAAGGTGAGGCCTTTGCCGATTAATACGATGGGTTTGCCGTTTTTTTCGCCGCCTCGATAGTCCAGAGTGATCAATTTGGCGGGTTGACGACTGCCGCGTGAAACTGATAGCAAAGCTCCCATGCCGAGCTTTTCCATGTCGGATTCTTCAAGGATGCTAATGTCAATGCAGGGGTATTTCTTGCCCAGTTCAAGCGCTTGCTCAGCAAGGTAGGCCGGTGTACAGATATTGCCAGGCAAATCGGCTAACAGTTTGGTCAGATTTATCCCGTCTGCAATTGCCTTGCCTTGGGTTAGCCCTGTTTGTGCAGAACCAAGTTCGGCTTCAGGAGCTGTGATGCTGACTTTTTCAACTTTGCTGTCGGTTTCTTTATCCGATTTGCAGGCCGTAAATTGATAGACTGCATCGTTAAAAACCTCGACGATTTGACGGGTTTTCCATTGCCGGTCGCCCCCAATTACGTCACATTCCGCCAGGCTACAGACGACTGACTTTATTTGCGTTTTTTTCAGGCTGTTAATAGCGGCAAGGAGTGCTTTTCGGTAATTTTTGCCCGATAAAGGCTTGTTTTCGCCCAGACCAACTAACAAAATACGTTCGATAGAACTGTCAAGGATAGCATTTATCAATACAGTTTCACCATTTTTGCCGCTAATGTCACCACGACTAAGGATTTTATTAATAAGTCCCATGGTACTTTGGTTGACTGCGCTTGCAGACGCACTGAGCTGCTGATCCTGGTAAACACCAACAATAAGACAATCACATTGCAATGATTCTAAAGGTGCGGTTTCTATTGCATAATCCATAACTTAACTCAAAAAATATTTGCTGAATAAAAATCTTATCGTGACCGGAAAGAATGAGTGCCGTATCAAGATGAGCTGTAAATAATGAATTATACAACCAATATCTCTGCTAAACAGCTAGAGTGGTTCTCAAAATATAGAATTAAAAAGAAAGGGGAGGGTGCAGTGCCCTAATTTTGGTGAGGATTTTAATCAGCCTTATGTGACTACGCAGCGGAGACAGATGTTGTGAATTTGATATTTATCAAGCAGGGTGGAACGTTTGCTCCCTTTGTCTGTGACTACATATTGTTGTGAGAGTATTAAACGATATTTGCCCCATTTTCATGACCATCAACTGCTCTGGTTGGCCGGGCAATGTCAATCGTTTGTTGAATCGATACGGTAAGCTTCTATCATGGCTTTATTCGTACCCGGCATTATGGATGCCACGTAAAGATTATTAGCCTGGATTAACGGCCAAGAATCCTGCCGTCCTGTCCCTTGCAATGTTTGTTTTGCCACCAGCGCACCATCTTTTATTCGAACGCCATAAATCGTTCCATGTTTACCGATATCTACAATCCAAATGGTGGCATCATTGTTTTTGCCCATTTTAGTAATTGCAGGCAGTGATGGGTGGTATCTAAATGTCTGAATAGCTTCGGGACTTGAAGGATCTGGAAATTGCCAAAAGCGTTGGAATTTTGGCCGGCCTTCCTGCACTATAATCTTTAATGCTATCAATCCGGCTGGATGCGTTTTATCGGGAACGAATGTCGGGATTACCACAACAGGTTCTTTATCAATAGCAGTCAAAACGGGTTGAGTGGCAATCATGCCCATCCAGCCACTTCCACATTGATCGGTTTTGGTTCCGCAAACATCAACAATTTGCAGGCGATCGTATTGAGTTCCCAGATGGTTTGCATCTATTAAATAGACGCCGCCATCCTTAGCTGGCTGTACCAGTAAAGAAAGTCCATTATCCAGGTCTACTTTAACCGGTGCACTGGAACCCAAATCATAATCCATCCAGGCCAGACACTCCCAGAAGGATTTATTATCACATTCACCGTTAGCCGGTTTCAAAGGCGCATCGCCTTCGAGCAAACGGGGAATGAACAAATTCTTGCAGGACGCCATGCAGGCTTTGTCAGGATTTATTGAATTAAAATGGGTGCACAATGTAGCATCACAAGCCGCATCAAATTTTAGACCCGGCTTTAAGCGCATGATGGTATTGGCATAGTCATGCCGGTCAAGATCAATTTGTCCGTTACCCGTGGGAACAAATATTTCAAACTCATCTCCGGACGGATAAATTTGCGGGCCTGGAGGCGTCCAGATACCTCCGCCGCATATCATTTCCTGATTGCCGTACAATTCTTCATTTACCGGACAGTCACTTTCCGGTGTCGTTAAAAGCACACTGCTTATTGCTGTTTTTGCTTTTGTGTTTCCAGGTTCTGGTTTGGGAGTGCGCCAGGCATCCATATCAATTTCAAAAAGCCAGCCATGATAGGGTTGTTCATCGCCAGAATTGCCAAAAGCGGCATATATGTAACCCAATTCAGAATCTGGTTTGGGCGCGTGTTTTAACGCTGAATGCGAAAAGGCCTGAGGCGGATTAAATTTTACCGTTCCAATACCATCAGCTGCGGTTTTTTCTGCAGATAGCACCAGCACAGGAAACGTTTCATCCAGTTGTTTTTTTGTAAGATCGATAACCGCCAAACGATGGCTGGTGCGCACACCCTTTGCCAGACATTGATAAAGAATAATCAGTTTGTCGCCGATTATTACTGGCGTTGAAATTAGGTGGGCTTGTTGGCCTTCAGGGGTCGGCGCATGGATTTGCCACTCCAAAGTACCCGTTTCGCCATCCAATGCTGCAATAATGCCATTTGAAGCTGGCACAATGACTAGCGGCCTACCTTGCGACAAATCCAGCAGCGGTGAGGCAATGATGCTTTCACCAAAAGTGATCGAGGGGAAGGTATCGGTAGGAAAGAGCTTTTCAAGCTTGAAGTGTTCAGTCTGGTTTAACTCGGCACTATAAAGACTGGCAGAACTTATCAAGACAATGCTCGCACCTATAGTGATAGCAGCCAAAAAGTGACGCAATGTGAATTTGATAGCGGTTCTGCTCAAACGTAACTCATTAAGGATGAAGTAAAATGAGTTGGGATTTTACAATTGAACTATGACAAGAATATGAAAGCAATGATTGGAATCGTCCCGTTCACGCCTGAATACACCGATGACGTCGTTTCGTTTATTTTTCCCATGCAAAAGTCCGAGTTCGAAGTCTCCGTCACGCTCGGGACGCAATCAGATGATCTGAAAGATATTCCTGGCTTCTACCAACGAGACGATGATCATAGTGCGTAATTGCGTAGTCCTGGTTAATTATCTAAAGCATCAATAGCCAATTGACCCACTTGGGTATGATGCAGGATTTTTGCAAAGGGCCGAATGGTCTGTTCCGGCCCGCTAACAAAAACATACACCGGCGTACTGGTATGCGTCCCCGTCGCCCACACGACTTGCTGACTGCTAGCCACTGCCTGAGCCAATAAATTTTCACGATTCTCTT
>CAYVFT010000071.1:0-19172 GCA_964450225.1 uncultured Crenothrix sp. | reverse complement strand
TGAAATTAACACTTGCAAAATGCGTTTAATGTTTTGCCAGACAGCTTCTAAAACTTTTGCAAAAAACAACGCCGCAATCAACCAATTTTTTCGCGCGATTTTAGATGGCTACTACAAACAAGGGTGCGGAGGTGTTGAATCTGCGGAAATGATTGGCCGTTTACAAGCCGTTAAATTGCCTACCAGTTTGCGTCAGGATGTTGTTTTTCATCTTGGCGGGGAATTAATCGCCACCATTGTCGATTTGCAGAGAGAACTTGGCAATGCGCATAATACAATTCAGAACTTGGATCAACTTATCCCAGATTGGCGTCGGCGGTTACCCCTTCGATTAGAGGACCAAGCAACCGAAGCGTTGTTCAATGGATTGGTCAAACGTTCACGGGAGTTATCTCGTCTTGCTCAATCTCGTCTTCGCTGGGTTGGTACGCTCAAAGAATACCCCACAGGGTGGAGAGTTCAAAAAAGTCTCGAATGTCCAGATTCTTTCGCTGGCGAGCAAATCGCACATTGGCTTGGACTCGATGGTGAATTGCCAGCCAGGTGAAAAAGGCTTTGGCCTATTTTTTGACCGATCGCATACCGGATAAAACTCATAAGGTTACAGCTGGATGGTTTTTTGAATCCACTCAAGAAAATGAATCGGCACCTTGCGATGTTTTAACCAATTGGTGCGAAGAGCAAGCATTAACAATTGAGCGTTTGGCCGAGGGATTATTTGCCTTAACCAAACGCAGTATCTTCGTATGCCGATCACCCGAATATCTTCTTGTTGGCTGTGCTGAATCGTTATCACGAGTGGTTGATAGATGGCGACATGAATTGGACGACTTATTGTCTCAATATGAAATTTTGAAAACTAAGGGGGGTAATAGTAAGCCTGAACAAGCCGTTCAAATTCAGCTTACCAGATTAAGAGGGGAATATTTGCTTGGGGTATTAGCTACCATGGGCTTTTTGCCCGGTTATGGATTCCCAACTAATGTCGTTCAGCTAGTCACTACCACATTAGAAGATTTATCGCGTAAAACTAAAAAAGAAGGCTTCGATCGTGAAGATAATCGCTCCAAACGCGCAGGCTTTCCCAGTCGTAATTTAGCTATTGCGATTCGTGATTACGCTCCTGGAACTGACACAGTACTAGATGGACGTGTATACCGTAGTAGTGGGGTAACGTTAAATTGGCACATGCCAGCCGAAATGGATAGTGCGCCGGAAATACAAAACTTACGTTGGGTTTGGCGTTGCGAGAACTGTGGCGGCAATGGCACAAGATTGCTGAAGCCGGAAAGCTGTCCGCATTGTGGAGAGAAGGATAGTTCTAAATTAACTCGAAATCGTTATCTTCAGCCTGCCGGATTTGCCGTAGATATTCGTTGCAAACCTCATAATGACATCTCCATACCGCAGTATATTTCTGTTCGTGACCCCTTGATTTCCCTAGATGGTGCTGACTGGATGCTGTTACCAAACCCTTCTTTTGGACGTTTCCGATCCAGCATTCAAGCTGAGCTCTTCTATCGTAGTGAAGGCTTGCATAACAAGGGTTTTTCTCTTTGCTTGCGTTGTGGATTTGCTGATTCCATGTCAGGAAGTGCTGAACGTCCCGCAACCGTTTCCGGCCATAAGCGTTTGCGTGGCGGAAAAATGGATGATCGGGAAAAGGAATGCCCAGGTAACCATGAAGATTGGGCCATTCTTGACAACATTTTCATGGGGGTAACTACAAGAACCAATGTTCTTGAATTGCAACTACGCGGTTATGATGGTAAACCTTTGGATAAAACCACTGCTTACACATTGGCAGTTGCATTACGTCAGGCTTGGTCGCTATTGTTAGGTATTGAGGAAAGTGAAATTGGTTCACATGCGGCGCCAAGCCGAAATCAGCTAGATCAGCCTACCTATAGTATTTTTCTTTTTGATACAGCAACCGGTGGTGCGGGTTATATCAGTCAAGCAGTATCCCTGTGGCCGGAATTATTGAAACAAGCCGAGTCGATTTTGCACTGTCCGCGGAATTGCGATTCTGCATGTCAGGCATGTTTGTTGACTTACGATACACAACACCATAGCAATGATCTCAATCGCTATAATGCTTTAGAGTTGCTGTCGCCGTCATATTTAAGCTCTTTCGAAATACCTGAACACATCAAAGCATTTGGTCCAGAAAGTAAATTAGAGATGGAGCCATTAATTTTGGCATTTAACAGGGAGTGGCAAAAGCATCCGATATCATCAGTTAGAGCATATCTCGGTGGTAATACTTCCTTATGGAACCAGTAACCTGGTAATTACGAAGTGAGCTTAATCGGTTAAATGATGCAAATATACAACTGCAATTTGTTCTACCTTCTGAGTCATTAGAAAAGCTAAGTTTTAGTCAGAAAGCCGAACTGGAAGCTTTGGCGACTTATGTCAATGCCGACGTTTATATAACGGAAGGTATTAGCACTGCAGGCAAAGCAGGCTTGCCTTTAATTCTCGAAGCCGGCTCTGATCAAATCAATATCCGTTGGGCTACAAGCTCCGCAATAGCCTTAGCCCCAATTCCACGCTGGGGAAATGGTAATTCTGATGTTCAATATGTATTTGCTCGCTCAGCGTAAGCGTTTACCTCAGAACCTATCAATGCCAAGTTGATTGATATTAAGAGTTTGCGGAGTCCTCAGCCCGGCTTGATAGAGTTAGAAATATGTCAAGAACTGAATGGACCATCGTACTCATTTGGTGAAAGGGCATGGGAGTTAATTTTAAAATGTGTTCCGAAATTGACGGAGATGTAACTGGTTTTGTAGAAGTGTCTGCCAGGTTAAATTTAGCCTGATAATTTTTCCTTCCAGATGTTGATTTTCCAAGGCTGCGACTTGCGCTTCAGTGAATATAGGCTGCCAACCCTTGCAAACGATCTTTAAAATCGGCCAGGCCGTGGCGTACAAGATATTGAATAGAGGTTTGGCTGACGGCTGCTTTATAGCGATAAAGCGTATTGCGTGACAATCTCATGGCCTGGCAGGCTTTGAAAACTTTACCTTGTTCTTCGGTCTGATACTACAAGCCCACTATATGCTACATACAATTCTTCTTGAAAATATGGCGAAATCAGAAATTTTCATTATCTCTGACGATTTTTAGATGTATAGTAAAAGCCCTCTTGAAATCGCCAGGTAGCGGCTTTCAAAGTTTACCTGGAAAAATGGTCATTTATCGTTTAATTCTTCTGCTAGAGGTGTGAACCATGTACGTACTAAAATCCTCCCTTTCGGTATCTGTGTTGTTAACCTGTTTCTGGGTAGCACCTGTTTCAGCCGCTGATATAGTCGCTGGCGAACAAAAATCCGCCAATTGTATGGGTTGTCATGGCCCCAAGGGTAAAAGCAGTAGTGCTCAATGGCCAAATATAGCGGCTCAACAATCGGCATATATAATCAATCAACTTAATGCATTCAAAACGGGAACACGTGAAAATCCCATGATGCAATCCATGGCTGCCAACCTGAGTGATGACGATATTAATAATTTAGCCGCTTATTATTCCAGTCAACCAGCTGTTAGCGCGGGAGGCGATCCGAATTTGGCAAAATCAGGTCAAATCAAAGCCACTATGTGTTTAGGATGCCATGGGTCAAAAGCTGAAGGAAATGGCCAATTTCCAAGGCTTGCTGGTCAGCATCCCGACTATCTGGTAAAACAATTAAGCAGTTTTAAGGAAGGTGTGCGTAAAAACGGGCACATGCAGGCGATTGCGGGTAGTCTTTCCGAAGATGATATGAAAGCATTAGCTGCCTATTTTGGTTCTTTGTAATTCCTTAAAGCATTAAGTCAGGCTTTAGTCCGACATTGCCTCGCCAGAGCAGGGTCATTTGTCAGGTTAAAGCCCGGCCAGCCGGGCTGTGAAAATTTAAGCAGAAGCCAGCGTTTTGCGTAACTGTGTTTCACACTCCTGCAGCTGTACTAACGCCTCTGAACGTGCCTTTTTTCCCTGATCGGCAATTTGCAGACTCTCTTGTATGGTTTCAATCAATAGCTGATTGGCTTTTTTAATGGTTTCAATATCGAAGACCCCGCGCTCAATTTGTTTGCGTGTTTCTGCATTGGCCTGTTTAAGCGTTTCGGCATTGCTTTGCAATAATTGATTGGTCAAATCAGTGGCTGCCTTGATCGTGTCGGCTGCTTGTGCTGATCGGTAAATAGTGACGGCAGTAGCCAGCTGCTGACGCCAGAGTGGGATGGTGTTGACAATGGTAGAGTTAATTTTATTGACCAAGCCCTTATCGTTTTCCTGAACCAGGCGTATGCCCGGCAAGCTTTGCATGGCAACTTGGCGGGTTAAGCGTAAATCATGCACGCGCCGTTCCAGATCATCCCGTGCCGAACGTAAGTCCCGCAATTCTTGCGTTAATATCATTTCCGCACTGTTTTCGGCAAGTTGGGCTTTTTCCGGAATTATATTTTCATCGAGTTGTTTGAGTTGTTCTTCGCCCGCCGCAATATAGGTCTCCAAAGCATGAAAGTATTCCAGATTGGCCGCGTAAAGCCGGTCCAGGGATGTAATATCTTTTAACAATGTAGTCTTGTGTATTTCAAGCTTATCGGTTATGCCATCTATCTGCTTCCTTACTTCTTCATATTGCTGAAGAAATTTCACTACCGGTTTTGTTTTGCCTAATAGTCTGGAAAAAAAACCGGGTTTTTGGGTGGGGTCGAGTTCATCAATATCAAAGCCTCGTATCGTTGCAACCATGTCATTAAGATCGTGGCCGACTGGACCGGCATCTTTGTTTTTTACACCATCAAGCATTTTATCTGAAATAACAGTGAGCTGTTCTTGAGCTTTACTGCCGAAAAATAATATGGATTTTGTATCAGTCATATTGATTTCTGCCATTAACTGACCAATTTTTGCCCGGTCCTCGGCGAGTGATACAGAAGTGCTTGATAAATCAGCAGGAACATCAGGCGCTATGTTATTAACAACAGCATTTTGCTGTGTTGATTCTGAAGGTATTGGCGCAGGCCTTGTTTGAGTAACTTCGGATGCTACTGTATTCTGCATTTCCTGATTGACAGTTTCCGCTATGTGTTTTTCATTCATAATTTGTTTTCCTGAGTGTGAGCAAAATTAAACAACACCTTCGTTTTTAAGTTGATTTGCCAAAACTTCCATTTGAACATCAAGATCAAAAAGATCTTCCTCTAATAGTTTGTCTTTCTGCTCTTTGAATACGGTTTCAATACTATCCAGCAAATTACGAAAATTTTTCTCCAATTCACGGGATGTGACCTGCTGATGAGTGCTGGCATAACCCGCAGTTACCTTGCTGGCGCCGTCAAGATAGACTAGTAAGAATTTTCTTGCCCTTCTTATAGTTGCTGGATTGGCTTCAAGTTCAACCAAAATACTTCTGGCGGTTTCACAGATGCGATCGATCCGGTCATTAAACTCGACATTACGAATGTGGTGATTCGCATTTTCTATACTCAAGATAACGTTTTCTGCTTCATTGATTGTCTTGGAGATTTCTTCCGTGCTGTAACCGTGAGCACCTGTTACCGTTTTTTCTGCTCGTGGATCAAAACCATAACTTAAATACATGCCCAATAAAGCGCCGAAGCCGAAAGCGATGGCTACCCAGAAAGTATTTTGCGCGCCTTGCCAGGCCATATAAAAAGTAGTTAGTGCAACTACTATTGCAGCACAGGTTTTTAATGGCCACTTTGGAGCGTGAGTAACACGCTTTTCATGGTATGTAGCTTCTGCTATCAAACCTCGACGCAATAAACTAGCTGCAAACAAAAACAAGGCATAGCCACTCGCGTTGATAATAATGCCAGCCAAATTGCCAGTGATAAATGCTTTAATCGTTGCAGGGATGGCTAAAAGTGGCAACACATATAACAGCAAGCCAGTACTGCCAAACCAGCCACTGATTTTTTTTTTAAATAGTTTGGGCTGTCTAAAAATATTTGGACTATTCATTTTTCACCCCTTTGATAATACTACCAGCCAATAGCATACGTAAGTTTACTCAAAGCCGATTTGATTTGTTCGTGTTGCTTGATTGTGTTGTACTGGGCTCTGCCTTGATTAAAGATTGGCAGGTCGCAAGTCCAATTGTCGTCAGAAGCAAAATGAAGCCGAGAAATTTTCTAAAAAATTTGGACATAATTCGTGCTTAATAAGTCATTAATTTAAAAAATAGTACCATCAGAATGAGGGGTAAATCGAGATTTTATCATCCATATAAAATCAGGATAATATGTTGGATCATGTAAGGTGAAAATAGTTACAGTTATGAAAATGAAATGCATGCCCGGAAGATTGTTATTATGTAGTCTGGTCTTTTTTTCCAGCGCAGTTTTAAGCAATACGCTGGAACAGCAAAGACAGAATTTTTTGTTGGCGGAAAGTCTGGTTGAACAGGGCGATGAGAGCGCGTTTTTGTACCTTATTTCAACGTTGGCAGATTATCCGCTTTACCCCTATTTGCAGTACCAGTGGTTGAAAAATAATTTACCGCAAACCGATAAAATCCTGACTTTTTTGTCAGCGTATAAAGATACTCGCTATGCTGATTTGTTACGTTCAAAATGGCTGTCTTACCTCGCAAATAATGAACGCTGGGCGGACTTTCTTCACTATTATCAAGATAGCGAAAGTACCGTACTTGAATGTCAGTATTATTGGGCAAATTATAAGGTAGGTAATCAACAGCTGGCTTTGAACGAAGCAAAACGTTTATGGCTTGTTGGAGAATCGCTGCCTGAAGAATGCGATGCCTTGTTATCGGTATTGGCGCTATCGCCTGTTTTTACGCCTGATTTGATTTGGCAACGCTTTGAATTAGCGTTAGAAAAAGATAATGGAGCATTAGCAAGCTATTTACAGCATTTGCTGAATAAACCAGATCAGGATGTTGCCGAAGTTTGGTTGCAGGTACATGAAAGACCTGCACTTATTGAGGACAATAAATTTATAAGCGGCAATGAACGGTTGGGTCGCATTTTTGCACATGGAGTGGATAGAATGGCCAAATCGGATCTGGATTTAGCCATTACTATCTGGGATACCAAAAAACGCAATTTCATTATAAATAAAGATACTGTTCAAAAACTTGAACGCAGGCTCGCTCTTGCTTTGGCACGTGCGCGTGATAACCGGGCATATGACCGTCTGAATCAGTTGGTTACAGTTGATGCAGAAGTAAGGGAATGGAAAGTCAGAGCCGCTTTGCTCGAACAAAACTGGCAGCATGTAGCGCATGCACTGACTAGTCTAACAACTGAAGAATTACAAGAACCACAATGGCAATACTGGCAAGCTCGATCTTTGATCGAAACAGGAAATGTGCAGCAAGGGCAGTTGATTTTAAACAGGCTTTCGGAAGACAGAAGTTTTTATGGTTTTATGGCAGCAGATGCTGTCAATAAACCGTATTCCTTTGCCGATAAACCTGTTTTTCTGACTGGCAATGCGCTCGAATCACTTGCTCAAAAAACTGATTTTAAAGCCATTCAAGAGCTTACAATCTTGAAACGCGAAGCGGAGGCAAAGAGGCAATGGTGGTTTACAGTAAAAAAATTATCAAAAGAACAACTTATGATTGCAGCTAAATTAGCCCAGCAGTGGCAATGGGATCAGATTGCTATTATTACTCTGGTTAAAGCTGATTATTGGGATGATTTGGCATTGCGATTTCCTGTAAATTATCTGAGTCAGGTGCAATACAATGCTAATTGGCAAGATCTTGATCCAGCTATTATTTTAGGCCTGATTCGTCAGGAAAGTATGCTGGATAAGAATGCCCGGTCAGCAGTGGGGGCGCTTGGATTAATGCAAATTATGCCGGAAACCGGGCAGCTTATAGCACACAGTCTTAATGAACCCTGGCAAGCAGAAAATAGCTTGTATAACCCGGATCTTAATATCAGGTATGGCTCTTTTTACTATAAACAATTATTGAACAGGTTTAATGGACATGTTGCACTAGCTACGGCGGCTTACAATGCAGGACCAAACCGGGTAGTCAAATGGTTACCGAATCTTAAATCAGTGCCCGCTGATGTCTGGATAGAAACAATCCCATTCAAAGAAACCAGAAAATATGTAACCTCAGTTTTATCTTACGCCATCATTTATCAACAAAGAATACAAAGAAATGCATTAAAAATGACAAAATTGCTGTTTGAGGTGAGACCCTACTAAAAATTGAGCTGATTTTTTTCAGTGTCTGTTAGATAATATCGGATTACAAGAATAATGACCAAGGTATACGAAAAGTATGGAGAAACAGCATAGTTTTACGCGCGAAGAACTATTGAAGTCCGGCAAGGGGGAATTATATGGGCCTAAAAACGCGCAATTACCCCTTCCAAATATGCTGATGATGGATCGTATTACCTATATATCGGATGAAGGTGGGACATACGGAAAGGGCGAGATCATAGCTGAGCTGGATATAACTCCCGATTTATGGTTCTTTGCCTGTCATTTTCAGGGCGACCCGGTCATGCCGGGGTGTCTGGGGCTCGATGCTATGTGGCAACTGGTTGGTTTTTATATGTGTTGGTTGGGTGGTCCTGGTAAAGGCAGGGCATTGGGCGTGGGTGAAGTGAAATTTACCGGTCAAGTACTGCCAACCGCAAAAAAAGTGACTTATCACATTAATTTAAAAAGAGTAATTATGCGAAAGTTGGTTATGGGTATCGCTGATGCTACCATGGACGTCGATGGCAAAGTCATTTACGAAGCTACCGATTTGCGTGTTGGTTTATTTACTTCTACAGAAGATTTTTAGGGGCGCTATCAATGAAAAGAGTCGTGGTAACCGGTTTAGGCATTGTTTCCAGTATAGGGAATAACCGAAATGAGGTGGTCGATTCCCTAAAACAAGGTCGTTCAGGAATTACTTTTGCAAAGGTTTATGAGGACTTGGGTTTTCGCAGTCATGTACATGGACCCATTAACATAGACCTGGATGCATTCATTGACCGTAAAATTAAACGCTTTATGGGTGACGGTGCCGCGTTTAACTATATTGCCATGCAACAGGCAATTGAAGATTCAGGTTTGAATGAGACAGAAGTCTCTAACATTAGAACCGGCCTAGTCATGGGGTCTGGCGGTCCGTCAACATCAAATATTGTTGATGCGGCAGATATATTGCGTGAAAAAGGTGTTAAAAAGGTTGGGCCTTATATGGTGCCGAGAAGCATGTCCAGCACCAATACGGCTTGTCTGGCAACACCCTTTAAAATTAAAGGTGTAAATTACACCATTAGCTCGGCATGTGCGACTAGCTCCCACTGTATTGGTCATGCCATGGAGTTAATCCAGATGGGCAAACAGGATATAGTGTTTGCTGGTGGCGGTGAAGAAGTTCACTGGACCATGTCGGTGTTATTTGATGCGATGGGTGCATTATCTTCAAAATATAATGATAACCCCACTACAGCCTCCAGACCATATGATCAGACCCGCGATGGTTTTGTTATTTCCGGAGGTGGTGGTGTTTTAGTTATTGAGGAACTGGAACATGCCAAAGCGCGTGGCGCCAAAATATACGCTGAACTGGTCGGCTACGGCGCAACCTCTGATGGTTATGATATGGTTCAACCTTCAGGCGAAGGTGCTGTGCGTTGTATGCAGCTGGCTATGGCTACAGTAGATAACAAAATTGATTATATCAATGCGCATGGTACCAGTACGCCAGTTGGTGATACCAAAGAATTGGAAGCCTTGCGTACCGTGTTTGGTAAAGACAATGTGCCTAGGGTCAGTTCCACTAAGTCACTAACAGGACATGCTTTAGGCGCTGCTGGTGTAAATGAGGCGATTTATTCACTGCTGATGATGGAAGAGAACTTCCTCAGCGCTTCGGCGAATATTACTCAGCTTGATCCAGGCGCTGAGGGCATACCCATTGTTCGTGAGCGTAAAGATAACGTTACGTTAAATACCATCATGTCGAACAGTTTTGGTTTTGGCGGCACTAATGCGACATTAATTTTTCAGCGTTATAACGGCTAACGCCGAACGCCGAACGCCTTTCTTGCCGGGGTTCAGCAGAAGATGAACCCCGATTTTTCTTTTCTCCTTCATCACCTAATACAATTCTGACCATGTCAGATCCAAAGCAAAAATCCAGAGTCCAATTTAATAAATTACAAAAACGTTTACGGCATAGTGTCGGTGATGCGATTGCCGACTATAACATGATCGAGAATGGCGATAAGGTCATGGTGTGTTTATCAGGTGGTAAAGATTCCTTTACGCTATTAGATATCCTGATGAATTTACAGAAAACCGCACCTGTTGATTTTGAGCTGATAGCGGTCAACCTTGATCAAAAACAACCCGGCTTTCCTGAACATGTTTTACCCGCCTATCTTGAATCTTTGGGAGTGCCTTATCATATTATCGAAAAAGATACTTACAGCGTCGTTAAGCGTGTTATTCCTGAAGGCAATACCACTTGTGGGCTGTGCTCGCGCTTAAGACGTGGAACATTGTACGGGTATGCCGAAGCCAACGGTGTTAGCAAAATAGCTTTAGGACATCATCGTGATGACATACTCGAGACGTTTTTTCTGAATATTTTTTATGGCGGAAAACTTAAAGCCATGCCGCCCAAGTTATTGAGTGACGATGGAAAAAATATTGTTATCCGGCCATTGGCTTACACTCGGGAGAAAGAAATAGAGCGTTTTGCTGCATTCAAAAATTTTCCTATTATCCCGTGTAATTTGTGTGGATCTCAGGCAAACCTGCAAAGACAGGCCATGAAAGTCATGTTAAAGAGTTGGGATAAGCAATTCCCCGGGCGCCTGGAAACCATATTTACCAGTCTGCAGAACGTTGCGCCTTCACAGCTTGCCGATAGGAAATTATTTGATTTTTCAGGGCTAATGCATAGTCAGCAAAGCGAAGTGCAGATGGTTCCATTTAATGCGGGTTTGGACGTATTGGCCATGTAATTCTTACCTTCTACAGTCATTGATTTATGATGAGTAAGTCTATGATTTCCGGCTAATTTTAATAACTGTTTGTTTAAGCCTATGACAACTATTCAATATATAAACACACCTGATCAGCTGGCTAAGCTGTGCGAACAGATAAAGAAAGAACCCTGGCTGGCGCTTGACACCGAGTTTCTACGTGAGAAAACCTATTATCCAAAATTTTGCCTGTTGCAAATAGCGACACCCCAATGGGTAGTCTGTATTGATCCGATAGCCTTACCAAAGCTTGATGAGCTTTTTGATGCAATATACAACCCTGCTATTGTCAAAGTATTTCATTCCTGCCGGCAAGATTTGGAAATATTTTATCAATTGACCGGCAAACTGCCCTCACCGATTTTTGACACCCAAGTTGCTGCACCGTTGCTGGGTTTTCAGGATAATCCGGGTTATGCCATGCTGGTTTCCAGCTTGTTAAGCATTAATTTGAACAAAGCTCACACCCGTGCTGATTGGAGCAAACGGCCATTGACCGAAGCTCAAATTGAATATGCTGCCGATGATGTCATTTATTTGTGTCAGATTTATCAAATCATGGTTCAAAAATTGACGGAATTGGGAAGGATTGATTGGCTAAAACAAGACTTTGCCGAACTGGAAAATCCTGCACTTTATACTGTAGCACCCGAACAAGCCTGGTTTAAAATTAAAGGCAAAAACAAACTTACCGGGAAACAGCTGTCCATTATTCAAACTCTGGCGCAATGGCGAGAAAAAACCGCTCAATCCGAGGATCGCCCCAAAAGCTGGTTGTTGCGTGACGAATTACTTTTTGATATGGCCAAGCTGCAACCCGAAACAGTTGAGGAATTAGCTAATGTGAGAGGTATTAACGAGCGTGCAGTTAATCGTTATGGACAGGAACTGTGTCAACTAATCACTACTGCCAAAAACCGGGCCCCTCTTCCTTTGAATGAAAAAGACCGGCCGACTAAAAAAAACCAGCAACAGGAAGCTATATTGGATATTTTGACGGCATTGGTAAGAATCCGCGCAGAAGAAAACTCTTTAAACCCAACAATTCTTGCTTCACGTAAAGATCTTGAAGTGCTGCTGTTCAATGACGATGACGAATGTCCAATATTGCACGGCTGGAGATTTACTATGGCTGGCAGAGAATTAATCGGATTGTTAAAAGGCAAGTTGTTACTGGGAATTGAGTCGGAAAAGTTAGTCATTATTGAAAATGATGCTTTGGAATTGAATGCTTAACTCAGTGCATAAATCAACAATCATAACTTTATTATAGTTTTCAGGATATTTCTCTGGTTATGGCTTTTGGGTATCCGATCCTTCGATGGAACTCATGACTAATAGTCTGGTTTTGGAGAAAACGGATGCTGTTCATGCACTGTTCACTATGGAAACGGAGCCGCTTGAATTGCAAACTAGAACTATTCTGAGAGATAATGGTCATATTGCATAATTTTATTATGCTGTCAGATTAAACCAGTAACAAGCCATACACTCAAAAGTGAGTCTGTATGAAAGCTAGGAATACACAATGAAAAAAACCATGTACGAAAAGATTTGGGATAGCCACCTCGTAGTTGACGAGGCTGGTCAGGCTCCCTTGCTTTATGTTGATCGTCATCTTATGCATGAGGTGACCAGTCCTCAGGCTTTTGAAGGCCTGAGATTGTCCGGCCGCAAGGTACGCAATCCTCATAGTATTTTAGCCACAATGGATCACTGTGTGCCTACCAAAAACCGCGACAAGCCTATTGCTGATCCCATTGCTAAAAAACAGATCGAGGTAATGGCTGAAAACTGTCGAGTAAACGGGTTGGTTCTTTATGATATGACAAACCCTAATAATGGCGTGATACATGTTGTTGTACCCGAGCATGGTTTTGTCCATCCTGGGATGGTGGTCGTTTGTGGTGATAGCCACACAGCGACCCATGGTGCCTTTGGCGCGCTTGCGTTCGGTATCGGTACATCCGAAGTAGAGCATGTGATGGCCACTCAGACGTTGCCACAAAAAAAATCGAAAACCATGCTGGTTCAGGTCAATGGAAAATTATCCAAATACTCCTCTGCAAAAGATATTGCCCTGGCTATTATCGGCAAAATCGGTACAGCCGGCGGGACTGGCTATGTCATCGAATATGCGGGCGAGGCGATCAAGGAACTATCAATGGAAGGGCGCATGACGCTCTGCAACATGGCCATTGAAGCCGGCGCCAGAGCAGGTCTGGTTGCGCCGGACGAGAAAACCTACGAATATCTCAAGGGACGTGAATTTGCTCCTTCCGGTAAAAACTGGGATCTTGCCCTGGCTTACTGGAAAAGCCTTCCCAGTGATGATGGCGCAGTTTTTGATGCGGTAATCACGCTTGACGCTGCCGATATTGCCCCTCAGGTTTCTTGGGGAACTTCTCCTGAGCAGGTTGTAGGTGTCGATAGCATTGTTCCTTCGCCAGAAAGTTTTGATGATGAAGGTAAACGCAAAGCTTGTGAAAGTGCACTGGCTTATATGGGCTTGAAACCCAATACCAAAATGACCGACATCCCCATAGATTTGGTTTTCATTGGCTCTTGTACCAATGGACGTATAGAAGATTTCCGGATTGCTGCTGAAGTAACCAAAGGTACAAAAGTAGCCAAGGGTGTTACTGCTATTGCGGTGCCCGGTTCCTATCATGTAAAAGAGCAGGCAGAAAAAGAGGGCTTGGATAAAATTTTTATTGATGCCGGTTGGGAATGGCGTGATCCAGGGTGTTCCATGTGTCTGGCGATGAATGGCGATGAACTGACCAAGGGCCAACGCAGTGCGTCAACTTCAAACCGTAATTTTGAAGGGCGTCAGGGCAAAGGTGGGCGTACTCACCTGGTCTCACCTGCAATGGCAGCCGCGGCAGCCGCGGCAGGCCATTTTGTTGATATTCGCAACTTGAACCCTTAAATACAATTCGCAGATCGGAAAAATTATGGAACCGTATAAAAAACATGAAAGTATTGCTGCTTTGATGAATCGCAGCAATGTTGATACTGATCAGATTATTCCCAAGCAGTTTCTAAAAAAAGTGGAACGCAGCGGCTTTGGTGTGCATCTATTTCACGACTGGAGATATAACGACGACGGCACCGACAACCCGGAGTTTGAACTGAACAAGCCTGCCTTCAAAGGCGCCAGAATTTTGGTGGTCGGTGATAATTTTGGTTGCGGTTCATCCCGTGAACATGCGCCATGGGCGATTGCCGATTATGGTTTTAACACCATTATTTCTACCAGCTATGCCGATATTTTTTATAACAATTGTTTTAAGAATGGAATCTTGGCGATAAAGGTCGACAAAAATCAGTTGGATAAACTGATGGCAGAGATCAGTGCCAACGAAGGTGTACGCTTTGTTGTCGATCTGGAAAATCAGCAGGTAACCACACCTGCTGGCAATGGTTTTACTTTTGACATAGACCCGTTTCGTAAAGGGAATCTGTTGAGTGGCCTGGATGACATTGGTTTGACCTTGAAACATGTTAATAAGATAGACGAGTATGAAAGGCAGCATAAGCAACTCTATCCTTGGCTTTGGACTTAAAGGTCTCGGAAGTCTGGTATAGTTTAATGTAGGTCCAACTCAAGACACAAAACCGCGACGAACACAGATGATACGAAGTCTTTACCGTGTTTCCCTTCGTGTTTTATAAATCAATCTGCTTACAATAAGAACACAGCAAGTAGCCCGTATTTGAGTACAAACGGAATACGGGGAATCGTGGCACAGATTCCTCCGCATTCCACATTGTTTCATGCGGGCTTCGCACTAAATGAAATCAATCCGCAATGAAAAAATACAGGCTATAGGTATGTCCACAGATTCCAGGTATATACAACTGATGGACACCACCTTGCGTGATGGTGAACAAACCCAAGGCGTTTCCTTCACGCCTACTGAGAAAGTCAATATTGCCAAGGCGTTGTTACAGTCACTGCGGGTTGACCGAATTGAGGTCGCGTCTGCCCGAGTCTCTCAGGGTGAAAAAGAGGCGGTCACCAATATTAACGAATGGGCTCAACAGGAAGGTTTCGTAGACTGCGTTGAAGTGCTTGGTTTTGTTGATCATACCAAAAGTGTCGACTGGATAAGGGAAACAGGGGGCGGGGTCATCAATTTACTTACTAAAGGCAGCGAAAAACATTGCCGTGAACAGTTGGGCAAGACGCTATCCCAGCATACTGGCGATATTCTGCAAACGGTTAATTATGCACTGGAAAAAGGCCTGAAGGTTAATGTTTATCTGGAGGATTGGTCTAATGGCTACCAAGACAGTCCGGATTATGTTTACGCTTTAATGGACAACTTGCGGTATTCAGGCATACAGCATTTCATGTTGCCTGATACCCTCGGTGTTTTGTCGCCTGAAGAGGTTTTCAACAACCTCAGCGATATGTGTCATCGCTACCCGGAGCTGCAATTTGATTTTCATCCTCACAATGATTACGGATTGGCAACCGCCAATGTCATGGCGGCCGTGCGTGCCGGCGTAAGCTCAATACATTGCACTGTTAATTGTCTGGGGGAGCGGGCAGGCAATGCATCACTTGCCGAAGTCGCGGTCGTCTTGCGCGATAAAATGAATATGCAGCTAGCTATTGATGAGAGCCATATCGTCCGTATCAGCAATATGGTTGAAAATTTCTCAGGAAAACGGGTCGCGGCTAATGCGCCCATTATTGGCGCTGATGTCTTTACCCAAACCGCCGGGATTCATGCGGATGGCGATCAAAAGGGCGGCTTGTATAAAACCCGATTGGGGCCGGAACGATTTTCCCGTACCCGAAGTTACGCTTTAGGAAAAATGAGCGGCAAGGCGTCGCTGAAAAAAAATCTGGAACAGCTGGAGCTTGATCTTTCGGAAGAGAATCAGAAAAAAGTACTGGATCGAATCGTCAGTCTCGGCGATTCTAAACAGACCATCACTACAGATGACTTGCCCTTTATTATTGCCGATGTGCTGGAGAGCAAGGATTATCAACATATCAAGTTGCTGAACTGCTCGGTCACCAGTGGTCTTGATTTGGAATCGACTGCCAGTATCCGGGTCAATGTAAAGGGCACAAAGCATATTGCTTCAGGATTCGGTAATGGCGGTTTTGATGCCTTTATTGATGCCATCAACAAGGTGATGAAGTTGCATAACTATACCTTGCCGGCATTGTCCGATTACGAAGTGAGGATACCCAGAGGGGGGCATACCAGCGCCTTGACTGAGTGCGTGATTACTTGGGATTGCGACGGTGAATTACGTAAAACCCGCGCAGTGCATTCCAATCAGGTATTTGCGGCGATCCTGGCGGCGCTTAAAATTATTAACATGCAGTTGCACGAGCTGAATCTAAACCCGATTTAAAATATCCGGCATGCTTATTTTCGAGAGTTAGGTGATGAGTAAACAAAAGTTATCGTTACAAGATCAATTATTAAAATCCGGTTTAGTGACTACAGCTCAGGTTAAAAGCGCTAAATCCGATAAACGCAAACAGACTCAACAGCAGCGAAAGAATAATGTAACGGTGGTTGATGAAGCCAAAGAACTGGTTCAAAAAACACAAGCAGAAAAGACTGAAAGAGACAGGGAACTTAACCAGTTAAGGAAGATGAAGGAAGAGCAAAAACACCTGATCGCGCAAGTTAAACAATTAATTGAGCTTAATAAGCTGCCCAAGGATGATGACGGAATAGCCTATCATTTTAATTTTAACAATAAAGTTAAGACGCTGTATGTTTCGGAAGCCATGCGCGAGCAAATTATTCATGGCCGGTTGGCGATCGTAAAACTGGGAGATAGCTATGAAGTGGTTTCGTCTGAAGTAGCAAAAAAAATAAGCTTGCGTGATCCGGCCTGCATAATCGTGCATAACGAGTATAGCGTCCCTGCCACTGATAATATTGTTGACCCTTATGCTGACTATCAAGTCCCGGATGATCTGATGTGGTAATGCCAAGGAGAGAGGAGTAATCCCTAGATTGCTCCTCTTCTTCGCTACTATTTTTTTGCAGGGCTTTCCTGCTTGATCAGATTATTCATAACTTCAATCATCTTTTCATGAGATCCTGCCAGCTTGCCATTGGTTTTGTACTTGCCATTGACAATGATGGCAGGAACCCCTGTTATACCGTAACGAGTTGCCATTTGAGGCGCTTGACGCATTTTGGCATCGACTACAAAGGAGTTGTAGGCTTCATGGAATTGGGCTTCATCAACGCCATGAGCAGCAAAAAACTTGGCTAGCGCTTCTTCAGTATCAAGAGCTTCTTTTTTGATTTGTATGGCATTAAAGAAATCAGCATGTACCTTATCTAGAACACCCAGTGCTTCGGCAGTGTAATAAGCTTTGGCATGTTTGCTCCAGAGCTCACTGAAAGCAGCCGGTTGGCGGATAAATTCAACATTTTTTGGCTTATTTTTTAGCCATTCTTCGAGTAAAGGCTCAAAGTCGTAGCAATGGGGACAGCCGTACCAGAAGAATTCAATAACTTCTACTTTATCCGGGTTTTGTGTAGGCTGAGGGACTGAAAGTGTTTCATAGCCGGCTTGTTCTGCTTGCAATAGAAAAGAACAGGAAAATAAAATGAATAGCAAAACAGTTTGAGTTATTTTTTTTAGCATGATTTCGCTCTCGATGAGAATGTTGTTCAGATATTAATCGGTAAGGAAAATAAAGGCCCCGTGTTTTTAACTTATTTCATCATCGAAATACGATAAGAAACGGCTTTAATTTCTTCATTAGTCATTTTTTTGGCAATCATGTGCATCATGTTTTCAGGATTATTACTGCGTTCGCCAGTTTTAAAATCGGTGAGGGTTTTAATTAAGTAATCGGCATGCTGAGATTTTAACACCGGAAATGCCGCGGGTTTGTTGCCTTCGCCAAAAGGGCCATGACAGGCGATACAGGCCGAGACTTCACGGGTCAGGTCGCCGTTGCGATAGAGGTCGCTGCCTTGGGCAATAATAGCCTGAACGTCAGCTTTCTTCACGTTTTCTGTTGCAGCAGGTGTTTCGTCTTCGTCATCTAAAACCGGAAGTTCGTTTGCCGAAATTTTTTGTTCTGCATAGTAATCGGCGATATCAACCATATCTTCATCAGTTAATCCCATAGCGATAGAGGACATCATGGGATTTTTACGCGTGCCGCTTTTGAAGGCTTTTAACTGTTTTATCAGGTAAGAAGAATGCTGCTGTGCAAGCTTGGGGAATGTTGACACCATGCTATTACCATTGTCTCCGTGGCAACTGGCACAGACAGCCGCCTTGTCTTTTCCTGCATTAATATTGCCTTCTGCATGTAAAATACCTGAAGTACTGGTAAACGCCAAGGCTAGTGAAAGTGCCAGCAAATTTTTTTTCATCGGGTCCCCTTTTGGAATAAATTAGTTATTTTATGGTAGCCTTTAATTTATGTAAGCAGGCTGCTCTTTGTAGCCAGATTCTACCCTAATTAGTAATCTTAAGCGAGGCAACGATGAACCCAGTTTATCATCAAGCAAAATTTATCAATAGTTCACCTGATCTTAAGCATACCCCTGAAGATCAGGGCAGGGAAGTGGCATTCGCAGGCCGTTCAAATGCAGGAAAATCGAGTGCCATTAATACCGTGACCCGACAAAACGCATTAGCCAGAATCAGTAAAACGCCAGGCAGAACCCAGATGCTCAATTTTTTCGAAATTAATGCCCAGCAAAGGTTTGTTGATTTACCAGGTTATGGTTATGCCAAAGTACCTGTGGCGGTGAAAAAAAAGTGGCATGAGTTAATGGAAAGCTATTTAACCAGACGCAAATCATTATGTGCAATTATTTTGGTAATGGATGTGCGTCATCCTTTGACCGAATTCGATTGGCAGATGGTTGAATGGTGTCAGCACACCGGTTTGTCGTTGCATATATTGTTAACCAAAGCCGATAAATTGACTTATGGAGCGGCTAAAAATACTTTATTACAGGTTCAAAGAGAGCTTAAGGATATTAACTTCCCACTGACGATACAATTATTTTCAGCATTGAAAAAAACCGGTATTGATGAAGTGCATCAAGCGCTTGACCTCTTATTTAATCCGGTTAAACAGCCTGAACAGGAATGAAGCCTTAAGGGCATCTCTAAAAATACCCCCATGTCACGCGATTTTTGACGAGAAGCAA
>CAYVFT010000070.1:14115-19237 GCA_964450225.1 uncultured Crenothrix sp. | reverse complement strand
CTAAGATAATCTGCGCGGTTTCGGTTGCGGAAAATCAATAGTAGGTCGAATTGACGGAACGTAACTTGACTTATTCAGGTTTTTTGTAACCGTTCCACATTGCTTTTGCCAGATTTTCCCGGTGTATAAAGCTTTCAACGATTACCCCGCCGATATGTACAAACACCAGTACCAGAGTCAAGTTGGCAAAGAATTCATGCACTTCTTCCCAAACTTTTTCATAACTTGGTCCCACTAAATTGGCTAATGGTCCTGCTCCCTGATCAGCGCCGTAGACAGCAAATCCCGTGATGGAAGTAATCATTAGACTGATCAGTAATAACACAATCATGGCGGCACCGGCCGGGTTATGGCCTAGGTAACGTTTAGCTTTTAAGGCGATAACATCTTTAACATAGATAACTGACTTAACAGGGCTACATAAAAAATTTGAGAAACGGGCGTAGGCATTGCCTGAAAATCCCCAGACTAATCTGAACAGCAGTAAAGCAAATACCAGATAACCGGCCCAAACATGTATGGTCAATAATTCATCTTCAGTCAGGTAAGCGACAAAGAATCCGGCAACCAGCAGCCAGTGGAAAATTCTAAGTGGAAGATCCCACACTTTAATTAACTCTTGTGATTTCATTTTGTACTCCTAATTTGATAGTAAATTGCGATGCTATCGCATAAAGCTGAAATGAAACTGAAAAAGGATGATCTTGTTAACACGGGCTTGATTGCCAGTGCATCAATCGTTTATCTTTGTGAAGCTGAATCCTGAGGATGATCGCATCCACAAACCATAAGTGGTAAGTTCTTTTCGTCTGGGATATCAATTGGCAGGCTAACACTTAAGCTTTTCGTTTCATTAGTGCAGCGAATCATAAAGTCATTAATTATGCTCCATGTTCCACCGATATTTTCCATTAAAATACCGTGACGGTCTGAGTCAATAATCTTGAGATGCTTGATTTTGGTATTCAGTTTGTCCATTACTTCCGATGCGCTAGTTATAGAGACTATAGGGTCGTGTTGACCGTGTAAGATGAGTACAGGAATGTTACAAAGCGGTAAAAAATCATCCATATCATGAATTAATCGCCTTAATTCATACAAACTTTTGACAGGCACATGCCGGTAATTGATGGCTGGATGTTCGGAGAAATTATCAATAAAAGGTTTAACGCCCTCGTATGATGAAAACCAATCTACCAGGTTGTTGACTCCATGTAACAAAGTTACCAGCATAAAAGCGGGATTAATGAATTTTACCGGCACGGCAACGGCACATATGCCTATTATTTCCGGGTATTCTTCAGAAGCCAGCTTAAGCGCAAGAGCGCCGCCGGTAGAAAATCCGCTGACGAAGATTTGTTTACAATGAGCCTTGAGAATATTGAAACCCCTCAGAACTGAGCCGTACCAGTCTTCCCAGGTTTGGTTGCGTAAGGCATGAGGTGATGAGCCGTGTCCTTTTAAACGCACGCCCATAACCGTATAGCCCTGTTGGACGAGATATTCACCATAGTCCCTTAATTCTGCGGGACTGGCAAGCAGACCATGAATGAGCAATACGCCGATGCCATTGTCCTCTTCGGGTTTAAGAAAAAAAGGCGAGGCATCGGCTGTGGCAGTTTCATGCTCATTGATATCGTCAAAACGGAGTTTGGTATAGGCATGCCGCTCCCAAATCAAATCGCGACATTCATCTTCAAAAAACCAGGCGGCCAGTTGTTTATCGGATATTTTCTCGCATTCGTCCAGGGCTTGAATCATAAGCGTTCGAATCGCTTTTATAGGTTCTGCTTCGTTATGGTAAACGGCAATCAGATTTTTCAATCTGATCGTATCGAAGTCTTGCGCTTCCAGAAGTTTGGGTAAAAACTGATAAGAGTCCTTATGTTCAATTATGAGGTCAGTGGTTTTTGCCATACAAATGAACATTGCAAAGCGCTTGCTGGTTCCCGACATCAAATCGCTGTACTCCATAGGGTTAAGCAGGCTCTTATGGAGATTGATTTTGCCATTTTTTTGTAAATGCTTGACTGCGATATATAGGGTGGTAAAAAAACATTGGCACTTGATTTGCGTCTGACCACTTTCTATGTAATACATGATTAGCGTTGAGGCGAGATGGCTTAGATTAATCGTGACATTCGCATAGATTTCTATCATGTATTGATCGCGTATCGCAATGGCGCTTTTTTTTAAATTCGCAGCCAGGATTTTTTGTTTGAAGTTTTTACCGGGTGAATGTAAGGCAAAAATTTCATCTAGGGTATTATAATCGGAAGTAACTGCATTAAGCAGATACCGGTTCCACCAGTGCGAGACTTTACGGGGAGCTATGGGGGTCCCCATACGAATATCCATGTCGGTATTCTTGAGTATGATGTTGCCTTCAACCAGCAGTTCTTCTGTCTCACGTCTGCTTAAATTTTTATCAAAAAGCTCAACCCCGGTTAATAAAAGGTTTTCTGAAGAGCGAATCGGATAAAAGGTAATATTTGATGGGATAATCAGCGTCGGTTTTAACGCTGAGGTGAGTAATTGATCGAGAGTGTCGAGTTGCAATTCCTCTTTCCAGCGTAACAGTTGAGCTTGATTTTTATCAGCAAAAGCTTGACGGATTATGGTCTTGAAAATTTCTATGCCCTGAGCCAGAACTGCCGCACCAGTGTGAAGTTTACGGCGCTGTCCGGTGATTCTGGAGTAAATACTGTAATGGCCCTTATCATCTATAACATCGCGATCTTTGACCATTTCGCCTTCCGGAAAAATAATCACCTTGCGTCCACGCAAAATCTGGCTAGCAAGCAAAGGGAACAGCCGATCATGGTCGTGTGGAAATACACCAACGCTTTTGAGGTATCTCGCCAGTGCGGTATCTTCTTCAAAGAATTCTCCCGAAGCGATGGCGCAGCTGTAAGCCCCGGTTTGTTCAAATATCAGGAATTGCGGGATAAATGTTTCAAAGCGGGAGAAATGGTTAAATAAAAAAATATCACCTTGTTCTATTTGGGTACCGGCGTGAAGTATGATTTTGACGCCGAGCATTTTTCTGACGGAATTAAATATCTTGACTGAACGGTTATAGAGATTAGTGTCTATATCGCTCCAGTTATCGGGATAAGGTATTTTCTTCATGTCTGATTGAGCTATTGGGGCGCTGTTAATTCCAGAAAGTGGACAGGTTTTTTATTGGCGGACAGTGAGTTTGATACTCCGGTTCCCTTAGTGCTGTTGTTACTCTTATTAGCGGCTGTTGAATTTGTACTATCCGTTTCTTTACTAAGGTCGTCAGCTTCTAGAGAGCTCTCGTCAATCAGATCGGGATCATTCTCTTCCGGGGGGTTGCCATCATGGATAAGATAATCACGGTTCTGCTCATAAGAGTTTTTAATGAAGTCATAACGATCAACAGCCCCTTCGTCGACGATTTTTTCAGTCGTCATTAAATTGGCTCGTCTGTCAGTGACATCAAGTACTCGTGAGCCAGCTGTAGCGGCATTGACAGCAGCGCCCCCAATTACAGAAACATAAGTCAGTGGATTAAACAGGGCATCACCCACTAGCCCAACTGTATCTCTGGGTGAGCTTGGTCCGAAGAACGGCAATACCAGATAGTTGCCAGACGGAACCCCCCAAAATCCCAGAGTTTGCCCGAAGTCTTCCCTGTGTTTGGGCAAATCAATCATCTTTGCTACATCAATGAACCCGGCGACTCCGGCCGTAGTATTAATCAGGAAACGACTTGCATCCATACCGCTTTGCGTGAGTTTAAACTGTAGTAAATCGTTGAAAGTTACGCCAATATCGTTAATGTTGCTAAAAAAATTGGTTATACCTTCATCAACAAATTCGGGGGTTATCCACTGATAGCCTTTAGCCATCGGTTTTAAAATAGCCTTATCGAGATTATCATTGAAAGTCTGAGTACCTCGATTCCAGCCTGTCCAAGGATCATTCTGGTCTGAAACAGTCGTTGCCGTTGATGCACAACCTGCAAGTGAGATCGAAATGACCAGGCTACTCAATAATAAAGGTCTATGGATGGCGTGTTTTAGTGTACTCATGTTTGATCTTGTCCTGCTTTTGTTAGCGATTTTATTATTTGGCATTATCCTGTATGTGTACTGGACGCTCTATAGTTACCTAATTGATCATTCTGTCATAGGGAACGAATTGGGCCATTGACGCGGTTTTTACCGGAAAATAAACAGCGGTATTAGACTCTCAACAATGGGTTATATCAATTACTTTAATTTTTAATATTTTCTTACAGAGCTTGTCGAGGTGCGGGAGGATTAAAAAAGATTGCAAAATTAAGCCGTTCATGTTTTGACAAGCTCATCACGAACGGCTTAAATGTTAATTGGCTGATTGAGCAGAAACTCGATGTATTTAATAAAGCGCTTAAGTTTAATACTTATTGATTTTCTGTTAATCTTAACGATTAAATTTAATAATCAAGTACAAACAATAATATCCCCGTCCAAATTAAGAGTGCTATCTTTTAGTAATCTTACTACCTTGCTGATACTGACTGACATGCCACTCTTTATTGCCTTTAGTCTTGCCCTGTGTTTTATGGTACAAGTTTTCAGTTCAATGCAAAGCATACTGGTAACGCCATTAGTGATATATATCGGTTTAGCTGTAGCTATTACGAGTATTTTGGTAAGTCTGTTCAAAAAATTGGCGTCCATAATTTGGTACGATATTTTTTCCAGTAGCACCCTGTTAGTCTGGTTTGCTTATTGGAAACCCTTGTTTAAGAATGATTCGCCTATATTTTTTTTCTACCCGGTATATTTTGCCTTGATGACTGCTTTTGTTTCATTATTTTTTATTAGTCAGCGGCATAAAATTGATGATGAAAGCTTTCGATTTATGCAGTTTATTTCCCAAAAAAGCATCATTCAGCCCTGGGTTTTAATGCTTGGTGTTTTAGGCAGTTTGGAATTGCAGCAACATTTTATGCTGTATCCAACCTTGATGACACTTTTGATTATGAAATTTGTATTAGACAGCTGTCTTGAAGGTCGCAGTCACAGGTAATACCAAATAACAAACCATGTTATTGGTTTATTTTCTACATCTTTTTCAATACATAGATTAAGGAGTTTGTTAATTT
>CAYVFT010000070.1:7630-14015 GCA_964450225.1 uncultured Crenothrix sp. | reverse complement strand
ATTGGTTTATTTTCTACATCTTTTTCAATACATAGATTAAGGAGTTTGTTAATTTAATGTCTCTGTGAGGAATCGAATGACTTATAGTCATTCATGTCCTTAGATAAACTCAGGGCTGGCTTATGGGAACCTCTAATAATTGCTTTTTTCATGATATTTACAAAGCTAAGTTATTGAGATTAATAAACATCAATTTTCCAAATTTGAATTATTAGAGGTTCCCTTATATATTAGCTCGAAGTGTTTTCAGCTGCTGAATATAGTATTAAGCTTCTTGATTTAATTCATATTCCTAGGAATGACGATAGCGGGTTTTGCTGGATTTGCTTGCGATCTTGCTCTTGCTAACCGGTTTGGACTTGGCAATGGCTTTGCTTTTGATACTCTTACTGGCAGGTTTGGTTTTGCTGGCAATCTTGCTTTTGCTTACAGTTTTGGACTTGCTAACAATCTTTTTCTTACTGGAAGGTTTAGACTTGCTTGCGGTTTTGCTCTTACTGACGTGGTTACTTTTGCTGGTAAGTCTGGGCTGATCGCTATAACTAACGGCATTATAGTTCGAAGCGACATTTGTGGGTGCCAGATTGCCGCAACCAAGCTGATAAGGTGGCGAGCCGGCTGAACTGGCTGTCATGGTATTGATATTTCTGGCTGGATAAGTGCTAAATCTGTTAGCAAAACCGTCATTCATCATGTCAATCATTAACTGATAGCGTTCTGCACTGGTCATGCCGCCCATTATTACGCCGATAAGGCGTTTGCCATTTTGACTGGCTGCGGAAATGAGATTGTAGCCGGACCCGCAGGTAAATCCGGTTTTCATGCCTTCTGCGCCGGGATAGCTGGCGGTAAATTTGTTGATGCCGCGTAGTTCACGGCCTTTGTAATTAAAGCTATGCGCAGAAAAATACGGGTAATAATTAGGAAAATTGCGTTGTGTTTTCCATGCCAGTATGGCCATGTCGCGGGAAGTCGTTACTTGCCATTGATGAGGAAGGCCTGTCGCATTCATGAAGTGAGTATCATACATGCCCAAGGCGTGAGCCTTAGTAGTCATTTTAACAGCAAAGCTTTCTTCTGTACCCCCTAGATGTTCGGCTAAAACGACAGAGGCGTCATTCGCAGAGCGGGTGATAAGAGCTAAAATTGCGTCTTGAACCGTTAACGTTTCTCCTTGCCTTAACCCCAGCTTGCTATTGGGTTGGCGTGACGCATAGTAGGATGCTCTTAAGGTATCGTAAAGTTGAATTTGGCCCGCTTCTAGCGCTTCAAATGTCATGTAAAGGGTCATTAATTTGGTGAGCGAAGCTGGATACCATGAGTGAGTTGAGTTTACTTCATGCAATACACTACCGTTATCAGCGTCGATGATTATCGCGGCATGTCGTCCATAACTGGACTCCGGCACCAACAACAACCAGACTGGCATCAAAATAAGTAGAATCGATTTCACAATATTCATTTAAAAATGGAGGTCTCTCGTGGGTTATGTTATATGTGTCTACTCACTATTGCATAGCAAATTCAAGCTAATTTATTTAATAGCGATTGAATTATCCAGGATGTGTCGTAATGGTAGCTGATAAGTATAGATGCTTGTAAATATTTTAAGTCAACAAAAACAGAAATCTATAATCTAAAGCGATAAAACAAGGTTCGCATAACTAATCAAAAAGGTGAGGAAAATTGCTGGGAATAAGTTCTGTCAACATTTATATGCGACCGCGGAAGACTATTCTATCAAACGACTGACCTTGATAAAACGGTAATTTATTAATCCCTGTACAATGGTCCTGTTTTATCAGTGAAAAGTTAATCCCTTTGTACAATTATAAGGAGGTTCTCCCTGGCAAAGCCCCCAATAACTGCCAAAGCCACCTTCATCGGTGGGTTTCCAGTTTTCTGAAAACGCCTCAAATACGACCCCTGACCATTTCTTTTTAGCCAGTTTTTTAAATGTCGACCGAACGACCAACGTTTGGTTTTTCTTGCTTGCAATTCCACAGTGCTGCCCGGTTTTACGGTTGATTTCAGTACCGCCTTCCGGCCCGTTTGGCCAGCCAAATTCAGTCACAACAACTTCTTTGCCGGGATAGGTTCGCTTAATATCCTCAAGTCGGGCAATATGAAAGTCAGCTGCCTTTTCAGCTGAAATACAGGAATGGATACCGGAAAACTTGTTTTCCCACCAGGGAAATATATTGGCTCCAATCCAGTCAACCTTTGACACAAAACTGGTCTGAGCGCATGTCAAGGATCGATTACACCATTCCCACCAGATATCTATCGTAGTAATTGGCTGAGTTACACCGGCGTTGCGCAAGGAATCTAGACAGCGTGTGATTTCACCATCTAAAGCATTGCCATGTCGGGTCCTCACTTCGGAACCACAGCTTAGTTTTAAGATGGTGTTCGGGAAAGCCTTGGCTACTTCAATACCTTTGGCAATGGATTGTGAATTTACAGCGGTGTCATTATCCAGCCAGAGAATAGCAATGACTTTCATATGCCGTGCTTCAGCGGCACTAAAAATAGTGTCTAATCCGTTAAGAACCCCGTAAGTCATGATGCAGCGAAAAGGGGTTTGTTTAACTAGTTTGTCCAGTAATTCACTGATTAATTCTTTGGAGGGATGAGCCCCATAATTGGGATTAAGTTTACCCACATAAGGGCTGAACGCTGCACATTGCAGTGCATTTTGCTGGGGTTCTGTAATCTGCTTGCGTGCAGCCGCATTATGACCATAGCTTAACAACACTATAGAAATCACAAATAATAACAAACGCTTCATGAAACCCTCATAAATAAGCTAGCCCTTAGTGAGCATTGTCATCACTACATGACAATATGGTAGGCGATTTTTAGGATCATATATCAAGCTCTAGATCAGAAATGGCGGTACTACAGCAAGCATAGATGAATCCGGCATTTCTGATTTTAGCATCGATTTCACAGCTAGAGTTAATCTTAACATCGCCTTTACACTTGACCTCGCATTCACCACACGTGCCGCTACGACAACTGTAATCGATCTCAATACCGTGAGCTTCGGCCAGTTCCAGAAGCGTAATATTTTCATCGGTATCGACTGTTTTGCCTGATTTGGTAAAAGTGACTTTATGTAACGGCCCTCTCAATTGTAAAGCTTTAACTACATCCGCTGATTCTTGTGCAGAACGTCCTGAACCGAAACTTTCAGTATGAAAGCGTGACATGTCATAATCCATATCACGCAATATTTTTATTACATTATCAGCAAAAGGCTCGGGGCCGCATAAAAAAATATCGCGTTCATGTATATCCGGAACAAACATATTCAGCATGTGGACGTTAACCCGCCCGGTAAATCCGGTCCAGAATTCTGTGCCATGCCATTTGGATGTTACTGTTACTCCGACGTGGAAACTCTGGCTACGAGCCGACAACATTTCAAATTCCTTGCGAAATATAATGTCCGGTGGCGATTTAAATGAAGCCAGTAATTTGACATCGATGTTCGAAGCAGTATCCGCAATCCAGCGGCACATCGAAAGAATTGGCGTAATACCGCTGCCGGCGCCTATAAACAGTATTTTATTGACGGGATAATTGAAACAGGTGAACTTTCCGGCAGGTCCCTTGACTGTTAGCACATCACCTAATTTGACATGATCACAAAACCAGTTTGATACCAGCCCGCCCGGTATCCTTTTGATGGTTACTTCCAGCAAATGTGGTCTTGAAGGGCTAGAAGACATGCTATAGGAACGTCTGACTTCCTGGCCATTGATATTCAGTATAAAGGTAATAAACTGCCCCGGTTTATACGAAAACAGTAGTGGCTCCTCACTAATCAAACGAAAGGTTTTGCAATCATGAGTCTCTTCAATAATATCTGCAACTTTCAGGCGAGTGGTGCCTTCGCTCCAGATGTTTGTCCGGCCCAAATTTTCGGTCAGATTAATCATCAAGGGACTGGGTGGTGGAGGGGGAGCTTTATAGAAAAAATCGGGTATATGATTAAGTTCAACGGTTTCAAGAGCGGCATCATCGACAGTGCCGGGAGCATTGGCAATGGAAAATTCCAATCGATATCCGGGAATATCTATTTGCACTCCGTCACGGAGCTGAACTTGTGTCTTGAGCTTCAGTTTTTTATTTTTAATCAGGGTTCCACTGTCACCATCCAGACTTTCAATGTAGAATTTCCCGTCTCTGCTCAAGATAACCGCATGAAACATCGCCATTCTGTGAGATTCAAGCTGCAAATCGGCATCCGGATGCCGGCCGATAATTGTTTTCCATTTAAGATTCTGCAAGGGGATTTCATAAACAACCGCTCCTGATTTGTAGACACGCATTGTGTCGATGGCGTTTTGTTCTGTAGCCCTTCCTTGAAACAATTGTTTTAACCACAGTTCGCCGGAATCACTGATTCTTTCCGGTTGTTGCGCGGTTAAATCATGGCTGGTAAGTCGTAGCGGCTGTGCCGACATGTGATCGGAAAAAAAGGCTTTTCGCCAAAATGCATTATCATCCTGTTCCAAGTGATCTTTTTTTATCATGATCGCACCTTGCTCTTACATTTTGTATTTATATTGACATCACTAAAAAGTAATTTTCTTTTATACCCGCTAATGTCGATACGCTTATCGATTTAATACTGAGTCGCGCGTACTTTCCAGGACTTCCATTATCCCTTGCAGTTCGTTGGCGGAAATATTCAATTCGGTTAACGTTTCTTTGAAGATTTCAAGGAACCGGTTGAAATGTTTGTCGGATAACCCGTATTTTTCAATTAAAGGTTTATGTACAGCGCGCAGTTCAGCATCGGAATATTGATAAGGTCCACCAAAAGCCATCGATAGAAATGATTTCTGCTTCAATCGTAGACTCGCCATATCAGTATTGTCGAAAAAATGACCGATCAGCTCATCCTGTGTTACTTTCTGGTAGAACAGGTCTACAACTATCTCCATGGCCTTGTCCCTGCCAATCCGGTCATAAAGCGGGATATCCATCAGCTGAAAATAATCGCCGCCCTTTGCAGCGACATTATCGGTACCCCAATCGATTTTTTTATCCAGTTTTTTCATCAATGGGATGTGCTTGGAACATTGAATATAGGCTTCTTCAACTTCTATCATCATCCAGCGTTCGGGACATTTTTTGCCTTCCTGATGGATTTCTTCAATTACATCTGCTGGCAGTTTATTAGAAAATTGGAGCAGTTCATCGTTACCGACAATCCTGACTTTACCATTAACATGCAGGCCTACCGTATCCCTGGTGAAATCAATTATCAGCAAGGCGATATGCGGATTTTCAATCATATTTCCGCTATTGGCGAATACGCCATTGCCCCGGTATTCAGGATACATCAGATATTTATTGCTAAGCACCCGAATAAAACCGGGTTTGCCGAATTTTGATGTGCAGTCGCATTCGCCGTTACGGTCGGCTGTGGCGACAAACAGAAATTCCTGACGGGCAATAAATTCCTGCATCTTTGGCGCCAGGTAATCCAGAACTTGCTTGTTGTAAAAATTCAAGGCTCTGTCTCGTGCGCCCCACTTTTCCTGAAGCAGGTGCTCACCATTAGAGCCAGGTGTAATAGTCGGTTTTTTGGATGTTGTCTGCTCTTTATTCTTTTTATCTGGAGCAGAGCCGGTTTGATTATTCTGGGGAGAAGTATCCGTCGAGTTATCCCTCGCGGAGTTCGCATCCGCTTTAAGCTTGTCCTTTAAAAAAGCGAATTTTAAAGCGAAGTTTTTTGATCTTGCTGCGGACTCTTCGGTTGTATCAGGATCATCCGGGATTCGATTTTCTTTAACTACTTCAGCAGCAGCAGTTTCTGGCCGAGATTGGATTTCTTGCTTATGAAAAACCGTTCTGGATTTATTAGTCCTTTTTTTTCTAAAACTGAACTTACTTATCACTTTCCCCTCACTGCGCTTATTTAAGCGCTGACGAATTATGTGCAAAGTTGGTTAATAATAGCGGCAATACCTCCTGTCCGAAATATTATCGGATTACACTAGACTATACCGGCTTGCACATTTTTTAATTATTATCATGATTGGCAATAAATTTCAGCCAAGCCCAAGAATTAAATCAACAGACGGAGCATACTGAACACTAATCCATTAAGATAAAAATTCAGTTTGAATGGAAGAAGCAAATTCATGGTAGAGAATACAATTCGTTTTTACAATTAGTATAAATACCTACTTTAGTTCCATAAAAACAGTTAATACGGTAATCTGGACAGTACTTTGCGAAAAAAAACATCAGGGGCAGTATCAAAAGTCGCTACATCACCGATTTGTTCATATAATGCGTTATCTGTAGTTGCTTCGGGCGTTGCGCTCATCATATGTCTCATCTGAGGTTTTTAGGTTTATGC